>NZ_CP058990.1:3086368-3445158 GCF_019021925.1 Cellulophaga sp. HaHaR_3_176
CAGAAGAATTAAACCTCTCTAAACAAACTGTAAAAAATCAATTATCATCTGCATTAAGGCAAATTAAAGTAGAATTGACACAGTTGAGTTGGTTGTTTATAGGTTTTATTGGTTTTTCTTATTTACTTAATGTTTGCTTAAACTTATCGTAACATTTCGCGATAGTACGCATTGCGGTTTTCTGGTACTTACTTATAGAAAACACATTTATGCATCAAGAATCAAAATCTATTCTGAAAAAATTATTTTCAAAAAGTGTTCGCAATAAAACGAATGCCTCTGAAAATAAACTGCTTACTGCTCTTCTTCTAAAATTATACTATACTGCTTCTTGGGACGAAAAGAGTATGGGAGACAAAAATGAGATTAGAGATGAAATAAGATCTAAAATAAGCATAAAACCAGTAAAAAAGCTAAACCTTACTTTTTTAAAATATGCCGCAGCAATAGCTATTATCATTTCCCTTGCCTTTATTATTCAATATAAAAGTACTACTTCAAATATACTGGTTATCACAACAGAAAATGTGCTAGATTCTATTGCATTAAACGATGGTTCACTGGTCTATTTAGCTCCAAACTCTAGTTTAGAATATCCTGAAAAATTTAACGGGGAGCAGCGGAATGTAAAACTTTTGAAAGGGAATGCTTTTTTTGATATCGCTAAAGACCCTGACCATCCTTTTGTTATCCAATCAGGAGAAATAAAAACAAAGGTACTAGGCACGTCTTTTCATATTCGTTTGGAAGAAAAAAGCTGTAGGGTAGCTGTTGTTACAGGAAAAGTAGAAGTGAGCTACAAAAATAACACTGAAAATTTAATTCCTGGAGAAGAGGTGCACACTACAGGAAATACTTTAAAAAAAGAAGAGCTAAAAGGTATCATGAATCTTAATTGGTATAACCAAGATATACACTTAAAAGAGGTACAAGTTAAGGAAGTGTTAGATTTAATTCAACTTAAATACGGCATTACAAACACACTAAAAAACACTAAAATAAACACTTTAAAACTTACTCTATTTATCGGTAAAAAGGCGAGTGTAGAAGACATTTTAAATCAAATAAATTATATAACCAATTTAAATCTACACTATGAAAATGAAATAATTACTACTGATTAAAATTAAAAAAACCGCAATTGCTACGAACAATTGCGGCAAATGTTCAAGCATTATTCACTAACACTTAAATAAATGTATTTTAAAAATATTCCTTTTAAATTAAAACCAATACTTTTTTTAGTATTAAGTTTATTTTTCATCCAAACAGGATGGTCAAATGACACTTTAAAGAACCAAAACACAATAACAGTTAATTATATAAATGCAGATTTAATTACATTATTAAATGAAGTAAGCTCACAATCTTCATACAATTTTAGCTATGGAGAAGACATTATAAAAGATGGTAAAAAGTATACGGTTTCTTACCACAATACTTCGTTAGAAAATGCTTTAAAAGATTTAGGAGCTAAGGCCGGTTTCTCTTATCGTATTGCAAATAACGTAGTACTCCTAAAGAAAATAGTTCCAATAATTAGAAGTGTAGTTTCTCAGCAAACTATATCAGGTGTTATTTTAGACGAGAACAACGCTCCATTACCTGGTGCAAGCGTGCAAGTTAAAGGAACTTCTAATGGAGTGGTTACCAACTTTGATGGAGAGTTTCAGATAGAAACTAGTATCGGAAGTATTTTAAAAATTTCATACATCGGGTATAAATCAGAAGAGGTAACTGTATCTACTACCACTATTAGAGCTCAACTTACCCCAGATGCAGCAGAGCTTAATGAAGTAGTTGTTGTTGGTTATGGTAGCCAAACCAAAGCAGATGTTACGGGTGCTGTAACTCAATTAAAGGAATCTAGCTTTAGACAAGGTATCAATACTTCTCCTGATGGTTTATTACAAGGTAAAGTAGCCGGAGTACGTGTCGTAAATACAAGCGGAGAACCTGGTGCAGGTATAGATGTAAGTATTCGTGGCGTTGGCTCTATCCGTAGTGGTAGTAGTCCGCTGTTTGTTATTGATGGTGTACCATTAACTAATGATGATGTGAGTCCTTCTGGTTCTAACGTAGGGTTTGGTTCCTCAAGTGCTAAAAATCCTCTAAACTTTTTAAATACAAGTGATATAGAGTCTATAAATGTATTGAAAGATGCCTCTGCTGCTGCAATTTATGGTGCAAGAGGATCTAATGGGGTGGTAATTATCACCACAAAGAAAGGAAAAACAGGAAAAGCCTCTTTGACCTTAGATACTTATTTAGGAATGTCTACAGTAGCTAATAAAATGGATCTTCTAAATGCTAATGAGTATAGAGCTGCCATTACAGATGATGCTTTTGACCATGGCGCCTCTACAGATTGGCAAAATGAAATTTATAGAACAGCTATTACGAAAAGTAATGTCTTATCCTACTCCAAAGCAAATGAGAGTGGAAACTATTATGTTTCCTTAGGGAATATGGATCAAGAAGGTATTGTTAATAACAGCGAGTTCAGCCGAACTTCTGGGAGAATAAATGTTGCTGAGAGTTTTTTAGACGATAAGCGTTTAAAAATTAAAGTAAACCTTACTGCCAGTGAAACTGTAGATAACGGAGTACCTACTAGTGATGATGGTGGGTCTAATGGCCAATTAATTATACATACGTTAATGGCAAACCCTACAAGATCTGTATTTGATGAAAATGGAGAGTTTACCAATTTCAATATGAATGCGCATTACAACCCAGCATACTTATTAAGCATTTATGAAGACGAAACACGTACATTACGTATTTTAGGAAACATAGAAGCTTCTTTACGCCTTTTTAAAGGTTTAGAATATAAATTGAATTACGGAATAGACCGCTCTATTGCAGAACGTAACACTACTATATACCCTAACCTTACCGATTTGAACCCGTTAGGAATGTATGTTCAAAATAATTTAGAATCTAAAAGTACTTTATTAGAGCACTACTTAACCTACAACCTATTAGCAGGAGAAAAGCATAAGTTAGAAGTTTTAGGCGGATTTTCTTATCAGAAATTTGAACGTTCAGGAACCAGTTTTAATTTAGATAACATTCCTGAGAAAGACAATGGAGTTAAACCAGTATACAGCCCAACTTCTAATAATTCACAAATTAATGTAGATGGTTTTGCACAAGAGAATGAGCTACAGTCATATTTTGGAAGGTTTAATTATTCTTTTGACGGTAAATATTTACTAACTGCTTCTATGCGTGCTGATGGTTCTACCCGTTTTGGCGAAAATAGTAAATATGGTTACTTTCCTTCTTTTGCTTTAGGTTGGAATATTTCTGAAGAAAAATTTTTAGCAGATAGCCCTGTAGAAAGTCTTAAGTTAAGAGCAAGTTGGGGTCAAACAGGAAACCAAGAAGTGCAAAACAAAATAACACAAGCTAGTTATGCTCTCTCTGGAGCAGATGGGTATTACCTATATGGTAATGATGCCTTAATCAATGGAATATCAGTATTAAGAACGCCTAACCCAGATCTTAAATGGGAAGTTGTTGAACAGTACAATGTTGGTTTAGATTTTAGTTTATGGAATAGAAAATTATATGGTTCCTTAGATTATTTCCAAAAAACTACTACAGATGCGATATTAAACATCCCTTCTCAGGTATTAAGTCCAACTGATAATATTTGGGTAAATATAGATGGTGAAATTGTAAATTCTGGTCTGGAATTTATGGTAGGCTCTAACCTTGTTTCTAACTCAAATTTTAGTTGGGATGTAGATGTTAACGGCGCAACATTAGCTAATGAAATTAAAAATTTACCCGTATCAGAAATACTATCTGGCTCTATTTCTGGACCTGGTCAATCTGGGGTTTTAGCAAATATTTATAAGAGCGGTTATGCTGCTGGCTCTTTTTACTTATTAGAACATGTAGGTTTTGATGAAGACGGGTTTGATGTATTTAATGACACCAACAATGATGGTAATATTACTGCAGATGATCGTATTATTATAGAAGGTGCTTTACCAAAATTCACTTACGGCTTTAACAGTCAAATGAAGTATAAGAATTTTGATTTCTCTTTTTCTTTAATAGGTCAAGCAGGAGGATATTTAATTAATAACACTGGCTTAAATGCTTTAAATATTAATAATTTGGCATCTGATAGGAACGTTTCAACTGCCTATTATGAAACTGGTGCAAACCCTGCAAATTCACCTCAACTATCTACCTTCTACTTAGAAAAATCAGATTTTATACGCTTAAACACCGCTCGTTTAGGGTATAATTTACAAGTGAATAATGTAAACTGGTTAGAAGGAATCAACTTATATATTACAGGCCAAAATCTCTTGACTATATCCAATTATTCTGGTTATGACCCACTAATTAATAGTCCAAAATCTAGTGGCGGAAATCAGTCTTTAGGGATTGATTATTCTAGCTACCCAGGTTCTAGAACATTTATTTTAGGTGCAATTTTTAAATTATAATAGACTATGAAAACGCAGAAAAAATTAACAATATACAGCATTACTTTCCTCATGCTAAGCTTACTCTTTACCAGTTGTACAGATTTAGAAGAGGTAGTTTTAGATGAAGAATTAGGAGAGCAAACAGCAGATCCAGAGGGTGTACTAGCATCGGCCTATGACCGTTTAGGTGATAAAACTTTTGTAGATCATGGTGGTGTTTTTGCACTTCAAGAGTATACCACAGATATTGCCATGTTACCAACACGCGGTAGTGACTGGGGAGATGGTGGCAAATGGAGGTCTATGCATGAGTTTACATGGGCGCCAGACAATGGTATCACAACTGAAAACTGGAATTATCTAACCAATGGAATTACACGCTCATTAACAGCTGTAGAGAGTATTTATAATTCTGACGCCAGCAATAAGGAGTTATTTTTAGCCGAAGCTAGAGGTTTATTAGCTTTTTACACCTATACCACCTTAGATCTTTATGGGCAAGCACCCTACAGAGATCCTTATGGAGGAGAACAAACCATCCAAATTTTACAAGCAGCAGATGCCATTGATGATTTAATCGTTGAAGTAGAAGCTATTCTTCCAGATTTGGCCGGTTTAGGAGAGCAATCTACTTATAATGGCCGTTTTACAAAAGAGGCTGCTTACGGTTTGTTAGCAACAATGTATTTAAATAGAGCGGTGTTTAAAGACCGCTACAATAGCAATTCTTCTTTTGATTTTACGCAAGCATCATTAACCTCTGGTAGTAATGATATGGAGCAAGTAATTAAGTACACTTCACTATTAATCGATTCCGGAAAATTTGCTTTAGAAAGCAACTATTTTTCTAATTTTTCAATTGATAACGGATCCAGTACTGAAATGATTTTTGCTGTAATTCAAGAAATTGAAGCAGTACGCTCTGGAGATAATGATTTTGGATATGTATCTGTAGCTAGAAACCAAAGACCTTCTCCTGCAAATAGAGGCACCAATGCAGCATGCACTACTCCTGAGTTTTTTGCTACTTGGAGCGGTAATGAAAGTGATCCTCGTTTTTCTAGAAAATATCAATATGGTGACGGCACTTGGTTTATGAATGATGGTACTGATGTAAGTGTTCCTGCTGAAGATTTTGTTCCTGATTCAGAAAGCAATGCTTGGTTTCATTTTAATAGTGGTTTCTTAAACGGACCTCAGTACGGACCTGTTTTAGATGGTAATGGAGGCTTTATTATGACTTCCGATGGTAGAATTGAAGTTTCTCCATTAGTGATGGAAAAAAGTACGGCTACTCCTATGGATTTTACTCCTGAACTTAACTTTGATAATCCGGCTCAGGCTGTTTTTGCTCAAAATCAAATCAACAGAGGGGTACGAATTTTTAAGTTTGAATATGATCCAGAAAATGGAAATGGCAATAGTAAGGTTGATATTCCATTATACCGTTTAGGAGGAATGTTTGCTATGCGAGCAGAAGCCTATTTTAGAAACGGACAAACAGGAGATGCATTAACGGATATAAATACACTAAGAACAAGCAGAACTCGAGAATCGCTTTTTAGTAATGCTCCTGGCGAAGCAATAACAACTTTAGATGAAACACAATTGTATAAAGAAATAGGGTTTGAATTGTATTGGGAACTACAAAGAAGACCTCAAATGATCCGTTTTGGCACTTTTGATGTTGCATACACAGCTAAACCAGCGACAGAACCCTTTAGAAGAATTTTCCCTATCCCACAGGAAACAATGGATGTAACCAAACAATTTACACAAAATAGCGGGTATTAAGTTTAGTTAGTTTTTCAAACCAAAAGCTCCATAAGTAAATTATGGAGCTTTTTTATTTATTCTAAAATTTAAAAAAACATTACACCATCGATGCAAAGAATAAATGACACATAAGAAAAGCTATAACCGAAAGAATAATCCCGATTAAAAAAACATGAAAAGATTTACGAAGAAGTCTAAACTTTCTATCTATTGTTTTACCTAGGTGATAGGTGTCTTTTGCAATAGTTTCATACAACTCATCTCCTTTATACATTAAACCAGTCATCTGCGTTACATACTCTTCTTCATTCATGGTATTGAAATTCCCATAAAACAATAAGTTGTTCGTGTGCATCTCCCCATGTTTTAATTCTGGCCTAGTAGCAAAAATTGCAAATGCAATGGATATAATATTGGTAAGCAACATCATGATAACAGGATAAATTAAATGCGGATCTTCATCTAGCTGACCATAAACAGTTCCTAAAATTATAGAAAGGATAAGTGCATTTATAGAAATCAATATGTTTGACTTCCTATCAATCATTGTATTTAGCGTATATTGATTTTTAGAAACTAATCTAAACAGGGTTTCTGCACCACGTTCTGACCTTGGTTCTACCTTAGCCAATTTCTTTTTTAATGCCTTTAAGCCATCCATATCAATATTTAATTCTTCCATTAAATATTTACTTTCTGCTTTTTGTATTTTTTTATCTTTTGGCTCCATACGGATTAAAGTTAGCTATTTTATGATTTGAAAAAAGAAGGCATAGGAATATTAAATTTTTCATAGATACCATAAGGTATTCCTATATCTGCAATAAAAATTTTAGTTTTAAGAGAGAGCGTATTCAGAATTTGTTTAGGTGCTGCCAAGGTAAGCACTTGATCTGCTTGAAACATTGGTTGTGTAATATCCTCAGAAACACCCATAGGAATATCTAATGAGATTTTAAGCGCATTAGAACTATTAGCTGTTTGTATTCTACTTAAAAACACTTCACTCAATGGAAGCCTTTGTGAGAAACCTAAATAAGCATCAACCCAAATATCTGGTGCTGCTATTATTCCTTTTTTTGCCCCAAACAGCAACGCACGTTCTAATTGCTCTGCAGGTAAATTTTTAGTAATTTCGACAGGTATATCTAAATACACCTCAAAACCCCAAGCGGCCAACCTACGAGCCGCAACTAAACCGCCACCGCCATTATTACCATTACCTATTCCTATTAAAATTTTAGATGTTTTTTTCGCAGTTAATGCAATTAAATTAGCTAGTTGCAAACCTGCATTTTCCATCATCAGGGGTATTGGTAAATTATACTGTTCTACCGCAAGGTAATCCATCTCCTTAAAAGAAGCTAATGATAATGCATCCGTAGCTTTAAAATGATTTTCTATCAAAATTATAATGCCTTATAGGTTAAGATCGTTTCTTTAAAAAATGCGATTACTTTTTCTTCATCTAAACCACTCATAGGGTTTACAGCTCCTTTAAAACCTTCATTTTTCCAACTTCCTAAAGATAATTTTTTAAATTCTTCTGTACTAATACCTTCATGCCCGTTGTACCCACTAGTATACAAATAAAAATCATCGACTAGCGTATCTGGTATTGCCATACCAAAACCTACACTAACATTTTCAGGTTTATCTAAAGTTATAAAACCTCCAGTATCAAAATGATGTGGCCAAATCCGAATACCTGTCTCTAAATTTAATTCTTTAACTACGACCTCTAAAGAATTTTGAGCGATTGTACGCAAGTTTACTAACCCATTAAGCTCTTCTTGTGCTGGTTTTGCAAACGTAAAATCATCTGCTATTTTTTCATAGGGTAAGTCATAATGTAACGCAAAACTATATGGAGTATTCCGTCCTAAAACTTCCGTTACATTCTGAATCCATGTCACTATTTCTTTATGCGTTTTACCGTCTAAAAGAAAAGTTTCTATTTGCTCTTCATTACGTAACCAATAAAGAGAGAATGACTTGTAGTCAAGTGCTAATTTATGCCCTATATCACTTAATGTCCATGTTTCTAAATATCCTTTTTTTGTATTAAACCCAAGGTTAGTATGGCTATCATCTGCCTTTTTATCTAAAAAATTAATCCCGGCTGTTGCTAGGTATTGTGCTGCAATATGAATTTGATTTGTCATGAGTAAATTTTAAAGATTAGTTCCTGCATAAGGTATTCCTGTTAAATGGTGCATTTCTCTATTAAAGGTTGATAAGTCTTCCTGATTAAATTTAGAGATATCATCATAACCACATGCTCTTGCAATTACTTTGATTAGATTATTGGTTGCATCAAAATAATTATGCAATTGTTTCGCTGAAGCATCTATAATTAATCGGCTTCTTAAAGATTCTTTTTGAGTTGCTATTCCTACTGGGCAGTTATTGCTCCCACAGGCCCTCATACCTAAACAACCAATGGCTTGTAGTGCAGCATTAGAAACTGCAACAGCATCTGCTCCTAACATTAATGCTTTTCCATAATCTTCTGCAATTCGCAGTCCGCCTGTAATTATTAAGGTTACCCCAGTAGCATTTACTTTATCTAAATATTTACGTGCTCTTGCCAAAGCTGCAATAGTTGGTACATTTATATTGTCTCGTAAAATGGTAGGAGCAGAGCCTGTACCTCCACCACGACCATCAAGAATAATATAATCTACTCCCACATCTAAGGCAAATTGGATGTCTTTTTCTATATGGCTTGCTGCTATCTTAAATCCTATTGGAATTCCGCCTGTATGCGCTCTTACTTTATCTGCAAAGGCCTTAAAATCTTTCACCCCATGAAAATCTGGAAAAGTTGCTGGGGAAATTGCTGTTTCACCCTCTTTTAAACCTCTTACCTCTGCTATTTCTTTACTTACTTTGCTTCCTGGTAAATGACCTCCTGTTCCTGTTTTAGCCCCTTGTCCGCCTTTAAAGTGAAACGCTTGTACATGATCTAATTTATCCCAAGAAAAGCCAAACTGTGCAGAAGCAAGCTCATAAAAATATTTACTGTTATTTTCTTGCTCTTTAGGAAGCATTCCGCCTTCTCCTGAGCAAATACCTGTACCCGCAAGTTCTGCTCCTTTTGATAATGCAATTTTTGCTTCTCGTGACAATGCACCAAAACTCATATCACTTACAAATAAAGGAATGTCTAAGCTTAAAGGTTTTTTTGCATTAGGACCGATCACTACTTTAGTAGCTACCTCATCTTCATCTAACAAAGGGCGACTTGCTAATTGTGCCGGTAAAAACTGAATATCACTCCATTTTGGAAGTGTATTTCTATCTACCCCCATAGACGCAGAGAAACCATGATGTCCAAGATTTTTTAATCCGTTTTTTGCCAATTCTTTTATATACCCTGTATAAGGTTCTGTTTCTTCAGGGTGCGTATCTGCGTAAGCTCCTAAATATTCTTCCCGATTAAAAGGTTGTGCGTGTTTTTCTAAATAGGTATCAATTTCTACTTCATCTACGAAAAGGTCTCCATTTTCAACTTTTGTTGTAAACTTATGCAGCACTTCATTATTATTATATTCAGAAACACCTGTATCATATCGATAATCCCAACCATGAACTCCACAGATAAGATTATGACCATCAATATGCCCATCAGACATTAATGCTCCTCGATGCAAACATCTTCCGTAAAGTACTGATATCACATCATCAAACTTAACAATGACCAAATCAAGACCATTAACTAAAGCATGAGCCGGTTTTTTGTTTTCTAATGATTTTACTTGCGCAATAACAATTGGTTTTTTCATATGTATATTGGTTTTTAGTATTAAAATGAGAATCCGAGTACAAAGACAATTCTACCACCATCTGTACTATTAAAATATCCAAGATTAGCCGTTAAAGCTTCTGCTCCAACTACCCATAAAGAACCTCCAGCGGAGTTATGCCAAACATTAGAGTTATCGTCACTTGTCCAAACACGGCCATAGTCAAAACTTCCTGTTACTCCAAAACGAATAGGAATTACACTTGTTTTTAAACCTCCTAATGGTATTCTTAAATCTGTATTCTGATAAAAAGATTGTTTACCTGTAAAACGTTCATTTCTAAATCCTCTAAGGCTATTATTACCTCCTAATCTAGCACCGTGATAAAATTCAAAATCATCACCTAAAATAACTTCACCTCCTAATTTGGTAGCCAAAACTAGGCTGCCACTTCTTGTAAGTTTATGGCTTATTGCTAATTCTGGTTTTAGATACCCAAAGCTATTATCTGCTGTGGTATCATCAATATTTGTTTTATACCCTGCAGTTAAGCCCATATTTAAACCTAAGGTAGGGAAGGCTGCGCTATCCTTATTTTCATAATTATAAGTAGCCTCTGCTCCACCATAAATTTGATGCTGAAAAATTGAGTTGTCTGCTGAAAAGTCTGAAACAAAACGATCTTCTGTATTTTCAACATCAAATGATTCTACAAGAGGTTTAAACTGAAAATACCCTCCATTTGCTCCTCTCCAATTTAAAGAGATAGCAGCATTCCACTTACGAATTCTAACTCTATTAAAATCTAAATCATTAACATCTTTATCATACTCTGTTTCATTACCAAACCCAAAGAAATTCTCAGCAAAATTTGGACTTGTATACAAACCTTCTATTCCAAAATTCCAATGCTTAAAAATGTTAGAAAATTCTCCTTTATACGAAACATCAAAACCTGAGGTACTTGTGTAATAAGCTGCATTAATACTGTGTTTATACGTAAATGGGTTTCTTTGCAAACCATAATAAGCATGATTACTAAGTACACCAATCTTAAGACCATCATCTGGATTGACAGCAATTATGGGTAATAATTGATCAAAACTATATTTTACTTTCTTGTGATCGTAGTTATTAATACTATAATCATCTACAAGCCATTTTTTAGATTTTTTATTGACGATTGTATTTTCCTTACTCTTATAATCGTATAACTTTACTTTTTTGGTGTTTTTAAAATCGTAGGTGTCATTCTTCTTCCCTCCAATTATTTTTATATTTACAAGATGATCTCCTTCACCTTCTACTACAAATGTATCACTACCATCAAGACCATATATCCATATTTCTTTAGTAACATCTCTAGAAAAAGTACGGTTTAGAATTCCTAAATCCTTACGATCTATTCTTATGTTTGTTTGACCATCTGGTAATCTAGTAATTTTAAAATCGTCTGATTTTTGTGTTCCTGTAACTACCTCAAATTTATTTAAATACAAATAATATGCATTAGCAATTTTTAAAAGATTTTCACGTCTTCCTTTTAGCTTCTCTTTTATATCATCTATTGTAGCCCCTTTAATTTCTGCTGGTATATTTTCAAATGCCTTTTCTATAGCTGCATCAGAAAGACTTTCTTGTATTGCTTTTGCCTGCTTTTCCCATTCTTCCCAACCAGAAGCATTGATCAATGTTAAATCTAAATGGTATGGAGATGATGCAAACCACTTTACGCTTCTTAAATCATCATCATAAGTTTGCATTTTACGCAAACCTGGTATTGCTCTAGTTAAAAAACTTATAAGCGCACCGTCATACTTTGAAAAAGCTTGATCTCGATCTCTTGGAATAGGCTTACAATATTCTGTACCATCATCGTTTTTAAAAAGTGCCCAACGCCATTGATCTTCATGTCTGTCCCAATCTCCTAAAAGCATATCGAAAAGACGTGCTTTAATATAAGAAGGTTCATCTACAACAGATTTACCTGATTTATGGATTTCTTGTAAAACATCAGCAGTACTTAAAATTTTAACAGGTGTACCAAAAGATTCTGATGCTAATTGTGTATCTCCTACATGCTCTTCTATCATATAGAGTTCATCACCAAAATCATCATTAAACTCTGCTAAAGTTTTTTGTTTAGGAATATAATACAGCTCAGGATTGGTATGAAAAACACCTACAGCATCTGATAAATCTCCAATAGCAAAAGGAGTATAAGGGTGCGAAGTCGTATAGAAATCAGAAAGAAATTTATCGACAACTGTATCATCTAAAGCATCTCCAATATAAGTGTCTTGAAAAGCATTGGCTTGTAAAAATTTAATAGTGCTCTTTTTTAATGCACGCATTACAAACTGCTGTCCGTTTTTATCTTCTAATCTAAGTGATTTTGATTGTTGCCCACCACCACGTTTAACAGGTGTTAGTCCGCCTTTTAGAGTATCTAAAAGCACTACAGGTACGTTTACTTCCTTACCATAATATTCTCGGTAATGATTTCCCCAAAGTGCCTTATATACGCCACTTTTAGTAGTTTCTTCTTTGGTATACACCGCTGCAGATTTTTTAGAAGGAAAATTATTTTTGATTGGAGAAACTTCAACCTCATCTTGCGCCCCGCCTTTTAAAATAGTTGTTGAAAAAGCTTTTTCTGGCATCCCGTTTTCAAGTGTAAAAAAATGTACTACAACTTTTCCGTTCACGCCAATATCTAAACGTGCATAACCATTTTTTGCTAATGCAAACTGCCCATCATCTTCTTTTTTTACTGCTTCTAAGTCTCCTGCTGCTCCACTAATAATCTGAGGAACCGAAGTATTAAGGTATTGCAAATTTTTACCAAGACCCGATAGAAAAATAACATCATCAGCACCTCTAGCTATAGTTTTTAGACGTTGTCTTAAACTTCTATATTCTGCATTCTGGAAATCATTAACGTTAAAACCCCCTGTATTAGCCAATAACCCTTGTCTTGTATTTGTTTCTATAGGATGGTGAATTGCTATAAGAATTATTTTTCCTTGTGCTTTTTTTATTCGGTTTTCGAATTCTAAAAAGAATAAGTTCCTATTCTTAATTTCAGCATCTTCATTGATATACACATTCTGGTTCCAATCTTCTAAATACCACTGAGAATCTACGGTAATTAATACCACATTTTCAGAAATGTCATAGGAATCTATAGGCTCATCATTATCAGGATAAAACTTAGCTTTACTATTTTTTTTTATATGTTTTTCAATATCTTTTAAACGTTTATAGCCTTCTTTTGACCATTCTTGACCACCGCTTATGAATATAGCTTCTTTCTTAAAATCATTTACAATTAAGAGCTGCTCATTAAGTGATGATTCATAATTTTCTTTAGGAGCTTCGTTACCCAATAAAAGTAGCATAGGGTTTTCTGCAGATTTTGCAGCTAAGGCTATTTGACTAAGGACATGAGTATTTGTTATATCTGAAGTGTTACCAGTCATGTAAATAGTTTTTTCTATTTCTTGTGAAAAAACTAAGCTTGAGCTTAGTACCGCTGTTAGAGGCAACAAAAGGTTGAGTAATTTAAAAGTTTTCATTTTTGAACCGTTAGTTTATTAATTTATTATTTTTTAATCTGAATAATTTTAAGCGTAATTAATAATGAAAAAATTGCAAAAGACAAATAACACATAGGTAAACCCCCATCTGTTTTAGGGCACTCACTATGCCCTAAATATTGCATCACTGAAGCGATTATTGCAATTACAAAAGCTAAGCCTGTAAAAAGGAAATAGAGTATATTCCATTTCTTTTTTAAATGTGCCACAAGAGGAACTAAAAAACAAAATAAGACTATAAAGCATGCAGGTATTATTCCTATTTTAGGGCAACCGTTTCCTGTCTGCACTTCTTCTATTACAAGCCCTCCCACTCCTATAGTTCCAAAAATGAGTAAGACTAGAATTACTCTATAAATACTAATCATTAGAACGTAATTGACATGTCGGACATTCTAACCCATTAACCGTACTTTTTAATCTTATACCACTTAAATTTGTAACGATAAAGTTTTGAATAAAAGCATGTTTACGTTCTTTATTATTGACTTCTATTTGAATGTCTTTATATTTTTTACGGATAATGTTGCCATATTCTTGGTCTCCCCAACAATTAGGACATACTGATGCTGGGGTTTCATCAAATGCATCTGGTCTTTTATTAAAAACTGATTTTAAAAGATTTTTCATATTATTGAGTTATAGAATCTTTTAACATCATTTTCATTGCTAGCAATTTTTCTTTTTCAACGTCTACTATGGTATTTACCTTAGAGTTAAAAAGCTCATCTACTTTACCATTGGAATATTGGATTGTAATTTTATTCACCGTAGTTTCTTCTCCTAACCCAAAATTTAATAACGCAGTTTGATCGCTAGCAAGCCCTTCTCCCGTAACCAACCAATCTGTTAGTTTTTTCGTTGGAGTTTCTACAGTGACTTTTGCCCCCATAGTTTCTGCATTTTCTAATAAATTAATTTGAATATAATTGTTATTACCACCTTCGTTAAGATAAGCAAAAGCTGGCCCATCTATATTGGTCCAAATTAAATCTAAATACCCATCCTTATTAAAATCACTTACTAAAGCGGTTATCCCATAAAAAGGATTCTCAACACCACTTTCCTTTTCGGTAGGCACAAAAGTGTGATCTTCTTTCTGCACTAAAAATCTTCCTGGTAGTTTAAACAGTTTACTAAATGGAAAATCAACATAATTTTCTGCTACAATTAAATCTTGAAGTCCGTCATTATTCATATCCGCAAATGTGCATCCCCATGAAAACTCATACCCAGCAATCTTAGCATCTTCTGCTGCATCTGTAAACTTAAAATTACCTTCATTTTTAAAAAGAATCCATTTATCTGTAAACAGTTCTTTATTTTTAATATCACCACTCGCCATAAAGTCTGGTGCTGTAGTACCTACATTAGAAAACATAAAATCTACAAGACCGTCATTATTATAATCCCCGACTGCCAAGCCCATAGGGTAAGCAAATTTCTTTGTTAAAGGGTTCTCTTTCATGGTGAATGTTAAATCACCATTATTCTTATACGTTCTAGCCTCTCCGGTATCATGAACCACCACCAAGTCTAACCAAGAATCATTATCAATGTCTACAAGAACACCTTGAAAGGTATTATGTATATAATCTAATCCTGCTTGTTTGGTAATGCTAGCAAAAGTATTATCTCCGTTGTTCAATAAAAGCTCACTCGTAGCTCCATAGTCATAACGTTCAAAAATATTCTGCCCTTCCATTAATTCTTTTTTAAGGTAGGTAGACAGGAAAATATCTAAATCGCCATCTTTATCAATATCGCCCACGGTAATCCCTGCAGGCGTAGATTTCTGGTTGATGGGAGTAGCAATCTTCTTAATGGTAAAAATACCATCTGTATTATAATAAATATACAGACCATCTTCACGACCTAGGACTAAGTCTGAAAATCCATTATTATCCATATCGGCAGATATAGCTCCTAATGTAGTCGTTGTATTTCCTTTTTTAGCTAAGCCAACTTCTTCAGAAATTAAAACAAATGCATGATCTCTATAGGCATAGATCGCATCTTCTTGATCCATTCCTCCACCAAAAAATACTTCATCAATATTATCATTATCAATATCAATAAGTGCCGATGGTGCTATAGGTAATGATTTATCACCCCTATATTGATGGGTGAAATCTAAAGGAATACTCTTAAATTTTGGAATTTTCTCTGCGGCTATACTAACATCGTATTTGTCAGAAACGGAATCTTTCCAGAAACGAAAAAGGACGACCCCTATCATTAATACTAAAGCGATGCCTAGTACTTTTAAAATCTTTTTAATCATGATGTAATGGTTTTATAAAATTGTTTAGTTGATAAATTGATAGGCTAAAAAGTATAAAATGCGTGATATTCATTAAAATAGGTAAGGTATGCTGCCCTATAGATGGTATTGCTAAGCCACTAAGCGCTATGACTATTAAAATAAGTATCGGATTAAAAATGGCCATCCATTTTTTATAGTAGGTACCTCCTTTTAAAATAGCACTCACAAAAGTGATGGATAATAGGGCTATTACTACGCGTAATGCCTGTACTAATATCTCTGCATGATTGGTATAATGCGCTATTAGGTTTTTATAAACTTCTGGAGAGATAGCTTCTTTTAAGTGCACAATATTCCCTATTGTTGCTCTGGAACCAATCCAAATACCCCCTACTGCAAAGGCAATAAAACCTAAGCCAAGCGTAAGTTTAGCGAGTGTTTCACTACCAGATCTCAACATTAAATAAATATGAATATAGCCTGCAAAATAGAATGGAAGTCCTATGACTGCTAAAAAATGCCCAAGTGTCATATGCTCTAGGCTTACAAACGCAAAAAACTCATAGTCTTTTGCATGTCCTAAAATATTGGGTGAATAATGCAGTAAGTATTCTCCTGCCCCCACGAATAGGGCTCCTAATAATCCTAGGTACCCTAGGGTTTTAATGGTTGTAATGGTACTCATAAATGATATGGTCTAGTTGGTTGTTTTAATCGCTTATTTAATTTTCAGGTATATTTCGATGTAGGATCGAAATGTATTTTGAATCATAAAATATTTTTTTCTCTTTACGCAAAGTGCTTAACACATTGTTTACTGTTTGTCGAGAAGTATTGGTCAGGTTTGCAATATCTTTATGAGATAGTAGGTTTTTAGCTTCAATTTTATGCTCCTTAACTACTCCAAATTCTTTTATGTATGATTCAATAAAATCTTCTATTCTTGTTTTACTGCCCTTAAATAAAAGGTTCTCTAATCTGTTTTCTAATTTTTGAATTCGTAATCCGTAAATCTTAAGAATTCTATTTTTTAATGAACTATGCTTTTCTATAAGTCTTTCCATCGTATCAGATTCTATATAGCAAATGATAGAATCCTCAAGCGTTTGCGCCACTTCTTTAGAAGCCGCTTCAAGATTAAATAATGAAAGTTCTCCAAAAATATTACCATTTTTAACGATGTACTTTGTTGTATTATTAGTGGTGTCCATGATTTTAACTGCGCCTTTTTTTAAAAAGAAAACACACTTCTTATTGCGGGTACCAATTTGTATAGTTTGCCCCTTATCAATATTTTCCATCTCTAACAAATCGCACATTTCCATCATTGTGGACATTCCTAATTTTTCAAAAAGATTAAAATCTTGTAGAAACCAATAAGTAGTAAGTGTTTTCAATAGTTACTGATTTTAAGCTAATTACAAAATTAGAAATAATTGCCGTGACTTGCATCTAAAGTGTTTTCTTAAGTTACCTTATGCGACACTTCAAATTCATTTATCTCCATAAGAGATTTTAGTATTAGACGCCACAAAGGATCAATAATTACATTTTATAATTATTTAAACGTTAACATCTTTAGGTTATTGTAAATTTTAACACGTAAAAAGCTACAAAAATACGTACAGCATTTAAAGTGCATATTGCAGAAGAAAGAAGACGAGAACTTGCATTAGAGAGCCATATCATCTATGACTAAAATAGAACTGATGCCGTTTAATAGGTCATATTAACACTGTAGTAAATGTAGGAAAGTTAAATTATCACGCAAGTGAAATTGCAGCTTCAAGAATGGAGCAAATTTTAGGTTATTGACTTCTATTTTGGTTCATAATGAAAACCGCAGCGATGCTCCGTTATTTTTTTATACCTTAAATCATGGTTTATTAGAATATATTTAAGGGAACGTATGCTGTTTTTATACTTGATATTTTAGCATCATGAACAGTCCACGCAAAATACATTTTGTCGCCTACTCTTTCCATTTGAGGAAACCCAGTGTTTCGAGAGTCGCCCATTACACTTATAGAAATTGGCGTAGATTGCATCCCATCTTTAGTTACTTTCATCGCCTTTAAGTAGGTTGTTTTCGCAATTGTTTCCATCCAACTTACAATAGCAGTATCAGGGTTTAGCATTTCAACATCTACCCTACCCAAAGTTTCCTTATTGCTTATTAAAATAGGCTCTAAAAAATCTTCGCCTCCGTTTTTAGAAAAAACTAACTGCACTTTTGGTTTCCCATTTACTGCCGTAAACCAAGCAACTACAACATTATTTTCAATAGCATCTACCTTAGGTCCGTTAACAGGACAGCCTTTTATTTCCCATCCATCCTTATGAATAAATTTAGGAGTTGTCCATTTTCCATCTACGCGTCTTGTAATGGCTATATCTCTAATCTCTTCATCAGTACGGTCTCTATATAAAACAATAGGACCATTAGCCGTAATTGCCGCAGTAGTTTGGCAACAGCTACAGGTTTTAGGATCTAGAAGCATTTCTTCACTAACGGTACCTTCAGAAGAAACCTCAGCTGCTCTAATAGCCATAGTCTCTCCGTGACCCGCATGCGCATCAGCGGCATCAGACATTGTATTTCTCCCGTCTAGCCAAGTGATAAAAAATGAATCCTCTTGATAGGGCAAAGCCGTTACAAAACCATGTTCTGTTTTTGTATTATCGGTATGTAATTCCTTCTGTGTTTGCCATTTTGAGACATCCTGCGGTAAAACATTTAATTTGATGTCATATGCAAAAGTTTCTTTAGAAGATTTTTTAAGGTAATGTGCAAGGAGATTACCATTATTCCCTGTAATGGTTGGATAATCTGCCCAATTTACAAACCAATCCTTACCTGATATAATTTCCTTAGGCTGCTCCCATTTGCCATCTTTTAAATAGGAGTAATTAAGTTGCGTTACAGAATCATTGATACTTTTTACCCAAGAGAGTATGGTTTGTTCCGTGTTTGAAAATAAATGTGGTAATGATGTTTCTGTGCCGCCAGGAAATGCCAAAGGGTGTACAAACACTACATTTTTTTTTGCTGGTACTTGCTCCTTCTTTTTAGACGTACACGAGACAAATAATGCTAGAACTATGCTTACGGTTATGAAATTTATAGACTTCATTTAATTGCTATTCTTTAGTTTCAAAATCATTTCTGGGGAGTCCCACTCAGTTGCTCCGCTAATTACCGAGACTTCCTCTCCTTGCTCGTTATAAATAAAAGTGGCTGGTAGCGCATATATTTTTAATTGCGATAGGGCACCAGTGTAACGTATAAAATTAAGTTTAACATTGTTGTGAGCTTTGAAATTGTTTATGGTTTCGACAGACTCATCGGTAGCTAAAAGAAAGACAAAATTATCATCTTTCAATTGTGTCATGGCGCGCTCCAGAGAAGGCATTTCCTCAATACAAGGGCTACACCATGTTGCCCAAAAATTTAGTAAAATTTTCTTGCCTTTATAATCATTCAAAGAAATAGGATTGCCATCTAAATCGGTGTATAAACTAGAAGGAGTGGTAACTACATCCATCTCATTTACCGAATCAATAGGTTTTTTTTCTATTTGATTGCATGAAATTGAACAGACTAAAAGTAAAATTGCGATTCCAAGGTGTCTTCTCATATGCTATTTATGCCTCCCCTAACAAAAATAACAAATTAAACCCATGAAGCATCAGAGTAAATAAGAAGCGCTACAAAATAAAAAACCACCACTAAATGTGATGGTTTCGTGGAGAATACCGGAGTCGAACCGGTGACCTCTTGCCTGCCAGGCAAGCGCTCTAGCCAGCTGAGCTAATCCCCCTAAAAATTTATATCTAATCTTTTTTAACACTCAGTACTAAAACTGGTACTGGTGCAAAAAATTCTGATTTAGAAATTGTATTTTTTTCCCAAAGTTTTTTAAAGAAGCCTCTTTTTCTTCTAAACACACAAAGTAAATCTGGATGTTGTGCTTGAAAATTTTCTGTTACACCTAAGTAGGTCGTAGCATTTTCTGTAATTGTTAATTGAGAACTAATATCCATTAAAGCTGTATTAATCTTTAAATCGTCATCTGTATAACCTGGTGTTTTAACTAATAACAGGTTAACTTTTGAATTAAATTTCCCTTTTATCTCAACCAACGGATCTAAAATACGATTACGCTTTAAAACGCCTGATTTAAAAGCTGTTAAAATAGAACTATAGGGTTTAAAGACCATTCCTTTTGGCACCAACAAACTCGGTATATTTGTTTGCTTAATTATTCTACCAGATGTATTACCTAAATACAATTGCTCCTGCTGAATATCATTGCTTCTTGGTGATAAAATAATTAAATCTATTCCTAATTCTTTATCTATATCTTTTAATCCGCTTACAATATCACCATTATATGTTGCTATTTTTATAATTGCATTTTTAGCATCAACCTTTTCAATAATTTGCTTGATTCTTTCAATGCTAGTTTCTTCTATTTTTTCAGATATATTACCCAAATTTCCTGTTTTAGATGTTATATTAATAACATCCATTACATATATTTCAGATGAAAATTGAATTGCAAAATCTACAGCATATTGTAGCATTTCATGAGAATCTGGCGAAGTACCAATAGGGACTAATATGTTTTTCATAATTAAGATTAAAGATTATCTTTTAAATTTACGATTAAAAAATAAATAATGCGAATTGCAAAGATATCAGAAATTCCTGAAATACTGTCCATAACAAAGGCTTGCGCTTTGTACATGCAAGAAAAAGGAATATACCAATGGAACGAACATTACCCTTCTAAAAAGGCTTTTGAAAAAGACATCAAAAGAAACGAATTATATGTGTTAGAAGTTGATGCAAAAATAATTGGAACCATCGTTATTTCCACCTTAAAAGATGAAGAGTATAACCCTATTAAGTGGTTAACAACTGAAGAAAATTCTGTTTACATTCATAGGCTTTCTGTTTCGCCTGATTATCAAGGGAAAGGCTTTGCTCAAAAAATGATGGACTTTGCTGAAAATTTTGCCAAACAAAATAATTTTGATTCTATAAGGTTAGATACCTTTGGCCAAAATACTCGAAATATGAGATTTTATGAAGCAAGAGATTACCAAAAATTAGATGCTATCTATTTTCCAAAACAAAGTAAGCATCCTTTTTTTTGTTACGAATTACTATTGAAATAAACCATATTGAACAACCCAATAACATTTAAAAACATAAATAAACTAGCCATACCAGCTACCATTGCTGGCATAGCAGAGCCTTTGCTATCTATAACTGATACAGCTATTGTTGGTAATATTGATGTTGATGGTATTGAGTCGTTAGCTGCTGCTGGTATTGTAGGTTCTTTTTTATCAATGTTAATTTGGGTTTTAGGACAAACTAGAAGTGCTATTTCCACTATAATATCTCAATACGTAGGTGCAGGAAGAATTAATGATGTAAAAACATTGCCCGCACAAGCCATTTTTTTAAATATTAGTTTAAGTATTATAATACTCCTTTCTACCATTTTTATAATTGATGATATATTTCGCTTGCTAAATGCTTCAGGTAAAATTTTAGACTACTGTATTTCTTATTACTCTATTAGAGTATGGGGTTTTCCTTTAACCTTATTCACTTTTGCCATAATGGGAATTTTTAGAGGCCTACAAAACACATTTTACCCTATGTTAATAGCTATAGTTGGCGCCCTAGTAAATGTATTTTTAGACCTTGCTTTTGTATATGGTATTGAAGGTTTTATAAACCCAATGTATTTAGAAGGTGCTGGTTGGGCTAGTTTAATTGCACAAGCAATTATGGCTATTTTAGCATTCATATTATTAGTTACTAAAACAGATATTAGTTTAAAGCTAGTAATGCCTTTTCATTCTGAACTGAAGAGGTTAGTAATTATGAGCCTACATTTATTTGTTAGAGCAATAGCCTTAAACACAGCTCTAATTTTAGCTGTAAGAGAAGCCACTGCACTTGGCGAACAATATATTGGCGCCCATACTATCGCCATAAACATTTGGCTATTTTCTGCCTTTTTTATTGATGGTTATTCCGCTGCAGGCAATAGTATATCAGGCAGGCTTTTAGGTGAAAAAAATTATAATGACTTATATGTTCTCACAAAAAAAATTATGACTTATGGGCTTATTGTTAGTATAACCTTAATGATTTTAGGTTTCATATTTTATAAGCCTATTGGCTCTATTTTCTCTAATGACATACCAGTTTTACAAACTTTTTATGGTATATTTTTTATTGTAATTATTGGTTTACCTATTAATTCTTTTGCTTTTATTTTTGACGGTGTGTTTAAAGGTTTAGGTGAGATGAAATACTTAAGAAACACGTTACTTATTGCTACATTTTTAGGTTTTATTCCAACACTTTTTATAACTAAATACTTAAACCTAGGCCTCTCAGGAATATGGATTGCCTTTACAGTTTGGATGCTTATTCGTGGAGGTGCTCTTGTTGTTGAATTTAAGCGAAAGTTTATGCCTTTAAGAACTGGCCTTCAAAATTAAACTGTGTTCTTAATTTTTCTTTACTTTTGATTTAAAATAATACGATATGCCTACTTCACGAGAAAATGGAAGTCTTTATACAAACATTCAAAACAACATTGCAACTATAGAGTTTGGCCATCCAGCAAGTAACTCATTTGTAAGTGAATTGTTAGATCGGCTTGCTAAAGAATTTGATAAAATATCGGAAGATGATACCGTACATGTTATCATTTTAAAATCGGAAGGTGATCGTGCTTTTTGTGCTGGTGCTTCTTTTGATGAATTAGTTGCCGTTTCTACTTTAGAAGAAGGTAAAGTTTTTTTTAATGGTTTTGCAACTGTTATTAATGCCATGCGTACCTGCAAAAAAGTTATTATTGGTCGTATACAAGGCAAAACTGTTGGTGGTGGTGTTGGTTTAGCTGCTGCTTGTGACTATGTATTTGCTACTGAGGCCGCATCTATCAAACTATCTGAACTTACTATAGGTATCGCTCCTTTTGTAATCGCTCCTGCTGTTGCGCGTAAAATTGGTGTTGCTGCAATGTCTGAACTTTCTTTGACCCCAACAGAATGGAAAACAGCGTATTGGGCACAGGAAAAAGGACTTTTTTCTAAAGTTTTTGATGGAGTAAAAGACCTTGATAAAGAATTAGACTTTTTTACGACTAACCTATCTAAATATAACCCTCAAGCCCTTAAAGATTGGAAAAAAATACTTTGGGAAAATACTGACCATTGGGATACTTTACTACCTGAAAGAGCTGCTATTACAGGTAAATTAGCAATGTCTGAATTTACAAAAAATGCATTATCAAAATTTAATAAATAATAATTTTGTAATAGCATCGTTTTATATACTTAGTTTATTTTTATGGAAATTCTTAATTTTTTAAACGGAGATTTAATCTTCCCTATTTTAGCCCTATTTGTAGTGGTTGTTTATTTTGTTAATCGTGTACGCACCAAAAGAAGGTTTAAGAGATAATCTCTATTCTAACAAAAGGCGTTATAAAACCAATGCTTATGTTACTATAAAACAATACTTTTGTAATAGAAATGTAATGATTACTAAGTATTTTTTTTAATAGCGATTTATGAGTAATATCAGAATTACCAAACAATTCAATTTTGAAACCGGTCACGCTCTTTATGGGTATGATGGTAAATGTAGAAATGTACACGGACATAGTTACAAACTTTCTGTAACGGTTATTGGAACCCCAATTACAGATACTACTCATGTAAAATTAGGAATGGTAATCGATTTTGGTGATCTTAAAAAAATTGTAAAAGAAGAAATTGTAGATCAATTTGATCATGCCACAGTTTTTAATAAAAACACCCCACATGTTGAGCTAGCTAAAGAACTTACTGATCGCGGTCATATGGTAATTTTAGCTGACTATCAGCCTACAAGTGAAAATATGGTAATTGATTTTTCTGCTAGAATTAAAAGTAGATTACCCAAAAATATAAAACTTCATTCTTTACGACTTCAAGAAACTGATACTTCTTTTGCTGAGTGGTATGCTAGTGATAATTAAGAACACCTTTAATTGATTAAAAGGCTTTTCCTATATTTATAATAATATGCAAACCATCATAGTACCTGAAGGCAAAAAGGTTTATTTTTCGAGTGATAATCACTTGGGAGCTCCGACTATGAAACATAGTTACCCAAGAGAAAAAAAATTTGTTGCCTGGTTAGACGAGATTAAAACTGACGCTGCTGCTATTTTTTTACTCGGTGATATGTTTGACTTTTGGATGGAATATAAAACTGTAGTACCTAAAGGCTTTACGAGAACACTAGGTAAACTTGCCGAAATTGCAGATGCTGGTATTCCTATATATTATTTTGTGGGTAATCATGATCTTTGGATGAATGGTTATTTTGAAGAAGAACTTGGTATTCCTGTTTTTCATAAACCACAACAGTTTTTAATCAACAATAAATCTTTTTTTATAGGTCATGGTGATGGTCTAGGACCTGGCGATAAAGGATATAAACGAATGAAAAAGGTGTTTACAAATCCTTTTTCGAAATGGTTATTTAGATGGCTACACCCTGATTTAGGAGTACGATTAGCACAATACCTTTCTGTAAAAAATAAACTTATTTCTGGTGATGATGATGCTAAATTTCTCGGAGAAGAAAATGAATGGCTAGTTCAATATTGTAAACGAAAGTTAGAAAAGAATCATTATGATTATTTTGTTTTTGGACATCGCCATTTACCGCTTGATATAAAGCTTAACGAAAAATCGTCTTATATTAATTTAGGAGATTGGATTAACTACTACACATATGGAGATTTTAATGGACAAACATTAAACTTAAAAGAATATAAACCTCAAGTTTAGGCTTTACTTAATTTCCTTTTTTAAGTCTAAAAAACGCAGCACAACAAAGTAATACTTTTCTTACAACAATATCTGCTCACTTCACAACAATTCCTTTAAAAACCTTTAACAACACTATATCTTTACAGTGTTATTATATTAAAGTGTTTATTCCAAATCTTAATTACCTACAAAAAAAATCTTTTTCCCCGAATCTTAATTACCTACAAATGAAAAAGCCCTTAAAGGGCTTTTTTCTATTTTAGAATACTAATTACCACTTTATTCTTCATGGTCTTCCACATCTTTTTGAAGATCTAATTTTCTAAATTTCGGAAAAGCCAACCCTGTTATTCCAACAGTTACAACTGTCATTATACCTCCAAAAACTACTGCTGTTGACGTACCCATTAATTTTGCCGTTACACCACTTTCAAAAGCACCTAATTCGTTAGAAGAGCCAACAAAAATAGAATTTACAGAAGCGACTCTTCCTCTCATGTGATCTGGTGTTTTTAATTGTAAAATAGTTTGGCGAACAACCATTGATATACCATCTAAAGCTCCGCTTAAAAACAAAGCCCCTACCGATAACCAAAAATAGGTAGACAGTCCAAAGACAATCATACACAGTCCAAAACCAAATACGGCAAAAAGTAATTTTTTACCTGCATTTTTATAAATAGGAAAATGTGCTGAAGAAAGCATCATTAATGCTGCCCCAACTGCTGGTGCAGCTCTTAAAATTCCAAAACCTTCTGCCCCAACGTTCAATATATCTTGAGCAAAAACTGATAAAAGTGCAACAGCACCACCAAATAATACGGCAATCATATCTAAAGTTAATGCTCCTAAAATAGCCTTGTTACTAAAAACAAATTTTAGCCCTTCACTTAAACTATCCATTACAGGTTCTCCAATTTTAGGGTTTAAAATAGGTTTTCGTTTAATAAATAAAAGTGCTATTAATGCGATGATAGAAAACACAAATATTAAACACATAGACCAATGTACACCTATATAACTAATAGAAAAGCCTGCCAATGCAGGACCTAAAACAGATGCCATTTGCCATGTTGTACTGCTCCATGTTGCTGCATTAGGATATATTTTTTTTGGTACTATTAAAGCTATTAATGAAAAAATTGTAGGCCCGATAAACGAGCGAACTATGCCTCCTAAAAATACTAAAGCATATATGGTATATAATAAACTCTTAGTTTCCATTGTAGCAACTACCGATGGTAAACTGGTATAGAACAAACCTAAACTGATGACAGAAAAGCCTAAAATACATTTAAAGAGCAGTCCTCTTTTTTCTTTTTGATCTACAATATGGCCAGCAAATAGTGCCATAGAAACTGCAGGGATTACCTCCATTAAACCAATAATCCCCAAGGATAACGGATCTTTAGTTAAGGTATACACCTGCCATTCTATTACAATAAATTGCATGGACCATGCAAAAACCATAGCAAAACGGACTAGTAAAAATATATTGAATTCTTTAAAACGTAATGCTGCGTACGGATCCATAATTAAGAGAAAAAATAAGCTGTAAAGGTAAATAAGTACTCTAATTCATTCTAACAAAAGCTATTTAATATCCTTAAGTTTCAACTGCAAACTGACGGTACCTTGCCATTCATTTTCATCAATATTAAAAACAGCGCTAAAAGGTTTTTTATTTGATACAATACTTAATTTATCACCTAAATTAAAACCAATACCACCTATTGTAGGCGATCCATTTTGAGCAACTGTAAACTTTAAATGTTTACCATCTTCACCAACACCTTTAGCATAACCAGTATCTTTTAAATTATCTGTCATAAAAATAGGCGTCATATTTCCTGGTCCAAAAGGCGCAAATTGATTGATAATGCGCATTAATTTTGGCGTAATATCTTTCAAATCCATTTGCAAATCAATTCCTATTTCAGGAATTAACAATTCAGGATCGATAGTTTCTGAAACTACTTTTTCAAACTGAGCTTTAAAACTGCTATACTGATCTTCTGATAAAGTAAGTCCGGCAGCATATTTATGCCCTCCAAACTGCTCAATAAATTCAGCACACCCCTCTAAGGCGTTGTATACATCAAAACCTTTTACAGAACGTGCTGATGCCGCTAACTTATCGCCACTTTTTGTAAAAACTAATGTAGGTCTGTAATATGTTTCTATTAACCTTGACGCTACAATACCTATTACACCTTTATGCCAAGTATCTTTATAAACAACAGATGTAAAACCTTCTTCTTCTTTGTTTTCAACTATCTGTAACAAAGCTTCCTCGGTAATCTCCTTATCTAACCCTTTTCTATCAGAATTAAATTTTTCGATACCGGCAGCAAACTCTTCTGCCTGTGTTAAATTGGTTTCTGTTAATAGGTTTACAGCATGCTGTCCGTGTTCCATTCTACCTGCCGCATTTATTCGCGGGGCTATAATAAATACAACATCTGTAATGGTTAAAATTGTTTTATTAATCTGGCTTATAATCGCCTTAAAACCTGCACGTGGGTTAGTGTTAATTACTTTTAAGCCATAATAGGCCAACACCCTATTTTCACCCGTAATAGGCACAATATCTGCTCCAATAGCCGTAGCTACTAAATCTAAATAAGGAATTAAATCTTCAATAGTTTCTCCTTGCCTAGAACCCAAAGCTTGTATCAATTTAAAGCCTACCCCACACCCGCAGAGTTCATCATACGGATAATTACAATCGCTTCTCTTAGGATCCAAAATAGCTATAGCGTCTGGCAAGGTATCACCAGGTCTATGGTGGTCGCAAATAATAAAATCTACGCCCTTTTCTTTGGCATAAGCCACTTTATCTACTGCTTTTACCCCGCAATCTAAGGCAATTATTAAAGAGAAGTTATTATCCTCTGCAAAATCAATTCCTTTGTAAGACACGCCATAACCTTCTGCATATCTATCTGGAATATAGGTAGCCACATTGGGATAAAAAGATAATAAATACGAAGACATTAAGGCTACCGCTGTGGTACCATCTACATCATAATCGCCAAAAACTAGAATATTCTCTCCTTCATTAATTGCCGTTTCTATACGCGCTACCGCAATATCCATATCCTTCATCAAGAAAGGATCATGTAAATGCTCTAGCTCTGGTCGAAAAAACAACTTTGCCTCTTCGTAAGTGTTGACACCTCTTTGAACTAATAGCTGAGCTACTAAATCATCAACATTTAAAGCTTTTGCAAGTTCTTTAATTTTTTGCTCTTCGGGTTTGGCTTTTATAGTCCAGCGCATTCAATATTAAGTTCAGTAAACTATTTATTATGAAAAAAAGTTTTAATTTCTACATCTGCAAACTGACGAAACATTTCCATAACACCACAATATTTTTCCACAGATAAATCTACCGCTCTTTGCAGCTTATCTTCTTTTAAATTTGCTCCATGAAAATGGTATTCTACAGCAACTTTATCATAAAATTTTGGGTGCTCATCAGTTAAATTTGCAATCGTTTCAATATGAAACTCTTCTACATCTAACTTCATTTTTTTTATCAAAGCAGCAATGTCTAAACCAGAACAACCAGCTAATGAAGAAAGCATAAGTGCTTTGGGTCTGTACCCATTACCATCGCCACCGTCTTCTCTAGCTATATCTATTTTTAATGAATGACCTGAAGGGTTTGTACTTTCAAAAGTCATGTTATCTAACCACTTTGTTGAAATATGATTTGTAGTGCTCATAATTTTTCGTTTCTTGTTAGTGAAATTGACTTCAAAAATACAAAACAAAAAGCATTATGGCATTAGTACAACCTTTAGATCCGAATCATGATAATGAAACTAAAGAATTAGCAGAATTCTTTAATGAAACACTAGGTTTTTGTCCGAACTCGGTATTAACCATGCAACACAGACCGGCAATTTCTAAAGCTTTTATAAATTTAAATAAAGCTGTAATGGCTAATGAAGGTAGAGTAACATCTGCCTTAAAACGTATGATTGCTTGGGTTAGTAGTAATGTTACTGGCTGCCGTTATTGCCAAGCACATGCCATCAGAGCCGCAGAACGCTACGGAGCAGAGCAAGAGCAATTAGATAATATTTGGGAATACAGAACTCATGCTGCTTTCTCTGAGGCAGAACGTGCTGCATTAGATTTTTCATTGCAAGCATCTCAAGTACCTAATGGTGTTGATGCCGAAATAAAAGAACGTTTATACCAGTATTGGAATGAAGGTGAAATTGTAGAAATGCTAGGAGTTATTTCTCTTTTTGGCTATTTAAATAGGTGGAATGATTCTATGGGAACCACTATAGAAAATGGCGCTGTTGAAAGTGCGGATCAATATTTAGGAAAAACAGGCTGGGAGAAAGGCAAACACGATGGATCGCAGTATTAACTGAGTGAAAATTTTCAGGTAAACATTTTAAAATAGCTAAATAAACAACAAGCCCTGCCTATTTTTCGTGGGGTTTATTTTTTACAGATAAGTTTTTCAAATACTCAATTCCCCATCGTTTGGCACTTCAAATTCTGGGCATGATTTTTTAAGTTTACTATATTCTTCTGAAGTAACATCTAACCAATAATCTTCTCCTAAGAGCTTGAAAAAATATCGTTCATCAATATGTTTTTGGTACATATTATCAACTTTGGTTATGTATGAGCTTTGAATACTATCTGTCACAGTATCTTTAACTTCTATACGATGCGAATTCTCATTTAAATAATGAATGTATAAATTGTCTTTACAGATTAGTAAGTTTTTAGGTTCTCCTGTACCAAGGTCCCAAATTACATTATTTTTTTTCAGGTGTAATCTATATTTAAACGTGTGTATGGTACCGTAATTATGTTTCGTTAGTATACCTATTGAAGTAGTTTCTGTACTTGTTTTTTCGATTGCTACATGTGTTCCGTTAGAAAGTACAATGCTCTTTTTTGAAGTGTGCTCTTCTACTTTTTTATCGCAAGCGGAAAACAATATGAATATGGCAATTACACATCCTAATTTACAAATTAAACTTTTCAATTTTATTTTTTTTCGACTAAAGCTTCCCCCTCAAAAGAAAGACCACCTAAACCAGTTTTCATAAAGTTACGAATGTTTTGGTGTCCTGCTCCCGTTGGATCTTTTAAAACGTCATTAAAATAATATGTACCAAAGCAAGCTAATGTTTCCTCTTTTGTAAAATTCTGCTTTTTTGCTAAAGCAAACAATTTACAAGAACCAGAATTTTCGTCGCTTGCATTGTTCAGTTCTCCATTTTTAAAAGCTGTAGGCGTAAAATCATAATTCGCCTCAATAGTTGCCATTGTTTCAGTAAATTCAACTTGATCTGGAGTATTACGTAGCTTATTTTTAAAATCTTCTATTTTCATCTTTATTATTTTTTTCCTGCTACTACAATTACAATTTCTCCTTTTGGTGGCTTATCTGTATAATGTTTTAATACTTCTTCAGCAGTACCTCTAATCGTTTCTTCGTATAGTTTTGTCAATTCACGAGAAACGGAAACCTGCCTGTCTGCTCCAAAATATTCTACAAAATGACCTAGTGTTTTTGCTAATTTATGCGGCGATTCGTAAAAAATTATGGTTCTAGTTTCTTCTCCTAACAATTTCAACCTTGTTTGACGGCCTTTTTTTACGGGTAAAAAACCTTCAAAAACAAACTTATCATTAGGTAAACCACTATTTACAAGTGCCGGTACAAATGCTGTTGCACCAGGTAAACAATCGACCTCAATATTGTGTTCTACACATGCGCGAGTTAATAAAAACCCAGGGTCAGAAATGGCAGGTGTACCTGCATCTGATATAAGAGCTATAGTTTCGCCTGCAAGAATTCGTTTTACAATAGTATCTACCGTTTTATGCTCGTTATGCATATGGTGGCTTTGCATTTGTGTACCAATCTCTAAATGGTGTAAAAGCTTACCACTAGTTCGAGTATCTTCAGCAAGAATTAAATCTGCTTCTTTTAATACACGGATAGCTCTTAGTGTAATATCTTCTAAATTGCCTATTGGTGTTGGTACGATATAGAGTTTTCCCATTGGGTAAAATTACGGTCTTGCCTTTTTGCCCGCAAAATAAGAAATTATTAATCCGATGAACGCTAATAATGCAAATAAAAACTGCCCGTCATTTGCTGCAATGTGTGCGAAAAAGGCTAATACCACATCAAAGAAAAAACCTGCGTAAGCCCATTCTTTTAATTTTTTTGAGAAATTACCTAAAATAGCAATAAGGCCTAATATTTTAGCAAAAGCTAATGGATAAACAAGATATGTGGGATAACCTAAGCCTTTAAAAGCGCCTTGAATTGCTTCGTTATTAAGAATATACATTTGAATTGAGAACAACATTATTGCGGTTAACAAAACTGTACCAATCCAATATAATACTTTTATAAATTTCATACCAAACACTGATTTATAGTTTTTAAAGACTATAAGTCATCGTTAAACAAATTTACTTACAGAATTTATTTTGCAAATTTTCTTGCAATCAACTCCATAAATCGAGCTTCATATTCTTCCTTTCCTACCCAGTTATTATAATCTGGCTTTACCATATTTGCAATAAAAGAAACGGACCTTTCTTCTGAATCAATAGTACTTAGCTGAGACAAAACTCGGCTGTAATCTTCCATACTATTATCAAACAAGTGTTTTACAAAAGCTAATTTATCATTTAAACCAACTTTTATATCTCTTTGAAAATTATCGTTAATAGACTTTTTTATTTCTTCAGTCGTAATTTTTTCTGCTTCTACAGGCATGAAAATTTCTTTATCATTTTTCATTAATGCAGGCTCTGCCATAAAATCAGCAAACACATCTTCAGCATCAGCCGAAAATGGCATTTCAGAAACCATACCTTTAATAGTATCCATACCTGGTATCGCAATATCTTCTTCGTGAGGGTTACTTTCAGGTACTAATTTACTTTCATTCATAACGGCAGTTGCCAACTCTTCAAACTTTGTAGCAATAGCATTGTTGGTAACATCAATTTCAATATCATTTAACTCTTCATCTATAAATTTTAGAACAGCTAGCTTCTCATATAATTCTTTAGTTGCGGCATACATCTGATTTATATCTGTTAAATCATTAGATGTTATAATATTAGTCGCAATTTTAACTAATTTCTTTTTCAACTGTTTCTTCATCTGTTGCAATTTTTAATTTCTTTTAAATTTAAGAGCAAGACATAATTGAACTATGCTTATAAAATTTTATTCTATCAATTATAAAAGACGGTGATTCTTTTAGTAGCTTTGCTTGTTCGTTTTTATTAAAAACGAAAAACATATTACTTTCGTCTAAAATTACAAAATGTTTCTCGAAAATACAGTTAACCCTAAAGAACAATTTGGCTGGATCGAAGTTATCTGCGGTTCAATGTTTTCTGGTAAGACAGAGGAACTGATAAGAAGACTTAAAAGAGCTCAGTTTGCAAAACAAAAGGTAGAAATTTTTAAACCTCAAGTCGATACGCGTTATCATGACGAGATGGTTGTTTCTCATGATGCCAACGAAATTAGATCTACACCAGTACCTGCAGCTGCAAATATTCGCCTTTTGGCAGATGGTTGCGATGTTGTTGGTATTGACGAAGCTCAATTTTTTGATGATGAAATAGTATCTGTCTGTAATGACCTTGCTAATAAAGGTATTCGTGTGCTTGTTGCTGGTTTAGATATGGATTTTAAAGGAAACCCTTTTGGACCAATGCCTGCTTTAATGGCTACCGCTGAATACGTTACAAAAGTACATGCCATTTGCACTCGCACTGGTAACTTAGCCAATTATAGTTTTCGAAAATCTACCAATGATAAATTGGTGCTTTTAGGCGAAACAGAAGCTTATGAACCTTTAAGTAGAGCTGCTTTTTACAAAGCCATGTTACGTGAAAAAGTTAAAGATATTGATGTTACTGTCGATGAAATAAAAGACGCTAATAAAAAAACCTGATGTCTAAGGCACAACAAACCGTTCTAGAAATAAATTTAAAATCTTTAGAACACAACTATACATATTTACGAAGCAAGCTTAAACCAAGCACCAAATTTATGGGTGTTGTAAAAGCATATGCTTATGGCAGTGATTCTGTAAAACTTTCGCAAAAATTGGTTGCTTTAGGCGCTGAATATTTAGCAGTTGCTTATGCTGAAGAAGGTGTTGTTTTGCGTGATGCAGGTATAAAAGTACCCATACTTGTTTTACATGCACAAACAGTAAGCTTTGACACTATTATTGACAAATGTTTAGAACCTACCATATACTCTGAACGTATTTTAAAAGGCTTTGTAATTGCTGCTAAAAATAAAGGCCAGAAAAATTATCCGATACATTTAAAATTTAATACTGGATTAAACAGATTAGGTTTTGATGAAAGTGACATTACGAGTATCATAGCCCACTTGAACCAAACCGATGCTGTAAAAGTGACTTCTATCTTTTCTCATTTAGCGGCTTCTGAAGATTTAAATGAAAAAGAATTTACAGTAAATCAAATACATAAATTTCAAAAAATAATTACCAAAATTGATAATGCTTTACCTTATGCTACTTTTAAGCATTTGGCAAATACATCTGGTATTTTAAATTACCCAGAAGCACATTTTGATTTAGTCAGAAGTGGAATTGGTATAAATGGGTTTGGAAATGATCAATCAGAAGATCAAAAATTAATTCCGATAGCCACTTTAAAAACAAACATATCGCAAATACACCATCTAGCCGCTAACGAAAGTGTTGGTTATAACAGAGCATATACTTCAAATAAAAAAATTGTGAGCGCGACATTACCTATTGGGCATGCTGATGGTATTGGTAGAATTTATGGGAATGGGAATGGTTTTGTTTCTATAAACGGAAAAACGGCTCATATTATTGGCAATACCTGTATGGATATGATTATGGTTGATGTAACTGATATTGAATGTAATGAAGGAGATGAAGTTATCATTTTTGGGCCAAGCTCGAGTGCTACTAAATTAGCTGAGCAAGCTAGGACTATTTCCTACGAATTAATTACAGGCATTTCTCAGAGGGTAAAGCGCGTATTCGTTGAAAAATAAATATTCTCTTCACATTTATTTAAGAATCTTTTTTTTTAGTAAATTGCGCCAGTAAACAATTAACTAATATTAAAAAACACTAAATCATGTTAAAAGAATTTAAAGAATTTGCCATGAAAGGCAATTTGGTAGATATCGCTGTAGCTTTTGTTATGGGTGCTGCCTTTAACAAAGTTGTTGCTTCTTTCACAGGAGGTATCGTATCACCAATAATTGGATTGATTTTCAATGCAAATTTCAAAGACTTAAAGTACATTATGAAGCCAGGAACTTTAAATGATGCTGGAGAAACAGTAGGTGAAGTAGCTCTTTTATACGGAGATTTCATGACTAATATTATTGACTTTGTAATCGTTGCATTTGTAATGTTTATGGTTGTTAAAGGTGTTAACAATATGAAAAAACCAAAAGAAGAAGCTCCAGCTGCGCCAGCAGGACCAACACAAGAAGAACTTCTTGCTCAGATTAGAGATTTGTTGAAAAAATAACAAAATCATTTACTCTTTAAAAGAGTAATACCGCTGCACTGCAGTTTAACTTTAAACCGTCAATACATTTCGCTAATGTTATTGACGGTTTTTTTTTAAATAAAGGAATTGAAAATTATATCTACATTAACTTTTGATAATGGTTTATCAAAGTAACCACAAACTAAAGCGTGATTTTTTATACGCTCTCTATCTTTTGAATTACCAAAAGCGGAAATTGCATAAATTTTAAGATTGTTCACATTTTTAAATTTTTTTTCAAATTCTTCTAGAAACTCCCAACCATCCATCTCTGGCATCACAAGATCTAAAAGTATAATATCAGGCATACTATCTGGTTGATTAGATAGTATGCTTAAAAAATCTTTGGCATTATCATATGTGCTTATAGAGCAAGAAACATCTGATTGTCCTAATTTATATTGCGTTGCAAATTGCGAGACTAAATCATCATCAATTATGCAAATGTTTAAAGCCATTGTTATTTTTTTTCAAAGTAAAAGGGAAAAGTACAGAATGTTAAGTTAAATCTAAATTCTTTTAGCATTAAAATAAATAATCAATTGTTACAAATAAAACAATTTGTTATATTTTAATTAATACATTAAAACAACCTTGTTCAGTATGCCCTATTAAACTACATTTGTGTTTCTAAATTTTAAATGATGAAAGTAGCAGTTGTAGGTGCAACAGGAATGGTAGGCGAAGTTATGTTAAAAGTATTAGCAGAACGCAATTTTCCTATTACAGAATTATTATTAGTAGCTTCAGAACGCTCTGTAGGTAAAAAGATGACTTACCAAGGAAAAGAAATTACAGTAATAGGCTTAGCAGATGCCGTAGCAGCAAAGCCAAATATTGCCATATTTTCAGCAGGTGGAGATACCTCTGCAGAATGGGCTCCAAAATTTGCAGAAGTAGGTACTACAGTTATCGATAATTCTTCAGCTTGGCGTATGGACCTTACTAAGAAATTAGTGGTTCCTGAAATTAATGCATCTGAATTAACAAAAGAGGATAAAATTATTGCAAACCCAAATTGCTCTACCATACAATTAGTAATGGTACTAGCTCCTTTGCATAAAAAATATAAAATGAAAAGAGTAGTTATTTCTACCTACCAATCTGTTTCTGGTACGGGAGTAAAAGCTGTTCAACAATTAGAAAACGAAATTGCAGGTATTGAAGGCGAAATGGCTTACCCTTACCCAATTGGCAGAAATGCATTACCACATTGTGATGTTTTCTTAGAAAATGGATACACGAAAGAAGAAATGAAACTTGCTCGTGAACCACAAAAAATATTTAACGATAAAACATTTTCTGTTACTGCTACAGCCGTTCGTATACCAACTGCAGGTGGGCATTCAGAATCTGTAAATGTAGAGTTTGAAAATGATTATGATTTATCTGAAGTACGTAAATTATTAAGCGAAACTTCTGGTGTAATTGTACAAGACAACCCTGACACAAATACATACCCTATGCCAATTTATGCGCATGATAAAGATGATGTTTTTGTAGGTCGTATTCGAAGAGACGAAACACAAAGAAATACGTTAAATATGTGGATTGTTGCTGACAATTTAAGAAAAGGTGCCGCTACAAATGCCGTACAAATTGGGGAATATTTAATTAAAAACAACTTAGTATAACCACTTATACTATTACATTTTAAAACGCCTTTATAGAAAACTATGAAGGCGTTTTTATTTACGTTCTTTTTTTGAATTTTAGCATAAAATATTTTACTACATAATCTTTACGTAATTTTAGAACGACTAATTATAAAACTTATGAAAAAAATAACATTAATTGCCCTTGCAACAATTACTTTCGGAAGTTCTCAAACAAATCAAAAAAAAGAAAAAATTATAGTGAATTACCCTACGACACAAAAAGTTAACACTGTTGACACTTATTTTGGAACCGAAGTTAAAGACCCTTTTCGCTGGTTAGAAGATGATAGAAGTAAAGAAACTGAAGATTGGGTAACAGCTCAAAACAAAACCACTTTCGGGTATTTAGATCACATTCCTTATAGAGCTGATTTAAAAAAGAGACTTGAGAAACTATGGAATTATGAAAAACTAGGTTCTCCATTTAAAGAAGGTGATTACACCTATTTTTATAAAAATGATGGTCTTCAAAATCAATATGTAGTTTACAGAAAAAAAGACGATGGTGAAGCAGAGGTATTCTTAGATCCAAACTCTTTTTCTGAAGACGGAACAACTTCATTAGCTAGTTTAAACTTTTCTAAAGATGGTTCTATTGCCGCTTATTCAATTTCTGAAGGTGGTAGCGATTGGAGAAAAGTTATTGTTATGGACGCTGCAAAAAAAGAAATTATCGAAGACACGCTTGTCGATGTAAAATTTAGTGGTATATCTTGGAGAAATAATGATGGATTTTATTACTCAAGCTACGACAAACCAAAAGGTAGTGAGCTTTCAGCAAAAACAGATCAACATAAGTTATATTACCACAAATTAGGTACGTCACAAAAAAATGACGAATTAGTTTATGGAGGTGGTGCTTCAGAAAAACACCGCTACATAAGTGGTTCTGTATCTGAAGATGGTAATTATTTATTTATATACCCTAGAGTTTCTACCTCTGGAAGCAAGCTTTTAATGAGAGATTTAAGAGACCCTAATTCTCTTTTTGTTTCTATTTTAAATCATACAAATACAGACAGTTATATCGTAGAAAATGTTGGTTCAAAATTATTTATAATGACGAACATGAATGCTCCAAACCAAAAAATAGTTACTGTTGACGCATCTAATCCAGCTCCTGAAAATTGGATAGACTTTATTCCTGAAACTGAAAATGTACTATCGATAAATACAGGTGGTGAGTATTTTTTTGCAGAATATATGGTTGACGCTATATCAAAAGTATATCAATATAATTACGAAGGAAAATTAATAAGAGAAGTACAATTACCTGGTATTGGCTCTGCTAGTGGTTTTGGTGGAAAAAAAGAGGATAAAGAATTCTATTTTTCATTTACAAATTATAATACCCCAGGCTCATCATTCAAATACAATGTAGAAACTGGCAAGTATGAACAATATTGGAAACCTAATATTGATTTCAATCCAGCGGATTTTGAATCTAAACAAGTATTTTACACTTCAAAAGATGATACAAAAGTTCCTATGATTATCACTTACAAAAAAGGAATTGAACTAAATGGCAAAAACCCAACCATATTATATGGTTATGGTGGTTTTAATGTAAGCCTAACACCTTCTTTTAGTATTGCAAATGCTATTTGGATGGAGCAAGGTGGTGTTTACGCTGTACCAAACCTTCGTGGTGGTGGAGAATATGGTAAAAAATGGCATGATGCAGGTACTAAAACTCAAAAACAAAATGTTTTTGATGATTTTATAGCTGCTGCTGAATATCTAATAAAAGAAAACTACACCTCGTCTGATTATTTAGCAATAAGAGGTGGCTCTAATGGAGGTTTACTAGTTGGCGCAACAATGACCCAAAGGCCTGAGTTAATGAAAGTAGCCTTGCCTGCGGTTGGTGTTTTAGACATGCTACGTTACCATACGTTTACTGCTGGTGCTGGTTGGGCATATGATTATGGTACTTCTGAAGAAAGTAAAGAAATGTTTGATTATTTAAAAGCATACTCACCCGTACATAATGTAAAAGAAAACACCCAATACCCTGCAACCTTAATAACAACAGGTGACCATGACGATAGAGTTGTACCTGCTCATAGTTTTAAATTTGCCGCTGCATTGCAAGAAAAACAAACAGGAGACAACCCAACACTAATACGTATTGAAACAAATGCAGGCCATGGTGCTGGTACTCCTGTTAGTAAAATTATTGAGCAATATGCTGATATTTTTGGTTTTACGCTATATAATATGGGATTTGATAAACTACCAAACCAAGCTGTATTAAAAGAGTTTGAAGAGTAAAATTTTATATTAAAATTAATACTACATCCCGTATCTTATAAAAACGGATGTAGTATTTTTATTTCAAATTAATGATAAAAATCAATGCTACAAGTTTCAAATCTTTCTTTTTCATATGGTAAGAAAGCTGTTCTTCAAAATATAAAAATAACAGCGGCTAAAGGAGCACATATTTCTATAATTGGCGAAAGTGGCTGTGGTAAAAGCACCTTATTGAAATTAATATATGGTATTCTTCAACCTAATGAAGGAACAATATTTTGGGGTGAGAATCAAATTTTAGGACCTGATTTTAATTTAGTTCCTGGCGAAAAATTCATGAAATATCTTTCGCAAGATTTTGATTTGATGCCATTTATTACCGTTGAAGAAAACGTAAGTCAATTTTTATCTGTTTTTTATCCTGATGAGTTAAATGAAAGAACTCAGGAGCTTTTAGAAATGATTGAAATGACCGATTTCGCAAAAACTAAAGTTCAGTTTTTAAGTGGTGGTCAACAACAAAGAGTTGCTTTAGCAAGAGTACTCGCTCAAAAACCTGAAATTTTATTATTAGATGAGCCTTTTAGTCATATCGATAATTCTAGAAAAAATAGCCTGCGTAGAAATTTATTTAACTATTTAAAAGAAGAAGATATTACATGTATTGTAGCTTCACATGACACCAATGATATTTTAGGTTTTGCTGATGAAATAATTGTAATAAAAGATCATACAATTTTTGCTAAAAACACACCTGAAACCCTTTACAATTTTCCTAAAAATAAATATATTGCCTCTTTATTTGGTGAGGTTAACTTAATACCAATGTCTATTTTAAAGCCATATGCTCACTTAGATAAATCTATTTTAATTTATCCTAATGAGATGCATATTGCAGAAAAAAAAGGACTTAAAGTAACTGTAAAAAGCATTTACTTTAAAGGCGCTCATTATTTAAATGAAGCAGAGCATGTTGATGGCTATCCGATTTTATTTAATTCATCTAAAAAAATGAATATTGGTGCTGTTGTTTTCTTAAATATCGCCTTAGAAACTATAAACAATAGAATAAAAGACTGATTTGAACAAAGAAACCATCGTACAAGAATTACAATTTAAGGCTGTTAAAAGTAGTGGTGCTGGTGGGCAGCATGTAAATAAGGTTTCTACAAAAATTGAACTTGTATTTGATGTTCCTAACTCAAAAGCATTATCTGATGTTGAAAAAGATAAGATATACCTAAAAATTAGCAATAGACTTACTAAGGACAATATTTTGCAATTGCAATGCGACGAAAGTAGAAGTCAGCATAAAAACAAAGATTTAGCAATTAAGCGCTTTTTAGAGCTTATTATAACCGCTTTAAAAGCACCTAAAAAGAGACGAAAAACTAAACCTTCAAAATCTTCAATTGAAAAAAGGTTAAAGTCAAAAAAGAAAGCTGCAGAAAAAAAAGTAAACAGAAGTAAGCCTAGCTGGTAAGCTTTATTCTTTGTTTGTTTTTAAATGAATTATAAATCTAAAGTTTATGTATTTTTATATTTCTAATAGGATATGAAATGAAAAAAATTAGCGTATTTCTTTTACTGAGCTTAATATTTGCTTTTACATCTTGCGATGATAAAAAAGAAATAAGCTCTGTAAGCCCTATTAATTGGGAAAGTAGAACTCTTACAAATAGCTTATCAGATTCTTTAGTTAGTGGCAACACATACTTATCTATCTATTCTCAAATTTATAGCCTGTCTGAGCATCTAACACATGACCTTACCGCAACTGTAAGCATTAGAAATACAAACAGAAAAGATTCTATTTATATTACAAATGCCTCTTATTTTAATACTGAAGGGCATTTAATTAGAAACTACATTAAAAAACCAATCTACTTAAAGCCTTTAGAGACAGTTTCAATTGTTATTGATGAAAAAGATAAAGAGGGCGGAACTGGTGCTAATTTTATTTTTGATTGGAAAATTAAACCGAAAACTCATAAACCTTTTTTTGAAGGAATAATGATTTCTACTTCTGGTCAACAAGGTTTATCTTTTACAACTGAAGGTAAAAATTATGAGAATTAATACTGTGTTAATCCTCATATAACAAAAACTACTATTTGTTTATATTTGTATTTGATTTAAAAAAACGATTTATGAAGAATGCCCTATTGATGGTATTAGCTTTTGTAGTTTTCTCTTCTTGTAGTAATGACAAAAAGAGTGAAAGCATTAGTGTTGATACTCCTGAACAGAACGAAGCAGATATAGTTGCTTATATTGCTGCTAATGATTTAGATGCAATAAGAAGTGAAAGTGGATTATACTATGTAATCGACGAATTAGGAGAGGGTACACAACCTAATGCTAGTTCTGATGTTACTGTTGCTTACAAAGGCTACTTTTTAGATGGTAGTGTTTTCGATCAAAGCGATGCAAGTGGACTTACATTTCCACTTAGTGGAGTTATAGCTGGCTGGACAGAAGGTATTGCTTATTTTAAAGAAGGAGGTAGTGGTATGTTATTAATACCTGCTCAACTAGGTTATGGCACCTCTGGAAGAGGATCTATACCTGGCGGTTCAGTTCTACTTTTTGATATTAACCTTATTGAGGTAAAATAATATAATTAGAAATTCTCTAATCAAGAAGATTAGAGAATTTCTTCAATTTTTATAGCATTACCATTAAAACTTACTGTAGATCCATTTTCTTTTCCTTGTAAAAGTCTTCCAATTGGGGTTTCTTTAGAAATACAATACACCTCCAAACCATCTTTTTTAAATTGGCCAGCAGAAATTGCTACAAAGTAATTTGCCATTGAAGTTTTTACTAAATTACCTGACCCAACAGTATTCGAATGGGTTTCAATATTCACAAGCTTTATAGCTTTCAACATCTTTTCCGCATCTGCTAATTGCGTCCCTGCTTTTTCGATTTCTAATTGCGTCATCGCTCTACCTGTCTCATGCTTATCACCTGCACTACTTTTTGTTTCGCTTAGTAATGCATCATTCAGTTCTTTAATTCCTTTACTAATACGCTCTACTCGATGTATTGCAAAATTTTTACAAAAATCAAACAACTCCTTTTTTATATTTTCTGTATCCATAAAAACTAAAATAAATCTGCTACATCTTTACCAATTGTACTACCTATTGCAATACCCATCCCTCCAAGTCTAACACCACAATATATATGGTTCGAAAGTTGTTTAACAATAGGCTTTTTTTGTTTTCCCATGCCCATTATTCCACTCCATCGGAGTTCAACCTCAAAAAAAACATCTGGCAAAATTACATCTTTTAAAAGTTGTTCTAATTTATTTTGAACAACACTTGTTTCTCCAAAAAAAGTTGTCTCTTCTGTTTTAAAATCTAAATTTCTTCCACCTCCAAAAAGCACCCTATCCTCTATGTTTCTAAAATAATAATAACCTTCATCTAAATGAAAAGTGCCCTTAACTTGTAAGTTTTTAATAGGTTTTGTGATTAAAACTTGAGCACGTGCCGGTTTTATATCTTCTTTTATAAATTCAGATGCAAAACCATTTGTAGTTAATATTAACTTTCTGGTCGCAAACTCAAAATGATTTGTTTTTACAATAACACTATCAGCCTGTTCCGTATACTTTTCTACTGTGATAGAATTTAAAATTGATATTCCTTTTTGCTGCACAATATGCAACAATCTCGATATCATTTTACCAGTATCAATTTGCGATTCAAAACGGTTTGTTATATAATTTTCTTGTGTGTTTTTAAAATTGAATTTATTCGATGTTTTAAAAAATGGCTGATCCTTAAACACTGGCTTTAAAAGAGTATTTACCATATTCAATTTAGTAAGACATGTTTCATACAAAGCCCCTTGTTGATTTGTAAAAACTTCATGACCACCATGATTTTGATAATCAATATAAGAATCGCCTAAATTTTTACGCAACAACTGAATACCATTCCAACGCTGCTGAACTAACTCGACAACTTCTTGCTCAGAATGTGACTCTAAATCTGATAAAACTTCTGAAATGCTTCCAAAACAGGCAAAACCTGCATTTTTTGTGCTCGCCCCTTGAGGTAAAAAGCCTTTTTCTAAAATAAGTATTTTTGCTTTTGGATATTTTTCGCGCAATTGCAAAGCACAATTAAGCCCTACTATACCACTACCAACAATAGTATAGTCAATATTTGACAACCATGTTTTATATTCCCAATAACTTAAATTCATAACACTAATTTACATACAAATTAGTTGTTATAATGTAGCTAATTGATTGTATCAGTTGGTTGCAACCCGAAAAATAATTGTGAGATAATATTTATATCTGAATTAGCACCTATTAATTTACCTTGTAATTTTACTTTATTACCCTCTAACTGCTGTGCATTTACGCGTAGGGTCTCTAATAATTCTGCTATTTTACCTGCTTTAGGTATATTTAAATCTTTTTGCAATAGGTTAAAATTTGTATTCAAACTAAAAAAATAACTTCCTGTTTTCGGTTGTAATGGCAATGATTGTTTAAGTGTTTTAAAGCTTACGTTTTCGGTTGTTTTATTAGCATAAAAAGTATAATACGGAATTGCATTTAAAACTCCATTACCTACTGCACCTTGCTCTTGCAAATACGCATATACACCTGCTTTAGAACCCATGTTTAAATCTATAATTGGAGCTATTTTTTCTTGAGTAGATTTTATTTCTACCTTCTCAAAATTATCATCATACTCATAAGTAACAATAGTATCAATTTGCGTAGTAGTACCCTTAACTGCAACACTAAACACTCCTGTACTTTTTTCTAATAAAGTCGCAACATTTATTCCGTTTTTCTCAAAAAACGAAGCTCCATCCAAAAGGTTAATAACGGCTGTTTGATTTTCTTTATTTTTAAAATTGGCATCTACAAACATTTCAAAAGATGCGCTTGGTACTGTTTGATATATTATTTCAGAATTAAATGCATTTGGTTTATTTGTATTTATAATTCCATCTAAAACTGCCTTACCATCCTTAAAATTTAAAGTCACTTTACTTTCTCCTTCTAAATAAATGATGTGATCTTCACTAGCACCTAAACGTTGTAAATAAGCATTACTTTTATCATCAATAAGCTTATTATTTAGTAGTACATCATCAAAAATAATTTTACAGTTTTCTGTTGATAGTTTTGGACTAATAGCTATCGCTAAATGACTATTATTCCAAGCAAACATCATTTTTCCTTTTTCATCTATTGCTGACTTATATTCTCCATTATTAATTTTAATGTTTTTTTCTGTTAGATATTTTAATGCATAGGCATCAAAGTTTTTAGCATCATCAATTTTAAACGTTGTAAACATGGTGTTACTTACACTTTTCATCGTGTAAAACACAAGAGAATAAGGTTGTAAATTAATGCCTTTTTCTGGTTTGCTAATAGTATCCTTTTCTTTTTCTTCTTTTGGCGATTTTGTGTTTTCCCAATAAAAAGATGGTGATGTTAATGCATCTAAAACTAGTTCTTTTTTAATATCATGTAACCCGATTTTTATAACACTTTCAGCATCAACATGTACTACATTTTGTAGTACTGCTGTTTTTTGATAATAAGAGTAAACAAAATATCCTATCACTACTAAAAGTAGAAGTGATAGGATTATTTTTATAATTTTTAGCATTTGCATTGTTTCTTTTTAATCTACTAAAGCATCAATTACATTTAAGAAATAAGCTAAACTATTTTTGTGCCCTTTCCCTTCTGGAGTGTTTAAAATCATTTCTCCCTCCATAACATTACCCTTCATTTTACCAACTCTGAAAACAACATCTTCTACATTTTCAGATACATAATTTACTTTGTTTTGGTAAGAACTAGGTACAAGACCTTCTGGTATTGAATTTATTACTTGTTTTCCATTAACATAAATACTTGTCGCACTCTGAGAAATCAATTTTTTATGTTTACCTGAAACATTAGCTGTATTTACTCCTTTTTGTATTGCCAACAATTCTTTATACGAATTACCTATAATTATTACATCGTCTTTAAAAATCATACTCAATTCAAAAGGAACATCTGGTATTTGCGCAAAATAAACACCTTCTTCAAGGCCTACTTCTCCTTCTTTAATTCCAATATTTAATAATCTTTTGAAGATTTCTCTCTCTTCTGAAGTTATCATAAATAAGAATGTTGGTATAGTTTCATCTTTTGTTTTTGTTACTTCTTTACTTTCGTAATTTTCATCATATTCATATGTCGTATAAGTAACTTCTTTTTGTTCAATACCTGTCATCACAAAAAGCATATCACCTCTAACCATATCTGCAATTGCTTCTTCATCTAGAAGAATAGAAAACAAACGAGTGCCTATTGGCACAAGATCTTCCATATGCTCTTTTTCAATACCTGCAAACATTGATTCTACCATTTTAGGGTATGATTTTAAAATACCTTCTGTACTAGCATTTACTGAAAAATATCCTTGAATTTGATCTTCATTAAAGTACTTAAAAAAATCTTTATTCATTTTACCATTATACATCTCACGATTATATTCTGCCATATTATCATTCATGGTATAAAGCGTTTTTAAACTTGCGTTATTATCTTCAAAGTTTAACTTAGCTGTTAAGCCCATACCACCGTACATTCTATTAAAGTCAAACATACCGTATGAACTCCCCATACTACCTGACATTAATTCAGATAAAGCATCTGCATAAATAGCCCCAAAATCGTCTACCCAAAGCGTAGCTTCATCATCGCCGCCAGCTATACTTTTTACATAATTTTTATTTTTAAGAATATTATCATTCGAATGTGTACCAGCAAAAATATTTTTTGCCTTTTCTAAAATAGATTCAAGTCCTTCTTTTTTACGAGCTTGTCTTTTCTCTTCTCTCAGCTTTCTTTCTTTTTCTTGATTTTTGTAATAGTCACTATCATTATAATCATTGTAATAACTATTATCATCATAAACAGATTCTGTAGTTTCAATTACTGTTTCTTCAACCTCTGTTGCTGTTGCATATATTGATTCGGTTAATTCATCATCAGTCTCTACTACATAAGCTTTAATTTTCAACTTCTGTGTAGTCTCTTCCGTATTTGCTGTTACTGTTATTGTTTTAACTATCGCATTATAGCCTGAGCCATTAAATTTAACAACTAATTCTCCCGTTTCACCTGGTGCAATCGGTGCTTCTGGTCTTTCAGGAACTGTACAGCCACAAGAGCTTTTAGCATCGGTAATTAATAAAGGAGCATCACCTGTATTTGTAAATTTAAAAATTGTTTCTTGAGGTGTCCCTTTTTTAATTGTACCAAAATCATGCTCTAATTCTTCAAAAGTCATAATTGGATAACCTCCTACCGCATCTGCAGCTTCTATTACCTCCTCAACATCATAAATTACGTCATCATCATATGAATAATCATAATCGTAATAATCATTCTCATCCTGAGATACAGTCATAAGAATCATGTTGTCATTCCACATAACTACTACTGATGAGTATTCATCAAGCTTGTATGAATATCCATTTTCTTTTACAGTTTTATTTAATTCGCTTTCTGAAAACATACTTTCAAATCCTTCTTTATTATTTAAAGGAATCAGAAAATTATGATTAAAGATACCGTCTTTAGCATCTAAAAAGTAGTAGAAATTTTGTTTTAAGTTGATTCCGAAATCCTCTAAATTAGATATTTTTCCATCAGTTTCTCTACTAAGTTCTTTTACCAAAAGTTTCCCGAATTTAGAATTTTCAAATTCTGAAACAGAAACTAAATCTGTAATATTTTTTCCTTTAATTGAAATTACCGCACTAGCACTACTCGGAATTTTAGTAATTAAATCTTGAGCAGAAGCCGTTATGGTTGCTAAGCAAAGGCTGGCAAAAAGAAGTACTTTTTTCATTATAAGTTGTTATTTGTTAATCTGTAAAGTTTTTTTTAATTTGATAATTGTATTCTATTAGAAACACTTTTCTCTCCGAGAATAAGTGACATTGCATCTATTTTAAGTAAAACAGCTTTTTTATTTGGAGACACTCTTGCATTTACATTCGAAACAGCTTTTACCTCATTTTTAAATCGATAGATACTAGTATAACTAGCTTCTTTAAATATTTTTCGATCTTCTCCATTTAAACGATAGAATGTTTTTTTTATCTTATCATCATATGAAAAATGACGCTCAAAATTATTATCTGTACTGTTATACGAAAAGTTTGTGGTATTAAATTTCGTTTGTTCCTTTTTATTTTGTTGACGAATTAAATCTTGAAATACAGCATCTAAACTGGTTACTTTATCAAAACTACACGAGATACTAAAAATGTAATTTTCATAATCTGTAGTTTTTTTAATATTTGTAATTCCTTTAATTGTTTTAAGGTGGTTTTCAGCATCTTTAAGCGCTAATTCAATATCATCCTTAGAAGGAACTTTACGACCGTTAACACTGTCTAATAACATTATTGAGGCTAACTTAGTTTTACTCTTACTCATATTAAATGTAACCAACATAGTACCACTGCCATCTGAATTTAAATTAATCTCTTCCAGAATTTCAAAACAACCAGTACATAATGTTAAGCTTAAAAATAAAAATGTGTATTGTGAGATTTTTTTAATCATGTTAGCTAATGTTACTATTGTATGTCTATAAACTTTTAAATATGTTACAAATTGTATTATTTATTTAAAAATGTTAACAGGTCAAAGAAAAAGAAAATAAGCAATAAGCACATCCCTATAAACCGTGAAATAAAAAACGGTATATCCTAAAACCAAAAACTCTGGCATTTAGCCAGAGTTTTAAATAAATGTTATTCTGTTGGTGGAGGATCCATTACAAAATCTTCCATAAATTTAGTGGTATAATTACCAGCTAAATAATCAGGATGATCCATCAATTGCCTATGAAAAGGAATTGTTGTTTTTACTCCTTCAATTACAAACTCATCTAAAGCACGCTTCATTTTATTAATTGCCTCTTCTCTTGTCTGAGCAGTTGTTATTAACTTAGCAATCATTGAATCGTAATTAGATGGAATTGTGTAACCACTATATACGTGTGTATCTAATCTTATACCGTGTCCGCCTGGTGTATGTAACGTTGTTATTTTACCTGGTGAAGGACGAAAATCGTGATAAGGATCTTCTGCATTAATTCTACATTCAATAGAGTGTAATTTTGGTAAGTAGTTTTTTCCAGAAATTGGAACACCACCTGCAACTAAAATTTGTTCTCTAATAAGATCATAATCTATTACTTGCTCTGTAATAGGGTGCTCTACTTGAATACGAGTATTCATCTCCATAAAGTAGAAGTTACGGTGTTTATCTACCAAAAACTCGATAGTACCTGCACCTTCATATTTTATATATTCTGCAGCTTTTACGGCAGCAGCTCCCATATCTTCTCGAAGTTTATCGGTCATGAAAGGAGATGGAGTTTCTTCAGTAAGTTTTTGATGACGACGCTGAACAGAGCAGTCTCTTTCTGATAAATGACAGGCTTTACCATATTGGTCACCTACAATTTGTATTTCAATATGGCGAGGCTCTTCAATAAGCTTTTCCATATACATACCACCATTACCAAAAGCAGCAGTCGCCTCTTGTACAGCACTGTTGTAAAGGTCTTCCATTTTGTCTTCACTCCAAACAGCACGCATACCTTTACCGCCACCACCAGCAGTTGCTTTTACCATAACAGGATACCCCATTTTTTTAGCAATCTTCTTAGCGTCTTCTACATCTTTTAATAAACCTTCAGAACCAGGAACACATGGTACACCTGCTTTTTTCATAGTTTCTTTAGCTGTAGCCTTATCTCCCATTTTATCTATTTGGTCACCAGAGGCACCAATAAATTTGATATCGTGTTCTGCACAAATTCTAGAAAATTTAGAATTTTCAGACAAAAATCCATATCCAGGGTGTATAGCATCTGCATTAGTAATTTCTGCAGCAGCGATTATATTAGGAATTTTTAAGTAAGATTCACTACTCGGAGCAGGTCCAATACACACCGCTTCATCTGCAAATCTAACATGTAAACTCTCTTCATCAGCTTTGGAATAAACAGCAACTGTTTTAATTCCCATTTCCTTGCAAGTTCTAATAATTCGCAAAGCAATTTCGCCTCTATTTGCAATTAATATTTTCTTGAACATCTTTTGAAATTTTAAATTTGAACCTAAATTTTAAATGATTTTAATTGGTTGAAAACAGCCAGTCAAAACTTAGCACTTAAAATTTCTTATGATGGGTCTACTAAAAATAATGGTTGATCAAATTCTACTGGTGATGAATCGTCAACTAATACTTTTACTATTTTACCAGAAACCTCTGATTCAATATCATTAAAAAGTTTCATTGCTTCAATAACACATAAAACATCACCTTTACCAATAGTACTACCTACTTCAACAAACACAGGCTTATCTGGTGATGGTTTTCTATAAAAAGTTCCAATAATTGGAGATTTGATTGTTATATATTTAGCATCTTCATCTTGCTCAGCTTTTGCTGCTATTTCAACAGAAGAAGCTCCTTCATTAGCAGCTGGCGCAGCTACTTGTTGCATCATTGGGTTGTGCATCGGTAATTGTTGCACATATGTAGTCCCTTCTGAAGAAGAACCTATAGCTCCAGTACGAATAGTTATTTTGAGATCTTTCATCTCTAATTTAACTTCGCTTGCACCTGATTTAGCTACAAATTTAATCAAGCTTTGAATTTCTTTAATATCCATCGGATTCTAGTTTAATATAGTTGAATTTTTTATTTGCTATTGTAAGCCCATTTTAAATAAATAGATCCCCAAGTAAATCCACCCCCAAAGGCAGCAAAAACTAAGTTATCTCCTTTTTTTAATTGGTTTTCGTAATCGTTTAATAATAACGGTAAAGTTGCTGATGTGGTATTACCATACTTATGTATGTTCATCATTACCTTATCATTATCTACACCCATTCTATTGGCTGTAGCATCAATAATTCTTTTATTAGCTTGGTGCGCTACAAGCCAATCAACATCAGTATCTGTTAAATCATTTCTTTTCATGATTTCAGCTGCTGCTGATGCCATATTAGAAACCGCAAATTTAAATACAGTTCTACCTTCTTGAAAAATAAAATGTTGTCTATTTTTTACAGTTTCTTCAGTTGCTGGCATTACCGAGCCACCTCCATTCATGCTTAAAAAAGATCTTCCAGAACCATCAGAACGTAAATACTCATCTTGCAAGCCTAAACCTTCTTCATTAGGCTCAAAAAGTGCAGCCCCAGCTCCATCACCAAAAATAATACATGTAGTTCTATCTGTATAATCAATAATAGACGACATTTTATCGGCTCCTATTAATAATACTTTTTTATATCTACCAGATTCTATATAACCTGCGGCAGTCGACATTCCGAATAAAAAACTAGAACAGGCCGCTAATAAATCAAAAGCAAAAGCATTTGTTGCTCCTATTTCAGAGGCAACGTATGCAGCTGTAGATGCTACTAAAGTATCGGGTGTAGCAGTACCTACAAGAACTAAATCAATTTCTTTAGGATCAATCCCTCTTTTTTTAATTAAGTCTTCTGCTGCTTTAATAGCCATATAGGAAGTACCTTCTCCCTCCTTTTTTAATATTCTTCTTTCTTTAATGCCTGTTCGTGTAGTTATCCATTCATCATTGGTATCTACTAACTCTTCCAACATTTTGTTGGTCATTATAAATTCCGGAACATAAGCCCCTACCGCCGTAATGGCCGCTGATAGTTTACTCATTTAGAAACGATTTTTCGCTGAAAACTTTAAAAAAGCAACAAATTTGGCGAAAATTAGTGATTTTTGACGACTTTTTGTAACTTTTTATCTAAAAGCTATCTTTTTTAACTCCTGATTTGTTGAAATAAAAAAACTCCCACTTAATTAAAAGTGAGAGCTTATATAATTGTACGAAAAGTTACTTACGCAACTACTTCTTCAGTATTGTCTATTAAAACCTGACCTCTGTAGTATAATTTACCTTCATGCCAGTGTGCTCTGTGGTACAAATGCATTTCTCCAGTTGTAGGGTCTTTTGCAAGAGTAGGTGCAACAGCCTTATAATGCGTTCTTCTTTTGTCTCTTCTAGTTCTGGAAATCTTCCTTTTTGGATGTGCCATTTTACAACTTATTTATCCGTTAATAACTTTTTTAATGAATCCCATCTAGGATCCGTTTCTTTTTTTTTGTTTACTTTTTTCTCTTTCGGGTGTAACTCTTCAAGTTTTGAAATTGCTTCCGATTCTAAAGTGCCATCCAAAACTCCTGGATGTACTTTTTTCAACGGAACCGCCAAAACTATCATCTCGTATGCATATTGTGATACATCTACTTTAAACTCTCCGTGAGGAAGGATTAAAATTTCGTCATTGTCATCGTTATACTCTTCCCCAAATTTTACAACTAATTCTAAATTAGCAGTTACTGGTTGGTCGTATGCTTCACTTGTAACATCACAATTTACGTTTACGGTACCCGTTGCCGTCATTTCTAACTCCAACATCGTACTCGACCTATTTAACAGTACATGCAAATCAATTGCTGCACCACCAAACTCATTATACTCAAAAGATTCAAAGAACGTATTGTCTACTTTAAAATCAAATTCATGTTTTCCCTGCTTCAATCCAGAAAAAGGAATCATAAACTCTCTATGCTTCTTCATGTTTGACACTTAAAAATTAGTGCTCCTGCCACTCAAAGGCGGGTGCAAAGATACTATTATTTTACTAAAACCCAACTTTTTACACTAAATTGTATTTTAGTTATTTTTTTTTACACTTTTTATTCACTTTAGATATAGCTATTACCTAAACTCATTTATCTAAATTCTCTTTTCAATCTAGATTTTTTTAAAGGATTTGCTGTTAATTCCGCAAACTCTTCTCTATTTCTAAATATATCAATCGCCGTAAAAACTGCTTCTTTAAAAGAACTATGGTCTGCTTTTCCCTTACCTGCAATTTCATATGCTGTTCCATGATCAGGAGATGTTCTTACTTTATTTAAGCCTGCCGTATAATTAACCCCATTACCAAATGATAAGGTTTTAAAAGGTATTAACCCTTGGTCGTGGTAAGCTGCTAAAATTGCATCAAACTTTGAATAACCATCAGAACCAAAAAAACTATCTGCTGAATAAGGGCCATAAATTAAATGTCCTGCTTCAAAAAGTTCTTTTATTATTGGTTTTAAAACTTGATCATCTTCTTTTCCAATTACTCCATTATCTCCACTATGCGGGTTTATGCCTAAAAGTGCAATTTTTGGCTTTCTAATTCCAAAATCTACTTTCAAAGAGTTTTCAATAACGCTTACTTTATTTTTTACAAGCTCGGCTGTAATAGCCCCTGCAACATCTTTTACTGCTATATGATCTGTTAACAAGCCCACTTTTAATGAATCTGTTACCATAAACATTAAGCTATCCCCTTCTAACTCTTGTGCTAAAAAATCAGTATGTCCTGGAAAATTAAAATCTTCTGACTGAATATTGTTTTTATTAATTGGTGCTGTAACCAAAACATCTATATCTCCGTCTTTTAAAGCTTTTACTGATGCTCTTAATGATTTTAATGCAAAATCACCTGCTTCTTTAGTTGCTTCTCCAAAATTTATCTTCGGAATTTCTTTCCAAACATTAACTACATTTATTTTACCATCCAAAGCTCTTGATGCCTCTTGAATACCATTATAATTAATATCTAAACCTAATTCTGTTTTTTGATAAGAGATTGTTTTATTTGATGCGAAAAAAACTGGAGTACAAAAATCTAACATCCTAGAATCTTCAAAAGTCTTAAGGGCTACCTCGCAACCAATCCCATTTAAATCGCCAATAGAAATACCTAATTTTATTTTTTTTCTTTCTTCCATATTATATTATGGCTTTATAGTAATTTTACACTGCAAAACTACTTAATTAAAACGACAACATGTTTACAGGAATTATCGAAACTTTAGGAGAAGTAAAAGAATTAAGAAAAGAAGACTCTAATCTTCATATTACTGTAAAATCTTCAATTACTCAAGAGTTAAAAATTGACCAAAGTGTTGCTCATAATGGAGTTTGCCTAACTGTTGTAGCTTTAGATGCTGAAAATTACACAGTAACGGCAATTGACGAAACACTGCAAAAAACAAATTTAGAACATTTAACGGTTGGTGAATTTGTGAATTTGGAACGCGCAATGATTTTAGGTTCTAGATTAGATGGGCATATTGTTCAAGGCCATGTAGACCAAATAGGTACTTGTACATCTGTTGAAGAAAAAGATGGCAGCTGGGTGTTTTCATTTCAATATGATGCTGGTTTGAACAACCCAACTATAGAAAAAGGATCAATAACTATTGATGGTACAAGCTTAACCGTTGTAAACTCTGGCACAAACACTTTTAGTGTTGCTATTATACCGTATACTTACGAACATACCCGTTTTAACACTTATAAAAAAGGAACTATAGTTAACCTTGAATTTGATGTGATTGGCAAATATGTTTCTAAATTAATGAAAAACAGAGACTAATTTTAATCTCCTTTTTGGGAATTAAAATTTGAAACTATGTTTTTTGCCTTTTCAATATCAAATTCTCTTACTGATAATGAAATTGTAGAATCTGTGCCCCCTGAAAAACCAGCAATGACACCCGACCTTTGCTCATTTTTTTCGATTACTCCTATTTTTGCGTCTTCTAAAAGACCTTTTAATAAAATTACAGAAACCTGATTGCCGCTATAAATTTTTGTATATGTATTTGAATTTTCCATAATGCTCGTTTTTATTAAAGTTAGATAAAATAAATCAGCTACCTCTTTTTTAATTAAACTTTAATAAAAATTTATATTTTTAATAATATCTATTAATCAGATAAAACAAAGACTATTATATTCAGTAGCCATATGACGACTTTATAAAAGATGAATAATTTCTAATACTTTTGTAACTCACCAATCAAACTTAACTTTTGCAACTATTTATTGTTTCTGATTTTTCTACCGCATCATGGGTGTTGGCTTTTTTAGCTTCAATTGTCATTGGTATCTCTAAAGCAGGTATTAAAGGAATTGCAATCATAACGGTTACGCTAATGGCTCTTGCCTTTGGGGCAAAAGAGTCTACTGGCTTCATGGTTCCTCTATTAATTGTAGGAGATATTTTTGCGGTTATCTACTACAATCGCCATACACAGTGGAAATATATTATTCGTTTTTTACCTTGGATGATTTTGGGGGTTCTTATTGGTGTTTTTATAGGTAAAGATTTAGATGAAAATACTTTTAGATACGGAATGACCATTATTATTATAAGTAGCGTTATAATGATGTACTGGTGGGATAAGAAAAAAAGTAAATCTGTACCTACACATTGGGCTTTTGCAGGTTCCATAGGTATTATGGCCGGTATTACTACTATGATCGGGAATTTAGCTGGTGCCTTTTCTAATATCTTTTTTTTAGCGATGCGATTACCAAAAAATGAATTTATTGGTACTGCTGCATGGTTATTTTTTATTGTAAATGTGTTTAAATTACCTTTTCACATTTTTGTCTGGAAAACTATTACTATTGATACTTTATTAGTTGATGCAAAACTAAGCTCGGGTATTATTTTAGGAGCTTTTATAGGAGTGCGATTAGTGAAGATTATTAAGGATGATTTTTATAGAAAAATGATTCTTATTTTAACTGCGATAGGAGCTATTCTAATACTTTTTAGATAAAAAAAAGGGCATTTGAAATTGCTTTCAAAATACCCTTTGGGGGAACATAACAAACACTTTACTATTCAACCATTGTATTAGGTTTGTTATTCTCGGCACTTTTATAACATGGTTAGTGTTTGTGCTTCTCTATCTAATTTATCAACTACTACTTTACTCTCTTTTTCTTGAATTTCATCACTATTTAATATTGGCGCCGCAACGATCCAAACCGTTATACATAGAGTACCCATTATTAAAGACGTAATTAACTGCTTCATTTCTTATCTTGATTTTCTTTCAATTTATTAATTAAATTATTTACTTTTTTTTTCAATGAAAATAAACTTAATACCAAATACAATGAAAATAAAAAGCAAAATGTACTAAGTACAAAGAAAAAATTTACCCAAAAAGATATTGTCATAACGTTGCTTATAAAACATGTTATTTCTTGATATTATATCCTCTAATTCATTAATAACAATGTAAATGTACTTTGCTGTTTATTATTTGAAGAATGATAATATACTTTTTTTAAATCTTCGATTAAAAGCGTATTAAATGCGATGAAATACTTATTTGTAGTATTTTTCTTTCATTTTTTATAAAAATAAAATTGTTCGAAATTCGAAAAAGGGACGTATAGATTTAAAAAGAGTGTGGAAAATATTAATTAAAAGATGTTATTTTTTTAAATATTTACCAATAGTAGCCATAAGCTCATCATGCTCAAAAGGCTTTGATAGAACAGCATTCATACCCGCCTTTTTATAGGCCTTAAAATTATCTTCGTATGAATACGCAGTAAGTCCTATAATAGGAATTTTTTTGATATTTTTAAAAGGAAAATCCCTAATCAACCTTGTTACTTGATCTCCTGACACACTTGGCAAATTGACATCCATAAGTATAATATCATACTCTTCATTAACCAATTGCCCCATAACCTGAGATCCATCATTAATAAGGTCAATATAGAAATAATTAGTACTTAGTAAAAACTTGAAAAGAACAGTTTGCACATTAATATCATCTTCTACCAAAAGTAAACGATACTTTTCACCTTCTTTTAAATTTATTTTGTTCTTTACACTTCCTTTTTTGACAATTACTGGTTTATTCTTAGAAAGAATTGGCTGCTTTAAAACAATATCAAAATAAAAGGTTGACCCCTTATCTACTTCTGAAATTACCCTAATTTCACTACCCATTAAATTTAGCAAACCCTTTACTATTGAAAGTCCTAAACCTGAACCCTTACGGCTTGTTTGGTTCTGGTAAATATTTAACTGAGAGAAACTCTCAAAAATACTATCAATATTATCTTCAGATATACCTATACCTGTATCAATAACCTCAAACCTTAAACTTATCTTATTTGCCCTAATCTGATTAAACTGTACATCTAAATGTACTTTACCTTTTTCAGTATATTTAAAGGCATTATCCAATAAGTTCGTAAGTGTTTGATAAAGCCTAAGCCGATCACCCTCTACAAATTCTGGAATTTTTTTATCTACTTTTAAAGTAAAAGCTACCCCAGATTCTTTTGCCTTAGTCTTATAGGTAAATTCAATTAATTGAGTTAATTGCTTTAAACTGAACAAACCATCTCTGAGCTTTAATTGCCCTGAAGAAATCATACTAATACTTAAAATATCATCTAATAATAATTTTAAGTTGGAATTGGAATCTTGTAAAAAAGAAAGCATATTCTCTTGATGAGAAGTCATTTCTGTATCAGAAAGCAATTTGGTGATTGAAATAATACTAGTAAGCGGATTTCTTAACTCATGACTAAAGTTTCGAATAAAAATATCTTTAAATCTCTCTCTCTCTTTTAGTTCTGCGTTCTTAATTGCTATAAGTTCCCCATTTATAATTGACTCATTTCGAGATTGCGCTATCAACTGATACTCAGTGTAATGCGATGTGTAATCTGAAACTACAACTAAAAAACCTTCTTTTTTTCGAGCAAATTTAATATCAGTAATATATTCTTTATCATTAAAATTTAAATGCACACAATTGAATATAACATCATTATCCAATGCATCCTTTAATGAAGAAAAGCTTTCGAAAAAAGGGTGAATACTTACTAAATAATCTTTAGGTTGAACATGAAATATCGCTTGATCAGAATCAAGAATAACCCCATCAAAATCAGTTAAAATAAACTGAATGTTTTTTACCGTATGCTCTTCTTGATACTTTTTAAGCATATTATTTTATAAGCTTAGCTAATTCTAAAAACATATCGTTAACAGCATCACCTGTTTTTGCACTTGTTAAAAAACTAGTAGTTAAATTATTGTTTTTTAATAGTATTTCTAATTCAGATTTTACAACTAAATCAGCCTTGTTACCAACAACCATTAAAGGTAATGATGGCATTTTAGATTTCACAATTTCTAAATCTGCATGTAACGATTGAAATGTTGATGGTCGAGTTACATCAAAAACAAAAACAACACCATGAGTACCTAACAAATAAGCATCACGAATCGTCTTTAAGTCGTCTGTACCTTCTAAATCCCAAAGTATAAGTGATATTTCATCATTTACCGCTATTTCTACAACTTTTTTCGTGATATGTACCCCTATTGAAACCTTGTAATTATCAGAAAAACTATCCTCAACAAACCTTCTAATCAGAGAGGTTTTACCAACTCCAAAATGACCTAATACTACTATTTTTTTAGATACTTGCATTTCTAAATTTTAAGACCAATTCTTTTTCTAAAGAAATTCTATCTACTCCTTTTTTATTTTCTGAACCTTCTAATGCAAAAATAGCATCTAAATTTTTACCACTAAAATCATTGTAAAAATCGAAAATTAAATCTTGTACTTTATTCTTTGAGCTTAAAGAATAATTACCCGAAATAACCACAGCTACATAGTAAGAAACAAAACTTTGAAGGTGAATATTATACAACTCATACTCTATGAGTTCTAAATTTTGATTTTTTTGACCAAATGCATCCTCAACAAAACCCTTAATGGCTGTGAGCATACCCGATATCATATCTTCATCTATAGTTTTAGTTTTCGAAAAACTTGCAGCAAGTATTCCCGAACCTCTTTCTATTAATAAAACTTGCTCAATAGATGCCATTGAGAGCTCACTTAAAATTAACTCCTCTTCTTTTACACCTCCAAACCAAGATCTAAATTTTATTTTCCACCGTTGTGCTGATATTTTTTTATTTATTCGCTCCGAGAGCATTTTCATCTCTTGAGAAATATATTTCTTTATCATTTTACCCAAAATTGGATAAAGTGCATCAACTATTTCTTCTTTATTTTTTCGAATTTCTTCTTTTAAAGTCGCAGTAATGGTAGGCCCCAATGATTTAGGGATTTCAGCAACAAAGTCGTCTAACTGTTTTGAAATTATAGGGTTTACTTTTTCCGAAAGCTGTTCTCTTTCGTTAACAGTTTTCTCTATAATTTCTATTCGTTTCGCAATTTTCTCTGCAAATTCCCGGTCATCAGTGAACAAAATGTCTTTTAAAAGCTCTACTTTGTCTCTTTCAACCATGGCTAATCGGATTTAGAAAAAACTATTTTTTATTCACTTTCTCGCCTAACTCAATCAATAAGTTTCCAAGTAGTTTTTTATCTAATTTTTCAGAATCTATTTGCTCTATTCTGTCTTCTAATTTTTCTTCAAGCTCAGTAACTCTGATGTTAATATCTGTAGAAACAGAGTCTATTGCAGTATTTAAATCTGTACGAACTTCTTCAATTAGCTCTTCTAAAACTTTTTTCTTATCTAGAATATCTTTCTTAAGAGCCTCAAATTCAGAATTATATTCTTGTATATTTTCTCCAAAAATTAAATTTTTGATTAAATCTATTTTTGAGCTAGCTTCTTCGCTTTTCGCGTTTAAATCTATTACCGTCTTACCGTTTGTTGACATATGTAGAGATTTTAAATGTTATGTTCCCCCTTTTTCCTATTTATAAAACTGTGTTTGTGAATGATTTAACATAATACACACGAGCTCTAAGCAAGTTCACAAAATTAGTGAATTTAACCGAAACCACAATCAATAAAGGAATTAAGAGCTTTACAGAATTAAAAATCAGCTTTTTTAATTGCCTTTTTATGAAAGTTGCAACTCTTTTATTTTAAAATTACTTTTTTGAGATGTACATACTGGGCAGCAATAATTGTCTGGTAATTGATCAAATAAAGTGCCTGCTTTTATTTCTGCACTCTCATCACCATAAACCTCATCATACACCGTATAACAAGATACACATTGGTAAACAGATCTTAATATATCTTCTGTTTTATTTTTAGGTGCTAAATCTTTTATTTCTATATGCCCCAGTTGCTCAAAGTATTTTTTACTTAACTCCATTAACAAACCTGGTAACTCAATTTTATCTACATCATGCGCATAAGCCTCATATATATGCGTATTAGGATCAAAATTTTTAAAGTGAAGAACATTATATGTTGGGCGAATTGTAAAGTCTTTTACAATAGTCGGTGGTGTGTTTTTTTCGATTATTACTGACGAAAAATGTGATCTTTTTCCAGAGTCGTTACTTAATCCAAAAGTTAGCCCGTAAGTACTAATATCATTTTGATCAAAGCTTAAAACCAAAAATTTCTTTAATTCTAATGCTTCTGCATCATCAACAGGTAAATGCCAATTCATTTCTAATTGTGAGTGACGAATATTAATTCCTCTTTGCCCTAAAAATTTTTCTAAATCTGGTCTACTTTGAGTTTTTATTCCTTTTACAATAAATGATTTCCACGGAGTAATACAAATTTTACCAATCCCATTATCTAAACAAAAGCCACAAAATTCTTTTAAAAAACTTAAATCATACCTATTATTCCTCCAATATAAGCCCAACCAATACTGATCTAACCCCATACGGTTCATACCTTCATAATATGGAAAGGTTAAGTATGGTACTTCAAGTTCTTTTTCAATAGTTTTATTATTGGTGTCTAAGTTTTTATTCAAAACAAAAAACAGCTCTTCTACGTCTTGAATATCTTCAAATATATTTTCAATAGCTTTTGATATTGTATTAATATCCCAACTATAAATTAAAACTGGGTAATAAGCAGCCTTTTCCCAATGCGGTAATTTTACATTCAAATACCAATAATCTTCACTTTCAGATGCTATAAAGTTAAGATTACCACTAAAAATTGGCACTAAACGCTGCTTTGAATCGGTGATGTTAATTTTTAAATTTGGTAAATAGTCAAAACCTTCTAAAATATATAAATAGGTAGATCCTTTTAACCAATACGTCATATCAAAAATATCAGCGCACACATAAGATGATACTATATTTTGATAAGGCCGCTCACTAATGATATCTGTATTAAATTTAGAGATACTTTCTAACTGCTCTTCTTTTGCATTATTAAGCGGAAAAAGTAAATCTTGCCTAGATCCAAAGTAAACTTCCTTGAGTCCTGCAGCTTCAAGCATTGTAATAACATCTTTAAGCTCTCCTGGTGATGTTACTCCGCCTTTTAATAGTATTCTGTGTAAATCGTCATTCATAATACTGCTATTAATTCGTTAGCTGAAGTTGATTTTTTAATATCTCTTTAATTTCTGGTTTACAACTACCGCAACCTAAACCAGCACCTGTTTCTGAGCAAAGTTTTATAAAATCAGAGCAGCCAGCTTTTATAGCATCTTCAATATTACTATCGCCTACTTGACTGCAAGAACAAACTAGTTTACCCTTTAGAGGCACTGCACTAGATGCTCCACGAAGCAATTCGTTTCTTTTCTCAGAAAGCTCTATCTCTTCTTCTATTAATCGTTTAAATTCTGCAAATTCGTTTTTATCTCCCATTAAGATAGCACCTTTTAAAGTGTCATCTTTTACGATACATTTTTTATAAAAACGCTTACTAACATCCATTAAAATAATCTCTTCATAGCTACTATCACCAGCAGGTGAGTTTACCATACCGATACTACAAAGATCTAAGTTTTCGAACTTTAAAATATTCATTAATACCGATCCGCTATAAATACTACTAAAATCTCCTAAAATATAGTTTGCGGCAATATCAGCTTGTTGCTCTGCCGCTGAAGTAATACCGAAAAGAGCATTATTAAATTCTGCTATTTCACCCAAAGCAAAAATAGATGGGTTGCTCGTTTGTAAATATGAATTTACAACCACACCACGCCTTGTTTTTAATTTAGTTTGCTTTGCTAATTCTATATTTGGCCTTGTACCAATAGCATAAACTATAGCATTACATTTTATTGTTTTACCAGTTTTAAGGTTTACCAATATAGTATGGTTGCTTGTTTTTTCTTCAAAAACAGTACTTACTTCATTATCAAAATATAAGTTGATTCCTCGTTCTAAAACATCTTGTGCTAATAACTTACTTGCCACATTATCTAACTGCCGTTCCATTAAACGAGGTGCTCGTTGAATAATGCTAATATTTACATTTATCTTTTTTAAAGCTGCTGCTAATTCTAAACCTAGAAGACCACCACCAACAATTACCACATGTTGCTCGTCATTTTTTAAACCAGTTTCTCCTAAATACTTTTTTAACCTATCCGCATCACCACGCTCACGCATTGTGAAACGACCTGGCAATTTTATTTGCACATCACTAGGTACAAAAGCCCGACTACCTGTTGCCATAACCAACAAATCAAAAGAATGTTCAACCCCATTAGAATCAATTACTTTTTTAGTATCATCTTCTATATTAGAAATTCCTATTCCTGGATGTAGAGTTACATCTAACTTTTCTAACTCTCCTTTTTTAAGCTTCTCAAGTGCTTCCCATGATAGTTCATCACTAACATATTCCGGCAACAAAACTCTGTTATAAAAAGGGTCTTTTTCTTTAGAAAAAACATGTAATTCATCTGTATCATTCTTCTCTCTATACGATTGTATGAAACGATAGGCTGCTGCACCTGCACCAATAACAACTACCTTTTGCTTTGGCTTTACATACTTTTTTACTTGTACCGCGCAGTATTTAAAATCAGGCTCTTTAGAAACGGGGTCTACAATATCATTCGTTAAATTATTAGCGCGTCCAAAATCGTTATTCAAAACTTTACCCCAATGCATAGGCAAGAAAACAACTTGCTCTCTAATATCGTAATTGATAGTTACTTTAACCTGAACTTCACCACGCCTACTTTGTATAACGGCAATATCGCCTTCTTTCAATTTTCTCAAATAAGCATCAACCTTATTCATTTCTAAATAAGGATCAGGAATATGCGTTAATAAGCGTTTTACTTTACCTGTTTTTGTACGTGTATGCCATTGATCGCGAACCCTACCTGTATTTAAAATTAAAGGGTAGTCAATATTTGTTTCTTCTGATTTATTATACAATTCAGTTGGCGCATTAAAATGTGCTTTTGTATCTGGAGTATCAAAAACTAAATCGTTAAACAACCGTGGTGTACCTAAATGTGTGTTATGCGGAACTGGCCATTGAAAACTACCTTCATTTTTTAGCCTATCATAAGATAAACCTGAAATATCAATTTTAGTACCTTTTGTTAGCAAGCAATGTTCATCATAAACTTCGCTAGCATTTTTATAATCAAAACCATTAAAGCCCATTGTTTGGGCAAAACGCCATAATATTTCTGCATCAGGTAATGCTTCACCCGGCGCATCTATAACCTTTGGTAGGTAACTAATTCTACGTTCAGAATTTGTCATTGTACCTTCTTTTTCTAACCAACCTGCGGCAGGAAGCAAAAGATCAGCAAATTTTGAAGTTTCTGATTTATGCGATATCTCTTGCACAACAACAAAACTAGCTTTCTTCAAAGCTCTTTCTACCTTGTTTGCATTTGGCATACTCACAACTGGGTTTGTACAAATCACCCAAATTGCTTTTAGCTTACCTTCATCAAGAGCATCAAACATTTCAGTTGCTGTGTAGCCTGGCTTTTCTTGAATAGGTTTTCCTCCCCAAAAATCAGAAACTTCTTTTCTATGTACTGGGTTGTTTAAATCTTTATGAGCTGCCAATAAATTTGCCATTCCACCAACTTCTCTACCACCCATTGCATTTGGTTGCCCTGTTAAAGAAAAAGGGCCAGAGCCTGGCTTACCTATCTGTCCTGTTAATAATGATAAATTAAGTAATGAAACATTTTTAGAAACCCCAATGACACTTTGGTTAAGTCCCATCGTCCACATACTAATAAAACCTTTTGCATTACCTATATACTGGGCTGCTTTTTTAATCTCATCAGCAGGAATACCACATTTTTCGGCCGCTTGGCGTATAGTTAATTGAAAAGCACTCTCTTTACATTCTTCAAAATTTACAGTATGCTTTTTAATGAAATTTTTATCAATTTTTTTCTTCTCAATCAATAAACGGGCAATTGCATTAAAAAGAATAACATCGGTACCTGGTAAAATTTGCAAATGCAAATCTGCAGAAGCACAAGTCTGTGTTTTTCGAGGATCTACAACGATAATTTTTACATTCGGATTTTCTTCTTTATGCTTTTCTAATCGTCTAAATAATATAGGGTGGCACCATGCTGGATTTGCACCTGCAATTAAAAAACAATCAGCTAATTCTATATCAGCATACGCTATCGGAACTGAATCTTCTCCTACTGTTTTTTTATAACCAACAACGGCAGAACTCATACATAAACGTGAGTTGGTATCTATATTATTACTCCCTATAAAACCTTTTATAATTTTATTCGCTAAATAATACTCTTCGGTTAAACATTGACCAGACACATAAAAACCTACACTATCTGGGCCATGTTTATCTATTATACTTTTAAAAACGGCTGCTGCCCTTTCAAAAGCAGTATCCCAACTAACACGTTGCATCGGATGGTTTCTACTCCATCTCATTTCTGGATATAAAATACGATTAGTAGTATCTTGAGCTACGTAGTTTAAATTTTTACCTTTAGAACATAACATTCCTGTATTTACAGGGTAATTTTCATCACCTTCTACACTCAATACACCTTTAGCATCTTTTTCTACTATTATCCCACAGCCTACGCCGCAATAGGAACAAATAGTTTTATGTGTTGTGTTTTTTTGCATGATTTTAAATCTAGATGCAAATGCACCATAATTATTCATCGAAAGGTACAAAAAATACGTATAAATACGTAGTGTTGATTTGACAATAATACAGCAAAGGTTTTAGCGTATTAATAATTAACCAATCTAAAAATAGCTATATCAATGCCATATAAAGCAGATATAATTTCATGAAATAGTATTCCTATACTTCCGTGGAGACATTCCCATATTACGTTTAAAATACTTTACAAAGTAAGAATCATCTTCAAAACCCAACCGAAACGCAACTTCATTTATGTGAAGGCTCGTGAATTTCAATAATCGCTTAGCTTCTAGCATTACTCGCTCTTTAATAAGTTCTGAAGGAACTTTGCTTACTAATTGCTTTGTTATAGCTGTTAGTGTTTTAGAAGACGTATTTAATAATTTTGCATAATCGTTTACAGACAACCCATTTGTGAAATTCACCTCAATAAGATCTTTAAAACTAAATAGTTGTCTTGTATAATCATTGTTAATTTCTAATTTTCTACTCGTATCAGAATAATGTGTTCGTTCTATATTTATTAAAAGAGATTTCAATAAAAAGCGAATCATATCTTCATGCCCAAAACTGAACCTATTAGGTAACTCATTTTTTATTAATTTAATATGGTCCTCTACTGTTTTAACTGTAGTAGCATCTATCACATAGCAAGGGTTGTCTTCTATATTAAATATGCTGTATTTTAAAAAAATATCAACATCATAATGCATAAAAAAACTTTCATTGAAATGAATTAAATAGCCCTCCACTTCTAGGTTTTCATCAAAAGAATGAACTTGGTCTTTATTAATAAAGAGTATTAAGTTTTTTTCAATAGTATACGAGTTGAAATCTACTGTATGGTTACCTCCTTTATTAAAAAACCATATTATTTGATAATAACTATGCGAGTGTGCAATAGCTGCTTTATTTGGATTCTTTATTCGATATGCTTTTAAATCATATACCTGAAACTGCAATTTATCAGGGTGTGATTTGTGTAGGTGATATTGTTCTATTTTTTGAGAATCTTTCAAATGCTCTTTAGTTTTTTGGCTGCTAATTTTCCACTATAAATTGCCCCATCCATATAACCTCCATGAACAGGAGAAGTTTCGGCACCTGAAAATAAGACTTTACCATTTAGGTAATAGTCGCTAAACATAGGATTTCCATACGACGGACTCATATATATTGACTTTATATTATCAGATGAAGTATTTTTATCTTGCGACCAATCTTTTTCGTCATAAGAGGTGTACTCCATAATTTCTTCTCCTAAATACTTAGTCAAGTATTCAAGAATTTTCGTTTTTCTATCTTCACTACTCAAATCACGCAATGCTTCATTTACAAAGCCCATTAAACCAAACTCGCTGTTTTTGATATTAGAATGATCATACAACTCCGTCACAGCACCTACTTGCCCTATAATAGTGCCTGATAAATTTTTATCTTTCCAAAATGGATTTCTAAATTTTAAACCCACTTTAATTGCATTACTCATCCACGTATGCGTATTTTTCATTATCTCCGTTAAATTATTAGGTAATTCTGGAGTAAAATTTATAAGTGTTGCTATACGCGGTGGTATAGTTATAATTACTTTGTCTGCTTTATAAATACCATTACTAGTTGTTATTTTCACACCATCATTAATATCTTCAATGGCTAACACAGTAGTATTAGTTTTAATTTGATTATTAAAAGGAGCAGCTAGTTCATTAATTAAAGTAACAGAACCGCCTGCAACCCTATAGGCTGAAGGAGCATTAGGGTCATTTTGAAAATAATGCTCAGGAGCCATTGTGCTATATACTAAAACACTACGACCTTTAGAATATTGAGGGAATTTTTCAACCTTTAACTCCCTCAACATTGCAGCCACATTTGTGTGATGATTTTGAAACCATGTAGCTCCAAAATCTATCTGATTATTTGTTAAAATTCTACCTCCAATTTTAGCTCTAGCATCTAAAACCATAAAATCTCTTTCTCCTGATTTATTCAATTGAAAAGCAGTTGTAAGACCTGATAGACCTGCGCCTATAATAATATATTTAGTAGTTAAAGAGATCATTTATTGTTTATTTAATTTTTAAAGCTACGTAATTGAAACGTATTTGAAAAGGTATAATTATTCAAAAAACAGACTTGTCTGTTTTAATTCCTACCAGACATTACACCACCATCTGTATCCCAAATTGCACCTGTTACCCATGATGCATTATCAGATAATAAAAAATGAATTGTTTCGGCGATATCCTCAGGCTGGCCTATTCTTCCTATAGGATGAAAAGCATTAAATCCTTTCAATCCTTCTTTTGCCTTTTCATTATCACCAAAGACAGCATCATAAACTGGCGTTTCTACCACTGCAGGAGAAACGGCATTTACTCTAATTTTATGATCAGCCAATTCCATCGCCAAATTCTGTGTTAGAGAATGCAAACCCGCCTTTTGCATAGAATATACTGAAGATGGTGTTGCTTTGATTGCTTGCTTTGCCCACATAGAGCCCACATTTACTATTGAACCACCACCTGTAGCTCCCATTTTTTTTGCAACAGTTTGCGTTATAAAAAAGAAACCTCGGTTTAAATCTTGATAAGAATCATAATCTTCAACTGTGTGATCTAAAAAAGGTTTCGGACCAAAAATCCCTGATGCATTGACTAGGTAATCTAAATTGTCCCAACTATCAATTTCAGTATTTAATTTTTGCACCTCTTCTGTATTTGTAATATCAATTTTATGACAATACAAATTTTCAGAAACCTCATTTTTAAATGCATTAAGCTTGTTTTGGTTTGTACCTACAATATGCACCTCAGCACCTTCACTCAAAAGTTTTTTTGCTGTCGCTTTTCCAATACCACTACTACCACCTATAATTAATGCTTTCTTCTTCATCTTTTTAATTTTATTGTTTAATAATTTAGAAACAAAATTATACATCACTTACAACCTTATATGGTAGGTAATAGAGATAAAATGGTACTTTTAGGAAGTAAAACTTTTTTTAAATGGATAAACCAACAACTATTAAAGAAGTATTAGTTGAACTCGATATTATTATTGTAGAATGCATAGATAAAAATAGTAGATTGGGTCTTTTTGCTTATTTGTATAGAAGAACCACTGCCGAAATTTTAAAAGAAGTAGAACGTGGTAGTTTTGAAAATAATAAGCAATTACAAAAAATGGATGTTGCTTTTGCTAATCTTTATATTGATGCTTATAAAGACTATAAAATGGGTAAAAAAGTTAGTGAATCTTGGTTATTTTCATTCGAAAATTCAGGCACAGAGCTAACTGTTATACAACATATTATGCTAGGTGTTAATGCTCATATAAATCTAGATTTAGGAATTGCTACTGCTGCAACCATGAAAGGAAAAGAACTTACACTTATTGAGAATGATTTTAATAAAGTTAATGACATTCTTTTTAATATTACTAATGAAATGCAAGATAGGTTAAGCCGTGTTTCTCCAATGCTTTTTCTTTTAGATTTGCTAGGTGAAAATAATGATGAAAAAGTAATAGATTTTAGTATGCGTAAAGCCAGGGAACAATCTTGGAACAGTACCAACCTTTTATGGGCGTTAGACGAAAGTCAAAAACCACAAGCAATAGAAAAAATTGATTTTCTTGTTTTAGAATTGGCTAAATTTATAAAAGACCCTAAATCAAAATTTATAACTTACCTATTAAAAGGAATTAGGGCTTTTGAAGAGAAAAATGTAGCTAAAATAATTGCTAAGCTACAGGCAGATTAAATTTTTTAAACCAAGTTATATTCCTGAGCTTTTTTTGATAAATCTATTAGGTTTTTTACATCCATTTTACGCATTAAATTGAAACGATGTGTTTCAACAGTACGTTTACTATTCTCTAATTTTTCAGAAATTTGTTTATTTGTTAAACCTGACAAAATAAGCTCTAATATCTGAAGTTCTTTACTTGTTAAATCAAATGGGTTGTCATTAGATTTAGATTGTTTTGGAGCTTCTGAAACTGGCTTACTTCCATTTAATAAATTGTTTACTAATACATTTGAAATATCGCCACTAAAATATTTTCCACCTTGTTGTACCGTACGTATTGCCTTTATAAATTCTATTTTACCCGTATCTTTAAGCAAATAACCATTAGCACCTGCATTAACCGATTTCAGAATATACTCTTCAGAATCATGCATTGATAAAATAATAGTTTTTGTAGTTGTGCCTTGCTTGTTTAAGATTTCAACAGCTTCAATACCATTCATTTCTGGCATTCGAATATCAATAATTAAAAGATCTGGCTTTTTCTCATTTACAATAGCAATAGCTTCTTTTCCATTTGAAACTTCAGCAACTACTACCAGGTCCTTTTCTTCTTCTAGTAAAGCACGAATACCATCTCTAACTAGTGAGTGATCATCCGCTAAAACTATATTTATATTCTGCATCGTTCTACGTAATAAAGTGTACAAATATAACGTAAAAAATACGTAGCTAATACTTAGCTATATCAAGGTCTTTATTTTTCACATTAAAGAAACTATCACAAAAGCATAAAGCAATTGTGATAGTGTGTAGAAAAACTTCAATTAACTATTATTTTGCTGCTGTATTTAAAAATTTCGGTTTTATTGTTAACATAGCCCAAGCCCAATTTTGACCACCTGCAGCTGTATCTTCTGTAATTCCTTTCAACTCATACATACCATCACTGGCAAACATTTGAGAATATCCAATAGCGAGTCCGTAACCTTTAAATTTCTTGGCAAAAACAAGATCTATTTCTGTTCCTAATGATTTATCTCCACTAGCCAATTCTTGTTCTCCACTAAAATTTAAAGCCTTAACCATTAGACTAGATGTTTCGTTTAGCTGAAACTTAGCACTTATGTGTACGTCAAATAAGCCGACTGAATTTACATGGTTACCTACATAAAAATAATCCATAAAGCCATTAAATTTATGATTTGTTCCGTAAAGCGGAAAGAATGCTCCTGTTTCTCCAGCATCACCATCATTACCACTAATAATTTCAGCACCAAAACCTAAAGCTACTTTATCCGACGCTTTATAACTTAAATCTAAACTTGCTAAATATGCTCCTTTTACTTTTAAATCACCCTGTCTCTCTCCTGTTTGTATAAAAAAGTTACCTGCAAGACCTAAGCTACCTTTTTTATAATCTAAATGTGTACCTATAGTTTGTAAGCTATTCACTCCATCGGGAGTTAAACCATCATCTTCATAAGCTTGAAAACCATTATTTAAAACTAATAAACTACCCGAAAAAGCATCCCAACTTTGATTTAAATATAAATATTGCATCGCTTTATAAGAAAAGAAACCAGTTGTACTATACTCAGTTCCTACAGATGAAAAACCTGACAAGTCTGCTTTATCCTGATTGAAAGCCAAGCCAACATCTAATAAAAAGTTGCCTTTTTTATATTTTAAAAGAGCCGCATCATGATTACGACCTTGTTGTGCCCAATCTAAACCACCCATAATTCGCTGATCATCATAAGAGATCGATTGTCTACCTATTTTTGCTGAAAAACCTTCTCCTAAATTTATATCTGCCCATGCTTCAAACAGAGCAAATGAATTGTTTGCATCTGCTGGCAGTAATTGTCTATTTTCTCCCCAAGTTACTACATCTTGTAAACTCACATATACTTTATAAGACTCCTCTTCATATCCGAAATTTAAGCGAGCTCTTGTCGATATTCCGAAGCCAGCATCAGCACCATCAGCAATAAGATTATTGTACCCATGGCGGTATTCTGTTCTTGGTCTAAATTGCCCATCTATAGTAAATTGTGCACTTATAAATTGTGTTGCCAATAAAAAGAGTCCTAATAATATGTATTGTTCCTTTTTCATAATTTGAAATTTGATTGTGTTATTTAAAATTTTCAACTTGTTTTTAATGTTCTAAAAAATCTATTAAATGTTTTCTGTATTTGTAGTAATCTTCATGCTCTAAGACAGATTTTCTTGTTCTTGGTCTTTCAAAATCTATATTAAGCACATCGCCAATCTTAGCTTTGGGTCCACTGGTCATCATCACTACACGATCTGCAAGAAAAATTGCTTCATCTACATCATGGGTGATCATTACTGCGGTAATTTTTTCTTTATTCCATATTTCTATCAGAATATCTTGAAGCTCACCTCTTGTTAAAGAATCTAACATTCCGAAAGGCTCATCTAACAACAACACTTTGGGTTTAATAGCAAAGGCTCTTGCAATACCTACCCGCTGCTGCATTCCTTGAGATAATTCTGTTGCTTTTTTATTGAAAGCCCCATCTAATCCTACTTTGTGTAAATAATATTTAGCAATATCTGTACGTTGTTTTTTTGTGGCGTGCGGAAACACTTGATTAACTCCTAAAAGCACATTTTGTAACGCTGTCATCCAAGGCATTAAGCTTGGTGATTGAAAAATAACACCACGATCTGGACCAGGACCTTTTACAGGATTTCCTAATACAGAAATATTTCCACCAGATATAGGGTTGAGACCGGCAATCATAGAAAGCATGGTTGTTTTACCACAACCAGAGTGCCCAATAATGGTCACAAATTCCTCTTTCATGATTTGTAAATTCAAATCTTCAAGAACTACATAATCTCCCTTGGGCGTAGGATAGACCTTTTTTAGGTCTTTAAGATCTAACATTACTTTTGAAGGGTAGTAAATCCCATTTTCTAAATAAGAGTCTTTAGTATCTATAGTTGCTGAATTCATGGTTCTACTATTAAAATTGGTCTACAAAATTTTTTGGAGCTACATCTGGGAGTAGGTATTCTATTTCTGAAACCGACTTACGGTCTTCTCCTATAGCCATTAAATAGGCAATAATTTCATTTCTAGTTTTCATGAAATTAGGATTATCATTAAGCTCTGTTTTATCTCTTGGGCGGTCTATTTCTATTTTAAACTCTGGACCTAAGGTTGCCTTAGGTCCTGGCTTCAAAGGAATGATACGGTCTGCCATATAAATACCTTCATCAACATCGTTCGTGATTAAGAGTGCCGTGCGCTTATCTTGGTTCCAAATATTCAAGATTTCATCTTGTAAATTTCCTCTTGTCAAAGCATCAAGTGCCCCTAAAGGTTCGTCCATAATAATCATCTCCGGCTTCATTGCCAAAGCTCTTGCCACTGCTACCCGTTGGCGCATACCTCCAGATAACTCTTTTGGCCTTTTGTTAATAGCATGCGATAAACCAACCATTTCTACATAGTTAGTTACTCTATCTTTTATTTCTTTTTTACTTTCTTTTGGAAAAGCTTCTTTCACCGCCATGGATACATTCTGAGCTACCGTTAACCAAGGAAGTAATGAGTAATTTTGAAAAATAACACCGCGTTCATGGCTCGTATCTACAACTCGTTCTCCTTTAAATAACACTTCACCACTAGTAGGTTTTATGAGTCCGTTTATAAGATTCACCAAGGTTGTTTTTCCACTCCCAGTAAAGCCCACAATGGCTACAAATTCTCCTTCTTCAATCTTTAAGTTAATATTAGAAAGTACCTCGGTACTATCTTTCCCTTGACCATATGTTTTGCAAACATTTTTTAATTCTAAATATGCCATAAGACTCGTATTAGACAATTATATTCCTTCGTTTTTATTGAATGACACCATTTGCTGTACCATAAGCATTAGCCTATCTAAAAGGAATCCTATAATTCCGATAACAAACATGGCTACGATAATTTTAGCGTTAGAATCATTAGCGCCATTCTGAAATTCCTCCCAAACAAATAATCCTAAACCTGGACTTTGTGCTAATAATTCAATAGCAATTAAAACCATCCATGCTACAGAAAGTGTAATGCGTAATCCTGTAAAAATTAAAGGAAGAGATGATGGAAGAATTACTTTAAATACTTTTTGAAAAGTCCCTAGTTTTAACACTTTTGCTACATTGATATAATCTTTATCTACTGAGGAAACTCCCATTGCTGTATTCACCAATGTAGCCCACATAGAACACAAACCAACACTAATAAACGAGATAACAAAGGCATTATCGGAGTTTGCACCGATGTACAAGGTTTTTACAATCATAAAAACAAGTAAGTACCATACTACTGGTGATACTGGCTTAAATATTTGTATAAACCAATTAAATGCGCTTCGTAACGACGGACTCAAACCAATCACAACCCCAATAGGTACTGCAATGATTAGTGCTAATAAAAATCCTGCGAAAACAGTTCTAATACTTGTTAAAACAGTATCTACAAAGGATGCACGCCCCGTGTAAATGATAGCATCTTTACCTTGTGCTACCAATTTTTCATTGGTAGCTGCCATTTTAGTAGCAAAAGCTTCTTTTTTCGCTTTTATAAGTTGATGGTCTGCTATTAAAGATTGAAAAGAAGCCCATACTTGTGTTGGAGAAGGCAAGGTATTAGGCTGGCAACTACTATCGCCAGATGCTATACACGCCTTTTCTGCATCTGCTGCTTCCTGACCTTGTTCTGATAAAGCTTTTTCAATTTTATAGGTAGCTTCCTTGTTGTATAATGCCTTTGATCCAAGGTGCCATAAGCCCAAAAACAAAAGAATAGATACCAGTGTAATTCCTGTTTTTTTCAAAGACTTTAATACAGCATCTTTTTCAAATTTCGCTTTGAACAGTGAAGCTATTGGCTTTAAAAATGTAATGCCTTGGCTTTCTTTTTCCAGTGTGATTTCTTGTTTCATCTTTTGTTCTTTTCCTTGGTTATTGTACTACTTAATCTTTGTTACCGATTGCAAAACTGTTGATGTATCCTATAGGATCTTTTGCATCATAGGTAGTCCCATCAATAAAATCTGCAGTTGCCGGTTTATACCCATCTGTTGTAGGTACATCTGTTGCTGGAATTTTACCTTCAGCTACTAATAAGTCAGCCGCTTTTTTCCATACATCTGGTCGGTATATATCTTTAATGGTTTCTTCATACCAAGCTGCTGGTTTTGCATCAGGAATTTGCCCCCATCTGCGCATTTGAGTTAAAAACCAAATTCCGTCAGAATAAAAAGGATACGTTGCGTTGTACTTATAAAACACATTAAAGTCTGGCATAGAACGCTTATCTCCTTTTTCAAACTCAAAAGTACCTGTCATAGAATTTGCTAAGACTTCTTCTGGCGCACCTACGTATTGTGACATAGATAATATTTTTACAGCTTCTGGTCTATTTGAAGGATCATCCAACCATTTTCCTGCTCTAATAAGTGCTTTTGTAACGGCTACTGCTGTGTTTGGGTTATCCTCAATAAACTTTTCTGTCATTACGAACACCTTTTCTGGATTGTTTTTCCAGATGTCATAATTGGTTACCACTGGCACTCCAATTCCTTTGAAAACGGCTTGCTGGTTCCATGGTTCTCCCACACAGTACCCATAAATAGTACCAGATTCTAATGTTGCTGGCATTTGTGGCGGAGGCGTAACAGAAAGTAAAACTTCGGCATCTATTTGTCCTTGTACATTTTCTGCGGTATACATTCCCGGGTGAATACCCGCTGCTGCTAACCAATAGCGTATTTCATAATTATGTGTAGATACAGGAAAAACCATTCCCATTTTAAAAGGTTTACCGCTGTTTTTGTATTCCGTAACTACTGGTTTTAATGCATCGGCTTTTATTGGATGCATAGGATTTCCGTCTTCACCAACAGGTACATTTGGTTTCATTTTAGACCAAACATCATTTGAAACGGTAATTGCATTTCCATTTAAATCCATAGAAAAAGCGGTGACCAATTTTGCTTGCCTACCAAAACCAGCTCCTGCAGCTATAGGTTGCCCTGCGAGCATATGTGAGCCATCTAATTGTCCGTCAATAACACGGTCTAAAACATTTTTCCAGTTAGATTGTGCTTCTACAGAAACATAAAGTCCTTCTTCTTCAAAAAACCCTTTCTCTTTAGCAATTGCTAAAGGTGCCATATCTGTTAATTTGATAAAGCCAAAGGTTAGTTGGGGTTTTTCTATTTCTAAAGAATTCGCTTTTACTTCTTCTGAAGACTTTTCTTTTGCTTTCTTTTCTTTTCCTCCGCAAGCCGAAAGAAGTATAGCTGCCATAAAAGAAAAAGCCACTTTTTTGATTACATGTTTCATAGTTGATTATTTATAGTTTTCTACGTACTAATACTTAATAATGACAAATATATAAGTACTTAAATTCAAATTTTATGAAATATCGCAGCACCAAACCTCTTTTTATCCCATAACAAAACCTGCGATAATACATGTTTTCATTGTAACAGACTAGCATATAAGGTATTAAAGCAAAACACCAATTACGTAGCTGTACGTAATTGGTGTTTTGCGCCCTTACCACTATGAACTGATTAAAAATAAATCAGAAAGAATTTTCGATTATAAATCCAGATAAAAGTTATGCTCCGAGATTTCTTTTTTAAGTAGGTCTAAATTCGTAATACCTACTTTTTTACCTTTTGTAAGTATGAGATTTTCTTTTTTTAAACTTGAAAATATCCGAATGACTTGTTCTTCTGTTGTGCCTGCATAATCTGCATACTCTCTTCTACTTAAGGCGAGGTTTAAAAATCCGTTATGATCTTTAAATTTTCTGTGGATATATAATAAGGTATCTACCACGCGTTCTCTAACCGTCATTTGCGATATAGATTTGACTTTTGCTTCACTTCTATTTAATTCATCAGCATAAAAAAGCATTAAATCATAAGAAAAACTAGCATTACTCTTTAGAGCTTTTTGCAATATTTCTTTAGAGAAATAGCAAAATTCAGTATGTTCTAATGCTATCGCTCCTATGGAATAATATTCTTCTGTACCAAAACCGCGATGCCCAATAATCTCTCCTTCTTTAGCAAAACGAACAATTTGTTCTTTACCATGTATTCCTGTTCTATATACCTTAACCTTCCCTTTTAATATAAAGAAGAGACCATTAACGGGTGCTCCTTCAATAATGAACTGCTGCCCTTTTTTACAAGTGATCTCTATTTTTTCGTTAGAAAATAGCGCAACTTGCTGTGAAAAAGTATTTCTATTAATTAGACAATTAGAGTTCAAACAACTTTCGCAAGCGGTATTTAAAGCGTTGTATCTTTTTGAATTTGTATTCCGCGTATGTGCTATTATAGTATTCAATATTTTTTATCCTATTATTTATCTGCTAATTGAACATTTAATTTTTCTGAAGGAATAGCCTCTTCTGAAGTAGCAAATTTTATCGCTAATGATAATAATGAAGCAATTAAAATACAGCCTCCTATAACAAAATATCCTGAAGAGACGGCTGATGCAGACGCTACAGTTTGAGCTGCTTTAATTGTCTTTTCACCCAAACCTGCATTAGAAGCAATAGCAACACTTTCTGCACTTGCAGATTTAGATTTTAATAGAATTGCAGCCAAAAAAGCACCAACATTACCACCCGCACCTACGATACCTGAAATAGAGCCTATTGCTTTTTTATTAATAAATGGTACTACTGAGAATGTAGCGCCTTCCGCCATCTGAACAGTTAAACTAAAGGCTATTAAAAATATCATACCTACGACTAAACTTGTCGACATTGAGAAAAACGATAGCATGAATCCTTCTGCTGCTAATATAACTGCTAAGAAAATTACACGACCACGCAAGCCTTTACTGTTCCCAAATTTATCACCAAAATAACCACCCAAAGTACGGGCAAAAATATTCATCAAAGCAAACGATAATACTAGGTTACCCGCAAATGTTCTATCTAAACCAAATCTATTTTGCAGATAATCATCCATAGTACCATACACCGTTAGCTCAATTCCGAAACAAGCTGCATAAACAAAAAACAAAATCCAAACTCTATAATCTTTTAATGCACTTGAAAAAGAAGCCTCATCCTTTTTAAAAACAGGCATCTCTCCTTTTTCTTTTAATTCTGCAAAATTTCCTTCTGGCGTATCTTTCGTGAAAAAATAATATACCAAGCCCATTGATAAACACAATACACCTGCAATAACCATAGAGTAACGCCAAGCAATTTCATCAGCAATACCAAAACTTACTACCGCAGCAGCAATTAATGGCATACCTAAACGGTTAGCACCACCACCTAGGTTACCCCAACCTGCAGAAGTTGCATTTGCCGTACCTACTATATTAGGAGCAAACATAATAGAAGTATGAAATTGAGTAATTACAAATGATGCACCAATAAAACCTATAAATAACCTACATATTAAAAATTGTAATGGTGTTTGCACAAAACCTAAAAGTATTACTGGAATTGCACCAAAGACTAACAAATAAGTATAACATAATCGAGGTCCGTATTTATCGCATAGTTTACCTATTATCAATCGCGCAAATACAGTACCCGACACTGCAAGAATAATTGAATTCCATTTTTGAGAAGGTGTTAAACCAAGATCTTTAACCACATCAGGCATAAAAGGAACAATACCAAACCATGCAAAAAAGCACAAGAAGAATGCTAATGATGTTATCCAAAATGTTCGCATTGGAACACTTTTAAAATCTCTGAGGTTTAATTTAGTTGCTTTACTTGAAGTTAAATTTTTCATAGTTATTGATTTAAAAAAGATTACTTTACTTACTTTGATAAATCAAAATTACGTATAAATACGTATTTATACTTATTTTAATGTTTGAAAAATTTAAAAAGATACGTATTTTTATATATTTGACATATATATCAATTACATTCTATCAATATCTAAAAAAACAGATATTAGTTTTATGTAATTCGTGATTCTAAAAGAAATTTTTGTAAAATTAAATGATTGATTATCAGTAAATCACCGATATACTGGTCAATATGTGGATCAAGGCAGAACCAGAATATTGACCATATCGGCTTTAATAAAGTAAAGTTTATTTATACTTAAAGGTTGGAATTTAAAACACGTTGCAGCTCTTCTTCAAAAAAAGAAGGATGCTCTGCGACTACGTCACCAATAACAATAATACCTGGTAATGAAGTGTTTATTAAATGTAACTTCTTTGTAGTATTACTTAAAACTCCTGTTATACAGGTTTCCTTTTCTAAGGTTCCGTTTTGAATTATTGCAAACGGAGTAGTTGTTTTTCTATACTTAGATACTTCTGCTGCTATATCATTAAATTTACGTACACCCATTAATATAACAAGTGTTGCTGAAGATTGAGCAGCCAATTTAAGATCTTGCGAAAACGATCCGTCTTTTTTAGTTGCAGTCATAACCCAAAAGCTACTGCTAATACCTCTTCGAGTTACAGGAATTCCTTGACTTGCTGGCACAGCTATAGCACTACTAATACCTGGAACAACAGTTACTGGTATCCCAAAAGACTCTACATACTCAATCTCCTCGCTCGCTCTGCCAAATACAAAAGGGTCTCCCCCTTTTAAACGTACCACGTGCCCATATAAATAAGCATTTTCTACAATTAATTTATTGATATCATCTTGCGTAAAAGAATGTTCTCCACAACGTTTACCTACGTATATTTTTGGAATGCTTTTATCTATTTCATTTAATAATTCTTCACTAATTAAAGCATCATACAAAATTACAGATGCCTCTTGCATTACCTTAAAACCTCTTCGTGTTATTAAGTCACTACTACCAGGGCCTGCACCTACTAAACTAACTTTTGGTTTTTTGCTTGACATCATAATTTCTAATTATTAGGGTTTAGAATTATTAATATGACAACAAAACTACGTATTTATTTTTATAAAAACATATAAAATATACGTAATAATACGTATTTTTGCTATGTAACATCATAAAGACGTACGTATGAAAACCGTGATCGTAGTAGGAAATGGAATGGTAGGATATAAATTTTGTGAAAAATTTATAGCTAAAGAAACAAGTAAAGACTATAAACTTATTGTTTTTGGTGATGAGCCAAGACCTGCCTATGACCGTGTTCATTTAAGTGAGTTTTTTGAAAACCAAGATGCAAAGGCTTTAGAAATGGCTCCCGCAGAGTGGTATGCAGAGAATGGTATAGAGCTTATGGTTAACGAACGCGTCTCAGACATTAACCGTGAAGAGAAAACAATTACTACAGCAAAAAATCGTGATTTTTCTTATGATTACCTTGTTTTAGCAACGGGTTCATCTGCTTTTGTACCACCTATTAAAGGAGTGGAGAAAAAGGGTGTGTTTGTATACCGTACAATTGAAGATTTAGAAGGCATGCTGTCTTATGCTGCTGAGATAAAAGCAAAAAACCCTAATGCTAAAGCCGCTGTATTAGGAGGAGGCCTTTTAGGGTTAGAGGCAGGAAAAGCGGTAATGGATATGGGCTTAGAACCTCATATTGTAGAATTTGCTCCTAAATTAATGCCAAGACAATTGGATTCTAGAAGTAGTCAAGTGTTACAATTAAAATTAGAATCTATTGGGTTACACATTCATTTAAGCAAAGCAACCAACCAAATTTTAGGTGACGATACTATTACTGGTATGGAATTTGGCGAAGATGATGTTTTAGATGTAGAAATGCTTGTGATATCAGCAGGTATTCGTCCAAGAGATGAACTAGGAAAATCTAGTGGTTTAAAAATGGGTGTACGTGGTGGTATAACTGTAGATAATAAAATGCAAACCTCTGATGAGAATATATATGCCATTGGAGAAATAGCCTTATACAATCAAATGATTTATGGATTAGTAGCTCCTGGTTATGAAATGGCCACAGTAGCTGTTGATCAAATCACAGGAAATACAGAAAATGTAATGGCTGCTGAGATTGATATGTCTACCAAACTTAAATTAATAGGGGTTGATGTTGCAAGCTTTGGAGAGCCATTCATGCCTGCAGCTAAAGGGCATTCTGTGATTTTTGAAAATAAAACACAACACTTATATAAAAGGATAAATGTAAGCCTTGATGGTAAAAAACTATTAGGTGGTATTTTAGTTGGTGACGCTTCTGACTATAGCATGTTACATCAAATTTATTTGAATAGCATGCCTATACCTTCAGATCCTTCACAATTAATACTTCCTGCTGGTGATGGTGGTGCATCTTTTGGTAGCGCTATGGATTTACCTGATACTGCTGTTGTTTGTTCTTGTGAAGCTGTTACTAAAGGGCAAGTTTGTTGTTCTGTAAAAGATGATGGCAATGAAACCGTTAAAGATGTTGCTAAAGCTACCAAAGCAACTACTGGTTGTGGCGGTTGTAAACCTATGGTTACAGATTTAGTCAATGAAACATTAAAATCTTTAGGTAAGGTTGTAAAAGAACGAATTTGCGAACATTTTGATTATTCTCGTCAAGAATTGTATGACATCGTAAAAATGAAAAGCATTCAAGACTATGATGAATTATTAGATACGCATGGAAAAGGAAACGGTTGCGAAACCTGTAAACCTTTAGCAGCTTCATTATTCGCTAGTATTTTTAACGAGACAGCAAATAAACAAGATACCATACAAGATACCAACGATAGGTATTTAGCAAACATTCAACGAAATGGTACGTACTCTGTAGTACCACGTGTTGCTGGTGGTGAAATTTCACCGAAGCAAATGATTGCAATGGGTAGAATTGCCCAAAAATATGACTTGTATACCAAAATTACGGGTGGTCAAAGAATAGATATGTTCGGTGCCAAACTGCATGAATTACCATTGATTTGGGAAGAGTTAATTGCAGAAGGTTTTGAAACTGGACAAGCCTATGGAAAATCATTACGTACCGTAAAAAGCTGTGTAGGTTCTACATGGTGTAGATATGGTATGGACGAAAGTGTGAGTTTCGCCATTGAAATAGAAAATAGATATAAAGGTATTCGTTCTCCTCACAAATTTAAAGGTGGTGTTTCTGGTTGTATCCGTGAATGTGCTGAAGCCCGTGGTAAAGATTTTGGTTTTATAGCTGTAGAAGGTGGCTGGAATATATACATCGGCGGAAACGGAGGTGCAACTCCCAAACATGCATTACTATTAGCTGAAAAAGTAGATAAAGAAACTGCTATAAAATATGTTGATCGTTTTTTAATGTACTATATACAAACTGCACAACCTTTAATGCGTACTGCTGCTTGGTTAGATAAATTAGAAGGTGGTATTGATTATGTAAAAGATGTTGTGATTAATGATTGTTTGGGTATTGTCGATCAATTAGATAAAGAAATGCAACATTTAGTAGATACTTATAAATGCGAATGGAAAGAAGCAATTGAAAATCCTGAAATAAGAGCTAAATATACACACTTTGTAAACTCAACTGAAGAAGATGAGAACATTGAGTTTGTTTCTTTAAGAGAACAAAAAATGCCTACTCCTTGGGTTTAGTAATATCAATGTTGAATTAAAAAGATAGAAAAAATGATAGATTCAATTTTAAAAGAATACTCTACAACAGCACTTGAAGAAGTTACTATTTGGTATAAAGCTGCAGCAGTGACTAAGTTTCCTAAAAATGGCGGTGCATGTGTAAAATACAATAATCGCCAAATTGCAGTTTTCAATTTTACTCGAGAAAATAAATGGTATGCTTGTCAAAATTTATGTCCACATAAAATGGAAATGGTGCTTTCTCGCGGAATGATTGGTGAAGATATGGGCACTCCAAAAGTAGCTTGTCCTTTACATAAAAACACTTTTTCATTAGAAACAGGAGAAAATTTAAATGGTTCTTTAGAAGCAATTTCAACATATCCCGTAAAAATAGAAGATGGTTTTGTGTATATTGGTTTTTCTGAATAGCTTTGGAGCAAACCTAATTACATTATGGCAACATCGGATAAATTAAAAAAAGCTTTTGATCTTTTTGACAAAGCTAATGAGCAAGATCCTAATAAAGAAGTATATAACGGGTCTGAATATGCTAAAGAAGTTCTTTATGCCATCCGAATGACTGATAAGTTAAACTCATTTGCTCCTGATGCTTCCGAAGCAGTTCAACTTACCGCACGTTGTCAACATATTTGTAGATGGGAAATTTCGAGAGATTCTTATGAAATGAATAGAACTGGCTACCTTAAATGGAGACAAGATCTTAAAAAATTTCATGCTGATAAAGCTGGAGAAATTTTGAAAACTGTTGGCTATGATAAAGACACAATAGATAATGTTGCTTTTTTATTAGAAAAAAAACAATTAAAGAAAAACGAAGAGACACAAACAATGGAAGATGTTATTTGTTTGGTATTTTTAGAATTCTATTTTGAACCATTTGCTAAAAAATATTCTGAAGAAAAACTCATCGACATCCTTCAGAAAACATGGCGTAAAATGTCTAAAAAAGGGCAAGAAGCTGCCTTAAAACTGCCTTTATCAGAAAGTTCTCTTGCCTTGGTAGGCAAAGCACTGCAAGGGTAGGCTTAGTAAGTTACAATTACGAACTACATGATGGATATAAAATTTGAGCAACCACTAGACTCTTCTACCTTTTTGAGAATTCGAAAATGGTATTTGCTTGCTCTAGCCGCAATTGCACTTACTATTATTGTAGCTCAAATTTTAATACAAGTGCATTTAAACGCTCAACTTGATGATTCTAGGGTAATTAACGTAGCGGGAAGACAGCGTGCTTATAGTCAGAAATTAGTCAAAGAAGCACTGCTATTAAAACAGTCTGGCTCTGATAAGAAGCAAATACTTACGGAATTAAAAAAGACCATCACTACTTGGAAAATATCTCATGCGGCCTTACAATTCGGGAATGATTCTATGGGGATTCAAAAAGAAACCCACGAAGATATACTCGCCTTATTTAAAAAAATAACGCCACACCATACAGCAATGATCACGGCTGCACAACAGGTGATTGCAGAAGAAGAAAAATTAACACTAAGTCCCTCATCAGTTACACAAAAAAACATTCAAACGCTTCTTGATAACGAACGTACTTTTTTAAGATTGATGGATGTTATTGTTAATGAATACGATAATCGGAGTAAAACACAACTAGAAAATTTAAAATTTAAAGAATACCTTCTACTTATCTTTTCATTACTCATATTATTTCTAGAAATCCTCTTTATATTTAAACCATTATCACTTCAAATTAAAAATACTATTTCTAGGTTGATGAACAATCAATTAGAATCTGAAGCTAATACAGATAAGATTCAACATTTATATCAAGAAAAAGAAAAATCATTACAAGAATTACAGGAGTTGAATTTTGTCATTGATAATGCCGCCTTATTTGCAAGTGCTAAAAATGATGGCGGAATAGTTTTTATAAGTAAGAAATTTCAAGAATTACTAGGCTGTACATCATCAGACCTATCTATGCCATTGTCTGAGTTATTAACTATAAATGAAGGTCAGCAAGAATATTTAAAAGAGGTTTTAAAAAGTAACCGAAAAAGCATACGATCTGAAGAAATAAAAATTAGAACTAAAAAAGAACAAGATATTTGGTTAGATATGTCTATCATTCCACTACATCAATCTACCAAAAAACAAAGTATTTTAATACTTTGTTCTGATATTACAGAGCGTAAAGAAAATCAAGAAAAAGTAGAGCAATTAACTAAGCAGAATTTTGAAGATAAAATGCTTCAGAAAAAAATGCAGGCCAGTCAAGTTGTAGAGGGCCAAGAAGAAGAGCGAAAGCGTATTGCTAAAGATATACACGATGGTATTGGGCAAATGCTAACTGCTTTAAAATTTAATATAGAATCTATTAATTTAGAGAATACTGCTAAAACTGCAGAAAAAATAGCCTATTTAAAAACATTGTGCTCTGATTTAATAAAAGGTGTGCGTACTGCTACATTTAACCTTACACCACCTGAACTTAAAGATCATGGTATTTTCCCTGCATTGCATAAAATGACTACAGAGTTATCTAAATTAACTGGTAAAAACATTCTTTTCGATAATAAAACAGATAAACATATTCGTTTTGATTCTTTAGCGGAAACTAATATTTATAGAGTAGCTCAAGAAGCTGTAAATAATGCTATCAAATATGCTGATGCAACTTACATATTGTTAACTATAAACTACAGTGATGGTATTTTAAGCGTTGTTGTAGATGATAACGGAAAAGGATTTGATAACTCGATTTTAAAAGACACACCAAAAAATAATAGCGAAGGCGGAATGGGTCTTTTTTATATGAAAGAACGAATTAGTTATATTAACGGGCGTTTATTCATAAATTCAGAACCCGGTAAAGGCACAAGAATCACTATAAATTATAAAACAGATGAAGCCTAAAATACTTTAAATTTATCTACAGTAAAAAAACACTCATGAAAATTAGAATTAAAGGTAACACCATCAGATACAGACTTACTAAAAGCGAAGTTGAAACATTTTGTGAAACAGGTATCTTCTCTGAGCAAACTGAATTTGGATCTACTTTTTTTACATATGAATTGAAAGCTAAAAAGGATCTTAAAAACCTTGAGGCTGATTATGTAAATAACACCGTTACTATTTATTTTCCTGAAGAAAACACTAAAAACTGGGCAACCAATTCTGTAGTAGGTTTTAACAATTTACATACTACAAAAACAGGCAGTGAACTTTCTATTTTAATAGAAAAAGATTTTGTTTGTATGGATGAAACTGTAGAAGATCAATCTGATAATTATCCAAATCCAAAGGCTTAATCTGGTTTTAAATTTTTCTTTAATTACATCTACTACTTTATTGAAGAAGGATATCTAATAATTGATATTTTTTTATTTCAAGTGCATCAAAAATATATGCCTATTCAATTTTAATAATGTGGCTACATTGTTTAAATGTCGGTTCTATATTAGTGCTTGACGAATAATTAAAGTTCTTGTTGCTTACATATTTAACTTGATTAAATCGTTTACAGAAAATTCTTTTTGAGAAATGGTGCTTACAAACGTTTTCATCTTATTACATTTATATTTCTTAAAATTAGGAATAATTTAATGTCGTCAATTAAATTATTGAACATATGATTTTAAAATGATAAAAACACAGTTTACATTACTTGCTTTTCTTTTAATAACCTGCTCTATTTGGAGTCAAAACAGATACAAAGACACTATTTTTTCATCTATACAAAAAAGAACTTTTAATTATGCAGACACACTCCTGCTAGATTTTTATGATTCTAAATCTGATATTAAAAAAATGAGACCTCTTGTGATTTTGGTTCATGGCGGTGGTTTTGTTGCAGGCCAAAGAAATGGAGGAGACGAAAAAGGTTTAAGTACTATATTAGCTAAAAGAGGTTATGCTGTTGCCTCTATAAATTACCGGTTGACACTAAAAGGAAAATCTTTTGGCTGTGATTGCCAAACGGATATTAAAATGAATACCTATGTTCAAGCTGTTGAAGATGTTATAAAGTCTATATATTATTTAACAACTTATGATACAACTTTTAAAGTTGACCCAAATAAAATTATATTAATAGGTAGTAGTGCGGGCGCAGAAACAATTTTAAATACAATTATTATGAAAAATAATTACTTGTTTCAGCATATTAAATACCCTAACACTAAAGTAATTGGCGCTGTAAGCTTTGCTGGCGCAACAATAAATAGCGATTATTTGACTCAAGAAAATTTAGTTCCGATGCTCTTTTTTCATGGTCAATTAGATAATAAAATTCCGTTTGGGATTGCATCACACCACTATTGCCCATCAAACTCTAATGGTTATTTAATTTTAGATGGACCTAAAAAAATTACAAATAGAATTAAAGAATTAGACGGATCTTATATTGTAAATATAGATCCTGATGGAGGACATGAATGGGCTTCACTTGGATACAAATTCACTGATAAAATAATTGATTTTCTTTATTTAAATGTTTTAAATAAAGAGCCTATTCAAGACACACAAGTAGTTAATTACCCTTTTTTAAAACTATAAACTCATGCTCTATCTTGAGCATAAATTTTAGACAACAAGCTATATAATTCAGGGTGTTTTTCTTTGAGTTTTTCTGGTTGATTAAAGAAGTATTCACTTACTACACTCAAAAATTCTATCTGACTTGTAGCTCCGTATGGATTAATATCTGAATCTTTTTCGTTAATTTTTTCAATTTCTTGATGCATAATGTTCAACCAAGGTAGTATGAATTGCTTTTTCATAATACTTTCAGGAATACCATCTACAGCACCATCAGCCTTATCTATTAAATGTACAAATTCATGTATACCGACGTTACTTTCACTTTCTTTTAAAGCAAAGCCAGCTCGTAATGCAGGTAGTGACAAAATCATTAACCGATTCATATCTCCAGAACCAACTTTACCTAAAATAGTACGTCCACTACCTTCTGTCTGATGATCTTCATTGAAGGAGTCTTTATATAAAAGTACTTCATTAATATTTCGGTAACGTAATTCTGGAAAACCAAAAAGAGGTATCACAGCACTCGAAGCAACAAGCAGGCAATCTGTGTCATCAATTTGTACATCTACACCCGTTATGGTTACTTCATTTAAAAAGTAAAGAACCTCAGCTTCAAATTTTGATTTATTTTCTGCATCTAATTCTGCATAGAAATCTACATTATCTTGTAATATTTTTTTCCATGCTTCAATGAATTGTTTGATTTTAGGTTCTTTTTTCCTCATTAAAAAAAACCAAACTAAATACCCCAACAAAAGTGCAGGTAATATGCTTGCTAACCAATAAGGCATACTACTTATTATTTTTGGTTTATTTCTTGTATTAAATTAGCGACTAAAGAGGTCCAACCCGTTTGATGAGAAGCTCCTACTCCTCTACCATTATCACCATCAAAATACTCATAAAATAGTATCAAATCTTTAAACTCATCCTGTGCATAAATATCTTTATGGAGAGCGTGCACTATTCTATCTCCTTTTTCATCTTTTTCAAAAATAGAAATCAACCTTTTACTTATTTCTATACTTATCTCTTTTAAAGATTTTAGATTTTTACTACCCGCCGGGTATTCAAATTTTAAATCGTCGCCACAATATTTATAGTATTCTTTTAACGATTGAATAAATAAATAATTCATCGGAAACCAAACAGGACCTCTCCAATTAGAGTTTCCTCCGAATAAAGATGTTGATGATTCGTTTGGCTCGTAATTGATACTATAATTTACCCCGTTAATATCAATATGATAAGGCGTTTCGTGTATTTTAGATAATGAACGAATACCATAAGGACTTAAAAATTCTTTTTCATCTAAAAGAACATCTACTAAAATCTTCATACGATCATTAGGCACAAGCGATAATAATAAGTCGTCTCCATCAGCAAATTCTTGTACTACTGGATATTTTAGCGTTTTCATTCTGTGGTTTTTAAACCACTGAACACTTTCTTTAAATTTAGGAAGCTTGTCTAATGTTTCTTTTTTTATACAAAGCACTGCCGCTAAAGACAACATCCCTGCAATAGAACGAACTTTTATAGAAGTAGATTTTCCGTTCGGAAAAACTAAGTTATCATAGAAAAACCCTTCTTCTTCATCCCAAATTCCTTTATTTTCAATACTAATTTTATTTAAAGCTTCTGCTATAAAAACGAAATGACCGAAATATTTAATTGCCATATCATCATAGGAGTCATCTTCTAAGGCAAGTTCTAAACTAATTTCTAGCATGTTTAAACAATATAGGGCCATCCATGCCGTACCATCTACTTGCTCTAAAGTACCATCACCAGGTACTCCATGGCTTCTATCAAATACTCCAATATTATCAAGACCTAAAAAGCCACCTTCAAAAACGTTATTCTGACTAGCATCTAATCGGTTTACCCACCATGTAAAGTTCAATGCCAGTTTATTAAACATCTGTTTTAAAAACTTAAGATCTCCTTTTCCTGTATTTTTTTTATCTGTTTTATAAATATCTAACGTTGCCCACGCTTGTACAGGTGGGTTTACATCACTAAAATTCCACTCATAAGCAGGTATTTGGCCGTTTGGTGCCATGTACCATTCTTTGGTAAATAACAATAGCTGATTTTTAGCAAAATCGGCATCTACTAAAGCTAAAGTTGCGCAATGAAAAGCAGAGTCCCATGCGGCATACCAAGGATACTCCCAAGCATCTGGCATTGACATAATATCATGGTTACGTAATGTTTTCCATGTATTATTTCTTCCATATAACCTTTCTATTGCTGGTATTGATGTTTTTGAATCTCCTAAAAGCCACTGCTCAACATCATAATTATAATATTGTTTAGACCATAACAAGCTTGCAAAAGCTTGCTTTTGAATTTCATGTTGGTCTTTATTTTCAATTTTTGTTTTATAAAAATCGTCGCACTCTTTTACTCTTTCACTAAAAATCTCATCGAACTGAACATTAAAAGGGTCCTGAATGCGTTCTTTCGAAAGTCTTAACCTTACTGATTTGGTTTCACCTGCAGCCAAATTTAATTTATAAAGTGGGGCAAACTTTGTTCCGTTATCTAATTTACTTGCTAATTTATAGTCGTTTGAAGTTACTGCTTTGTGAAATAAATCTTTTTTATATGGATGGTCGTTCTCTGATAAGTAAACGGACTCCATATTGGTTTCATTCTCCGTAAAAAGCATTTCATCAGCATCATCAAAATAAAAATTATAATCACCAACATAGCAATGCTCAATGGTTACATAAGGTTTCCCATTCTGTGTGCTTTTCTTAATTATAGGTTTTTTAGGTATTTCTTTAAAGCTCCAATAATTTCGAATCCATAATGTTGGTAATACATGAATTGGAGCAGCTTTTTTACCTCTATTAGCTACTGTTATTTTCACTAAAATATCTTCATTATCCGCTTTAGCATATTCAGTATATACATCAAAATAAGCATTGTCTTTAAAAACACCTGTATCTAGTAATTCGTACTCTAATTCGTTTCTATTTCTTTTACCGTTCTCCTCAACCAATTTACTATATGGAAATTTGTTGTGAGGGTATTTATACAAATGTTTCATGTATGAATGTGAAGGTGTACACTCTAAATAATAATAAAGCTCTTTTACATCTTCACCATGGTTACCTTGCGGCCCCGTAAGACCAAATAAGCGCTCTTTTAAAATACTATCATTTCCATTCCATACACTTACACCAAAACAAATGTTACAGTATCTGTCTGATATTCCTGCAAGGCCATCTTCTCCCCATCTATAAGCTCTACTCCTTGCATGCTCATGCGGAAAATAGTTCCAAGCATCACCATTAACACTATAATCTTCGCGAACAGTTCCCCATTGTCTTTCACTTAAATAAGGACCCCATTTTAACCAATCTTTTTGTTCAGAATAGTTTTCTTGCAGCCTTTTATATTCTTGTGTTTCTTTATTCATGTATGGTGTGTATCAAATTAAATACTAGTATATGACGTAGAACGCTCAAATTGCGTTTTATCATATACTAATGTTACATAAATATACTAATGTTTTGAGATAGTTATTCTAAACTAAAAAGAGAAGCCATTATTATTATCGATTCAATACTTTATATAGATTTTTTTTGAAATAATTGTGTTTTTTTAACTACCAAAATTTTCTTTTAAATAAAATCTTGGTAGTTAAGTCATTAAAGCCAGGTTAAAAAAGAGCTTAAGAATTCAAATTCCAAATTAATGGAAGGGCAAAGTACACGAAGAGGGTTAAAATAACAATGGAAATTAAATTCATCCATATTCCTTTTTTAACCATATCTTCAATCTTTAAATACCCAGATCCAAATACTACAGCATTTGGGGGTGTTGCCACAGGAAGCATAAAAGCACATGATGCCGCTACAGTTGCACTTATCATCAAATAATAAGGGTGCACCCCTAGTGTTGGCGCTAAAGAGATAAGCACAGGTAGTAGCATTGCTGTTGTAGCAATATTGGAAGTTATTTCTGTTAAAAAATTCACAGCAAATATCAAGATTAATATTAGTAAGATAAATGGAACTGATTCTAATGCAATTAATTTATTCCCAATCCACAAGGCTAAACCACTAGTTTCGAAACCTAATGCTAAGGCCATACCACCACCAAATAATAGGACTACACCCCAAGGTAACTTAACAGCATCTTCCCACGAAATTAATCCTTCATTCTTTCTGCTTGATGGGATTATAAACAACACAATCGCAAATAAAACGCTAATGATTGTATCGTCAATTTCGGGAATAATTTTTTTCAGTAAAAACGATCTTGAAATCCATGCAAAGGCGGTACAACAAAATACAATCAATACCTTTTTTTCATCATAAGACATTTTACCTAATGCCTTTAATTGTTTGTTTATTTCTTCTCTTCCTCCAGGAAACTCTTTCTGTTCAAATTTAAATGCAAATTTTGTTAAGTATTTCCAACATAAGAACAACAAAATTAGAGCAATAGGAAAACCAAAAATAAACCACTGGTAAAATGTAATCTCTACTCCAAAATTTGTTTGCACAACACCTGCCAGCACTAAGTTTGTAGGAGTACCAATTAAGGTCGCTATACCTCCTATTGATGCACTGTAAGCTATTGCTAGCATTAAAGCTTTACCGAATAGTATGTTTTCGTTTTTAATTGTATTTGGGTTATCTCTTAATTGTGATACGATAGCCATACCCATTGGCAAAATCATTACCGTAGCTGCTGTATTTGATATCCACATAGATAAAAGAGCTGTGGCTATCATAAAACCTAAAATTATATTGATAATATTAGTACCTACTAATTTTATGATTGAAAGGGCTATTCTCTTATGTAGGTTGCATTTTTCAATAGCAATAGCTAGAATAAAACCACCTACATATAAAAAAATATATTTATGCCCATAAGAAGCTGTAGTCTGACTCAGATCTAAGCCGCCTGATAGCGGAAAAAGAACAATGGGTAACAATGCTGTTACGGCTATTGAAATAGCTTCAGTAATCCACCAAATTGCAATCCAAGCAACAGAGGCTAAAATTGCTTTTGCTGCAGGGTCTAAACCTTCTGCATTGAAAAAGAAAAGAATGTAGCTAAAAGCAAGTGGTCCTAAAACTAATCCAATATGTTGTTTTGAAATTTGCATACTTAATTTTTTAAAATGTAATCTACTCCCGCCATTGAATGAATCTCTGTGGTATTAAAAGCAGGCACTTCTAAATCTTCTTCAAAAATCATTAATGGAAATTCTGTACAACCCAAAACAACTCCTTCTGCCCCTTCTACTATTGATTTTTTTATAACCTGTAATACATATTCTTTTGATTTTTTATTAATAACACCATAGGTTAGTTCTTCTTGAATAATTCTATGTAATTCTTCAATTTCCTTTTTCTGTTTTGGCACTAATACTTCAATACCATTGTCTTCGATTCTTTTAGTGATAAAATTTTCCTCCATACTGTATTTAGTACCTAGAAACAGAACTTTCTTTAATCCTTTTTTATGGATTGCCTTAGCTGTAGCATCAGCAATATGAATTACAGGAAAATCTAACTTTTGCTGAACATCATCATAAACTTTATGTGGTGTATTAGCGCAAAAAAGAACCGCATCAGCACCTGCTTTATTCAAATTTAATGCAGCTTCCACCAACATAGTAGCAATAGAATCCCATTTGTTTTCTATTTGAAACCGGTGAACTTCTGCCTGATTAAGGGTGTAGACAATTAATGGCGGGTTTGTGTTATTTCCAAAATGATCATTTATAGACTGATTTATGGTTTTATAATAATCGATGGTTGAATGCCAAGAAGTACCCCCAATTAAACCTAAAGTATTCATCTCTGAATGTTCTATTTCTGTAATCATATGCTGCTCCTGTAATTCTTTTTTTGAAGGTGTATTATATGATGTAAGTGTTAAAAACAAAACACCAAAAATGTATTTTTTCATAGATCTATTATATCGTTAAAAGTTACTACACCATTATTTGCAAAAAAATATTCTTAATATGAGTTATAATACTACTCAAATTAAATTTGATTAAAAATAACCCAAAAACTACCACTACTGCTAATTTCCTTTCCCTAGTAGTTTTATCCACTCGTTTTTATACCCAATATTTCTAATTCCGTTAGAGTGTGCCTTTTTTCCATTAGGAACCTCTAAATCAAAAGCGTAAATATTATCTTCAGGAATATTCATTGCCTTATATGTTTTAATAATAGTGGAAGCAACGGGTTCTTTTACGTGATATGTTCCATACCACCGATCAAGAGGTGTTTTACTATCTTTAAAATACCAGTTTGCGATCTTATTTTTTGATGAATAATCCCATCCTCCAGAAAAATCAATAACTCTGGCTACACGATGTGTCTTCGCAATAAAAGCAGACATTCCACCACCTTGAGACTGTCCTGCTAAAGCAATTTCTTTCCATTTTGGCTTACCATTATCTAGATAACGCCCCCAATTACCTTCTACATTGGTATCTGATAGGTATATTAAAAGCTTGGTAAGACGGCTTACTATAGCATCATACGGTGCATCACTAATCAAAGAAAAAGGAGTATCACCATATACTCTTCTATTTCTAAAATCTTCTGCACAATTAGAGTTTTCGACTAATACATCATCTTTACAAATTTTAGCTATAGCGGGTGTGTTTATGTATGATAGATTAATAACCTGATATCCTTGTTTAAGCGCTGTTTCAAAAAAATTCTTTGGCCCTTTTGAAGCAATACCATTTGTACCGGGTATAAAAAGCAGCAATTTCCCTTGTTTGATAGCAGGGTCATATGTTACAAAATGAGGAGTATCTGCCGTGCTAATTCTGCTGTCTGTTTCTGAAGGCTTAATACTTAAAATAATGTTTGACGTTGTTTCTGCTTCCTGAGCCATAGCATGACCAAAAAATAAGAAAATAAAAATTAGCGTAAGTAAAGGTTTTTTCATTTTTCTATGGTAAAGGTTTCTTTAGAATATTAATAACAATGTTGCCTATTCTTTAATAAGGTCATTCCATTTATCAATAAATTTTACTGCTGCCTGCACAGTATTATTAATATTTTTTGCACCTCTTTCTAAAGTTGCCTCTTTAGGGTTTAACTCTCCCCAAACTCCTGTTTTAGTCATTTCTATAGTTGATGTTTTCTTTCCTGTTTCTTCTCCTTTTAGCGCTTCTGAAAGAAATAACAGTTTAGCTGTTGGTTCATCACTAATCACCCCAGGAAGCATTTGCTCTAAATGCTTTGGATGTGTTAATTTTGTTGCAGTAGCTTTATCTAATTGAACCAAATCTGGCATTAAATACAAAGAATCTGAGGTTTCTCCTGTACCTGCATGACGATCTAATACTTGAGGTTTTCCACTATTATCTGTTATTAAATATGGTGCTATAGCTACTCCAAAATCTACAGCCACACCAGCTGTTTTTTGGTTAATTTGATCTACTAAAAAAGTAGTAATAGCCCTATTTCCTCCATGAGAATTCATAAATACAAAACGCTTAAATCCATGCTTAATTAGTGATACTACCGTTTCCATATGTACTTGAATTATGGTATCTGCAGATAAGGTAATCGATCCTGAAAATGCCATATGATAAGGCGATTGTCCCGCCATTAAAACAGGAGCTACTAAAATATCACGTTCTTGTGCGATAAGCTTACATTGTTCAACACCATTTATAAAATCAGTACCAATAGGTAAGTGACTAGAATGCTGCTCTAAAGCTCCAATAGGGATAATGACTAAGTCAGATTTTGCCAAAAAATCATCAACCTCAGGAACCGTCATGTGCGGTAAATAATTCTTAATTTTTTTCTCGTTCCAAAGTGGATTTATTAAAGAATCAGTATTCATAAAAAACATTTTAGAATAAATAATAGTAGGTCAGTTCTGCTTTACAAATTAAGCAATACTTTATTTTATAGTAATTGTTTCTAAATGAATAGGAACAATTATTTTAGCTTCGGGGGAAACAGCTTTAACTTCTTTAATAAATGGCTTAATTTTTTCATCAATAGCTTTTTCTTGAGAATAACCGTAAGGCACTCTAAAATTATCCCAATGCGTAGGTATAATGGTTTTAGGTAAGCCTGTAGCTTTCAACAATCGCTCTGTATACTTATAAATTTCTAATCTTGAAAAGTTTACGCCTGGCAAAAGAATATCTGGAGTTAAGCCTTCAACCTCTTTCTCTAAAAAGTTCATGGATCCTGCTGTCAATATTTTGTGATTATTGAATCTTACATAAAACATTAATGAACCTCCTTCTACAAAATCTTCCAGCTTTAATGGTGCTTTTAGTTCTTTTTCATGTGTTCTAGCATCAAAATAATGCTTATCATTTAAAGCAGAGTGTATCGAAGGAACAACCCTTACTGAAAATTCTTCAAACTGATAATCCTCGCCACCTTTAACAGTAAGTAGTTGCTCTTCTGGAACTCCGTAAGCTCTTAGTATATTACAACTCGTTTCTGTAGCAATCACCTTAGCACCTGTTTTCTTTGCGATATATGGCACATCTCCTAAATGATCTAAATGAGAGTGATGCACCAAAATATAATCTGCTTTTGTAATGTGCTTATTGATCACAACGGTATCTGACTGAAAGTAATCACTTTCATAATAGTTTTTACGCAAATCTTCTTTACTGTTCGCAGGGCTATCTCCTAGTTTTACTCTAGATAAATAAGGGTCTACTAAAATGGTTGTTTTCCCTTCTGTCATTTCCCAACCAGCACCACCAAAATATTTTAATTTAAGTTCTTGACTGTTTGCATATTGAAGACATAAAAACAGGAGTCCTAAAAATATTATTTTAGAACCCATGATTTTTATAGGTTTTTTTTTGATTGGTGTATATAACATGAAGTGTTTAAATTTAAGTTTGTATTAAAAAAGTTATTCTAATCGTAGACCTCAACAATTACTTCTATTTCTACGGCTTGTGCTCTAGGTAATGTGGCAACACCGATGGCTGCGCGGGCATGAATACCTCTTTCTCCAAAAACAGCCACCATTAAATCTGAAAAGCCGTTAATTACTTTTGGCTGTTCTATAAAATTAGATTCTGAATTTACAAATGCTAAGGCTTTCACTATACGTTTAACTTTTTTTAAATCGCCTAACATATACTTTAATACTGCTATTTGATTTATAGCCGTTAATCTAGAGCCTTCATAGCCTTGATCAATAGAGACATTCGACCCTAATTTCCCTGTCATTTCAGTTCCATCTGCATACCTAGGGCCTTTGCCTGCTAAAAAAATAAGATTACCCGTTTGTACTCCATTAACATAATTTGCTACCGGATTGGGGGGACTAGGTAACTCTATATTTAATTCTTTCAATCTTTGTTCTGGATCGTATTCTTTCTCCATATTATTTAAGATAACTTATGTTTTTAGTTATCGTTTTTAGCTTTAAAATCTGCAGCGTGCCATAAAGGCTCGCTTTCATAATAATTACCATTAGTAATCACTGCCTCAACAGTCCTTATATTTTTAATATCCTTTAATGGATTTTCTTCTAAAATAGCAATATCAGCTTCTTTACCCACTTCTAAACTTCCAGTTTCTGCATATAATCCCATAGCTTTAGCTGGAACACTAGTTGCTGATTGTATTGCTTGTAAAGGCGTTAATTCTCCATATTTTTGATAGGTTTCAATTTCTAAATACAGACCAAAAACAGGTACGATATTATCTGTTCCAGCAACAATAGGCACTCCTGCCTTATAAAATTGACCAAGAATCCCCATAGCTTTGATATAATCTGCTTTAGCTTTTTCTGATCGTTCTAGAGGTAAACCACTTCTGAACCTTTTACCTTCAAACAACTCATAAGCTATTCTATCTGCAAATGGCTCAACAGCTTCAATTACAGAACCTCTTGGCATTGCTCTAACAACATCTAAAGCTATTGTTGGATCTAAGACTGTTTTGTGCTCTAATAGATACGCAATAGATTCATCAATTTGCTCTTGACTAATATCATTTCCTTCAATATAATAGCTTCCTAACTCTTTCACTTTTTTATCAGGAAATAGCACTGTTAAAATACGGGAGCGATGACTTAACATATCCATTCCTGCATCAATAGCTCCACGAGCATTTCCGATAGCATTTGGTACATGACCTGTAATTGACATACCACGTTTATGCCCTTCTTCAGCTAAAACCTTTGTTAATTCTGCATTTACAGACGAGTAAATTTTGATTTGCTTGTACCCATTCGAAAAATATAAATCTGCTACTTCTTGAGCTTCCTGAACTGTTCTAGCTCTTACGACTCCGTTACCTTGTATACCAGCACCATCAGTCATTCCTGCTAATAAAATATCTGGACCTAAAGCTCCTTTTTTTGCAATAGCATCTCTAAATGATGTAGCAAACTCAAGTTCATTTCCATTATCGCGAATGGTTGTTACTCCGCCTGCTAAATAAGCGGGTGCCCATTGTACTTGATTTGAATGAGCATGCATATCCCACATACCGGGCATTAAAGTTTTACCTTTAAGATTAATAACCTTAGCACCTTCTGGTATACTAACTTCCGTACGTTTGCCTATTGTTTTTATACGACCATTTTCTATAATTAAAGTCATATCTTCTTGGGTAGTATCACTTACCCCATCAACAAGGTCTGCACCCACAAGTGCCTTAATGCCCGCCTGCGCACCTTTTAAATCATTTGTATATTTATTTAAAGCAGCCATTTGTTGCTCTACATTTCCTTTTACAAAAAATGGCTTAGCTTCTTCGTACCCTTTTCTTATATATTCTCTTATTTGCGTATTTGCTTTAACAAGTGCTATTAAATTTTGAGACTCATCAACCCAAATCGTTCTTCCTCCCCAATTTATTCCTTCAACAACATAGCGATCTAACGGTACTTTTTTTTCTTTAATTACTACCGTATCTTTTTGAATAAAATTCATAGTAACCTCACCTCTTGGTAGTGTCGGAATACCAATCTCTCCTCCATTTTTAAAATAATAATGATATAACATCATTTCTATTCCGGCTGGAATATTACTGTGAACCGGGAAAAATTCTGTGTTTTTAAATTGAACAAAGTTTCTATTTTTCTCCCAAACAGAAACACTATCTTTTGTTCTTCTTACTTCTAAATTAACTATAGTATCCTTACTTGTTATCCTTCTGTTCAAATAATAAGAAGGCTCTAAATTCATATCTAAATGCAACTCAGCAGCTACCCCCGTTATTCTTCCTCTTTCATTTTCTCCTTGAAGAGATGTAACCAAAATAGAATCTTTTGTTGCTTTTATAGAATAAGTTTCTTCTCCAATTAAAGACTGTCTTCTATACACTAAAAAAGTACCCTCCTCATTAATATTTTGCCATTTTGATGGTCCTGTTGAACATCCTGTAACTAAAAGCAATACTACTATTTGTAGCATATAGCTTGCTTTATTCATCATAAGTTTTGATTTATTGTTAACTATCATTTTGGTTTTTTTAAGGTTGTACTTATAACTTGCATTTAAAATCAAGGGAATTTCGGTGTAAATCTATTGAAGTAAAAGAGGTTTAATTCATCTGAATTACTTTCAATAATATCAAGTTTATTATCTCCATTTAAATCATAGGTTAATATATCATAAGTGCTAAAATTCTGATCATTTAATTTTATTTTCTCCCAAGAATTTGCATCTCCTGCATTGATAAAAACCATGTTTGGCGCACCTACATTACCTACAACAATATCTGTAATACCATCACCATTTAAATCGCCAATTGATAGTGAATATGATTTATCTGTACTATCATCAAATACAACATTACGGTCATATGTTCCTTTTTTACTTCCAAAATAAATCACATTTGGCTCTCCTATATTTGCCGTAATAATATCTTTATAACCATCATTATCTATATCTATAACCGCTACAGATCTTGTTACATCATTGCCTGTTCCGTAAGGTGTTTTTTTTGAGAATTTTAGATTGCCATTATTCAAATACACATAGTTGGGTTGGTCATCTCTATTAGCTAATATCAAATCTAAATTCCCATCTCCATTCATATCTGCAACCTCAACATCAATGGTAGAATCTTTTTTATCACCAAAGCCTATGACCTCTGTAAAAACACCTTTTCCGTTATTTAAACAAATTTCATTTTCGCTTCCTCTGTTCGTAATTAAAATATCAGTATCGCCATCATTATCTATATCTGCAACCACAATATTTCTCGTATGACCATATTTTTCACCAAAGCTTGCGCCTTTAGTAAAGTTTCCTGCTCCATCATTAATAAAAATGTAATTAGGTGCCATATCATTTCCAACAGCAATATCTAAATCGCCATCACCGTCAAAATCTGCGAGTTCTGTAGAATAACTCGTTTCTTGCTCTGTACCTAAATTTTTAGAAACGGTAAAAATTCCGCGACCATTGTTAACAAAAATTCGGTTTTGGCCTGGCCAATGTCTACCATTTGCCGCAACAATATCTAAATCACCATCATTATCAATATCACCAATACCCATAGAAGCGGTTCTCTCTTTATTGATCCCTAGTATTGTTCTACTATTGTTAAAGAATTTTGCTTTTTGAGAATGAACAGAAATCATGCAACAAGAAAAAAGTGCAAATAGAATATATTTCATAAGTTAACTATTTAGTTGGTTTGAGTTGCTAGTATTAATAAGTAATAGTCTGTCTTTTTATAGACACATATTCATACCTGATTTTTTTTTATTTAAAATGTTTGATACCCATGGCCTGATAAACCTCTTTGGCATAAAAAAGATTACCATCTTTCATAGTCCATTTTACATTACGTATTGTACTAATATCTTCTAATGGATTTCCGTCTATAAGAATAAGATCTGCCATTTTACCCACTTCTATTGCTCCGTACAATTCTGAAACTCCTGTCATCTCAGCTGATTTTATAGTTGCCAATTGTAAAACTTCAGAAGCAGGAATTCCAGCTTGCGCATAAAGCTCAAGCTCCCTATGGTATAAAAACCCAGGAAGACCATCCGTACCAGGAACAATTTCGACCCCTTTTTTATGTAAATCATAAACAATAGCTAACATCTTATTGAAACTCCCTTTATACCTCGCTACTTTTTCACCAGATTTTGGAAGTCCCCCACTATAATAATCTCGTTGATTAAGCAAGGGCAACCTGTCTAAAATCTTAATATAAGTAGGGCTTGGTTCACCTTTAACGGACACAAACATGTTTTCAAAAATAGAAACAGTAGGATCTATACGTATGTTTTTTGTTTTCAACAGCTGAACAAAATCGAGGTATTCTTTGGATTTAAGATTAAGATCTACACCATGATATGCAGACATCGTATGCCTTAATGGGGTACGAGTATCTATTGTATCAGATAAAAAATTGAGCAATACCATATTCATATGCTGTATTTCATCATATCCTTGATTAATGGCTTGCGTAGCGGTCATAAAAGCAGGAATATGCCCACTAACACGCATATCTAATTCATGCGCTCTTTTTGTTAATGGCGCTACCCACTCTGGCCTTATAGAGCTATATAATTTAATTTGCTGATAATCTAAGTCTTTATATTCTTGTATTTCAGCTAAGCCTTCTTCTACAGAACTCACTACATTACGCTGATTAGCAAAAGGTCCATCACCATCTATAATACCTCCAAATGTGACAATACGTGGACCAATAATTTCATTTGTATTAAATTGATTGCTTAACTTTTTTAATTGTTTGTTGTTTGCTAAATCTCGCACAGAGGTTACTCCGCCGGCGACATGTAACATGCCTCTAAATTTGGTATTATGCGTATGCATATCAAACATTCCAGGTAGTAATGTTTTTCCTTGCCCATTAATAACTTGAATATCTTTACTTATTTCAAGATAACCACTACTGTTGATTGCTGCAATACGATTTGCATGGACTAATACATCTTGATTTTTAAGTATATTGCCTTCAGGTGTGAAGATATTTACGTTTTTTATAACAACCTTATCTAATTTATGGGATAATTTTTTAGTCAGATCAGTCAAATACTCATCTTCAATTGTATCTTGTATTCCCTTCATTTCTAGACGCAATTCTTTTAAATCTGTTCTAATTACATGCAGATTTCCTGATATTTTGGCAACCATTTCATTGCCAATCATCCATAAATACGTGGGGTTCATGTCAAGACCTTTTACCATTAAAAGCTTTACAACTGTGTTATTTGAAAGCCTTATTGGCACATTTTCTACCAGTTCAACTTCTCCTATTGGATATAATTTTACTTTTTGATTTTCAGAAGATAGTAAAAGCCTGGCAAGAACTTCATAAATGGCAGGTGAGCCATCATATCTAAAATAAAGCGCATCTCCATTAAACTCCCCTTTCTTTTCTCCTTTAGGGTTTAACCAAGTTGCGCTATGATTTTCACTCTTAAAAAACTCTTGTATAGAATCTTTTAAATAGTTGACTCCAGTTACCGTTTGCGAGGTAACGAATCCCTTTTTATTAAAACTTAGTTCTTCTGAAAATTCTGGACCACGGCCCCTATCTGTATAGGTATAATAATAGTTTACACTGGTTTTATCAGTCTTCCATTTTTCGTATTTCCCAGCTAAACCTTCTCTAAAAACTACATCATAAATCACTTTATCAGAAGCTTTATGATCTGTAATGGGTAGATTGTTAAAACAACTTGTAACAATAAAGAAAAGTGCGCAAATATATTTCATAAGTTACAAGATTGTTTTAAGGAGGTATATTTCTGTTTATTTTTAATGTTTAAGTCTTAAGACTTTAGGGTATCTTTAAAATATCGCAACCAATTAAGACCCAATATCTTTTCTATATCCCCTGTGCTGTACCCTCTTTTGTCTAATACTTTTGCAACTTGCAAATAACGATCTGCTTTATCTAATTCAGGAATCCAAGGTGGCCACTGTACTTTATAAGAAGGTTTAAACCTAGTTAATCTTGGCACATACCAATTTTCTCTTGTAGCTCCTGTTGCCTCTAAACCTTGAATAGCAAAATCTGCAGCAACACCCACATGTTCTATTCCTGCTATTTTAACGGCATGATCTATATGGTCTACATAAGTTTCTAAAGTAGTTTTGGTTCCTAATTCTGGACCAATCATATAGCCTAAACATATAATTCCTATAACTCCGCCTTTTGCCGCCATAGCTTTTATTTGATCATCTGTTTTAGCTCTGGGATGATTTTTATAGAGCGCTTCACACATAGAATGATTAAAACAAGCTCCAGAAGTACTAAATTCAATTCCTTCATTTGTTGTTTGTCGCCCGCAATGTGACAGATCTATCATGATCCCTAGCTCATTCATACGCGCTAAAGCCTCAATACCAAAATCTGACAATCCAGAATTGGTACGCTCCGTACTCCCATCACCCAATAAATTTCTTTGATTATAGGTTAATTGAATCCAACGTGTTCCAGCATCGTACAGTGTATTTATATTATCTATAGATTTCTCTATCATTGTAGCATTTTGAAACCCATATAATACAGCTGTTTTATTCTCTTTTTTAGCTCGGATAAAATCTGCTGCACTAGTCGCTTTAAGTAAAACATCCGAATTGTTTTGAATTCGAGTATCCCATTCTCCAATATTTTTTAAGGCACCTTTTAAACTCCCTGATAATAAGGAAGTACCAAAGCCGGTATAACCAGATTGTTCTAAAGCTTTAAAAGAATCTTCATTCCATCCTTTCGGAATTACGAGACCATCTATAACCATAGCTTTTTTGTATAGTTCTTCAATCTTACTATCTGTAAGATTTGTTAATACACTATTTGTTAAGTTTTGGTTTGGATTGATATTAACAGATTCTAATATGGAATTAAAAGCAAGGGCGGTCTGCCCTGGAAATAATGCTCCTAGAGACATAAGTTTGACTAAATTTCTGCGATTTTGTTTCAAAATATTCTAGTATTACTATTTAAAAAATGGCATAAAGAGATAGATAAAAAACAAGGCTATTTTTAGCATTGTTCGTCATCATGAAATAAATCTTGTACACACATTAATTAGGTATCAATGTGCGTACAAGTAAATAGCTTAAATAAGGTTTTAATTAATACCCTGGGTTTTGCTCTATGTTAGGATTAACATCTGTCTCATCTTGAGGTATTGGCATTATAACAGTATCTGCTCCATAAGGAATTAAACAAATCTGTGCCGTACAGTTAGTTCTAACAATATCCATTTGATTACGCATCAAATCCCAAAGTCGTTGTCCTTCAAAGGCCAACTCTAGTCTTCGTTCCAAAAATATAGCATCGCTAAGTGCATCGCCAGAATCTGAATTATCCGGCTCGTCTGCAATTGCACGTTGGCGCACCATGTCTAAATCATCTTGCGCACCCGCTATATTTGTACCAATTTCTGCTCTAGCCTCGGCACGTATCAAATACATTTCTGCCAGTCTAACAACCTTTACATTATCAAAACCATTGATGTCTGGATATTTGATCATTCTATTTGGTGCAAATTCACCAGTTAATAAAGTATCTACTTCAAAAGTGCTTAAACGAGCATCATTCTCAGGGTAAAGATCAGCCACATCATTGGAAGGAAGATAATCTCCAAAACCTGCTTGTAGATAAAGACCTGCAATACCATTACCACCAACATTATCAGTTTCAGTCATTGAAATTTCAAAAATAGACTCTGAACTATTATCAGTAGTCCATAAGTCATAATAATTATCATTGGAAATTAAACTATAATCACCTGACTCTATAACACTTGAAGACATTGCTTCTGCATTCGTCCAATCTTCTTGAAAAAGATAAACTTTTGCTAATAATGCCCTAATAGATGTAGGTGACAAAGTATTTGAATTACCGCTTCTAGAATTACCATTCATCAAAGAAATACCCGTTGTCATATCAGAAATAATTTGTTCGTATACTTCTGCTACAGTATTTCTAGATGGTTCATTATCCAAATCGAAATTTAAAACTACAGGAACTCCTGGATGACTAGCATCTGTAGTAAAGTTATATTGCTGAGCAAACATACGTACTAAATCAAAATACATTAAGCCTCTTAGCGCATAAGCCTCACCAATGATATGATTTTGCTCAGCTATAACTGCATCAGATAAAATAGTTTCAGAATTGATGATAGCATTAGCTGCATTAATTCCTTCATAAGCACTACCCCAAAGAGCTTGAGCCTGTCCATCAGATACTCTTTGAATATGTTCAGCATAATCTACAACTCTATTAGCTTGCCCATTTTGTTTTACGTCATCTGCCAACACATCAGGTATCATAATCATGTAACGTCCATAATATTCTGATCCCGACAATTTATTATATATGCCAGTAACAGAAGATTCGTAACCATCAAGATCCAATAAGGCATCGGTATCCGAAACAGATTGTTGCGGAGTAAGTTCTAAAAAAGATTCTGAACAAGAGAATACGAGTCCAGCCAATATCGTTAATATAAATATTTTATATGTTTTCATGTTTTTCATCATTTAAAGTTGAATATCTAAACCAATGGATACAGTTTTTACTGCTGGTGTCTGCCCTGTGTAGCTACCATTAATACCTTGTTCTGGATCGATGTACAGGATATCCTCTTTTACAAAAGTTAGGATATTAGTTCCTCTAGCATATAATCGCATTGAATTCAAGCCTAACAACGAAGTAACTTTTTCGGTAAAATTATAAGCAACCGTTAAATCTCTTAATCGAATATAACTACCATCATATAACCATCTACTTTGGTTTCCTTCATTACTACCGTTACGACCACCCCAAACAAACTGAGGTACTAAAGCGTCTGTTGAACCAGGTTGCCATCTATTATCATAAATAAAATCAGCTGTACTTCTTGGCGTAAGTCTTCCATCACCTAATGTACCCCTTGCTCTATCATCGAAAATATAGTTACCATAAGAATAAATAAAGTTGGCACTAAGACTTATATCTTTATAAGTGAACATGGTATTGAAACCTCCAAAAAATTCTGGTGTAGCAGACTTGTCGTCTAAAAAGCGCTCTGCATCACTGATATCATTCGTTATCGTTGTTTTTGAAGCATCTGTATACCATTGTGGATCACCATTTTCTTGATTCACACCAGCCCAACTATATAAATAGAATGATTGAAAATCTTCGCCTTCTTGTCTTCTATAAGCACCATCTGTAAAATCGTCAGTAAGTTCTGTGATTTCATTTTTTAGAAAAGTAGTATTAAACCCAACATTCCATGTAAAGTCCTCCTTACTGATAATATCTGCATTCATTGAAATTTCCAAACCTGAGTTTTTCATTTCACCAAAGTTTTGGGTCAACGAAGAGAAGCCTGAAGTCAAAGTAATTGGAACATTCAAAATAAGATCTGAAGAAGTACGTTCAAAATACTCAACAGTACCACTTATTTTCGAAAACAAACCAAAATCTACACCTACGTTAAAATTCTGTTGACTCTCCCAAGTAAGATCAGGATTGGCAATTTGACTTGGACTACCACCTGGGTTACCATCATAATCTTGACCAAAAACGTAAAGTCCTTGTGAAGGAAAATTACCAATGGCAGCATTACCTGTAACACCCCAAGAACTTCTAACTTTTAGTAAATCTAAAAAGGAAACATCTTCTAAAAAAGATTCTCTACTAGCAACCCAACTTCCTCCAAAAGAATAAAAAGTACCCCATCTGTTATCAGCACCAAATCTAGAAGACCCGTCTCGTCTTAAACTACCTGAAAGAAAATATTTTCCATCATAGTTATAATTTAACCTAGAAAAGGCAGAAACAAAGGTATATTCAGATTTCGAACCACTAATAGCAAACTCTGCTGATGCACTATTTAACGTACTTAAACTTTGGTTAGGAAATTGCGTTCCAGAAGCGCTAAAAGATTCATTATTAGTCTCTTGAGCTTCAAAACCTCCTAAAACATTAAAATTATGGTTATCACCTAAAATAAAATTATAATCTGCTGTTTGCGTACCTACAAAGGTTCTAAGCGACGTATTTGCTTCATAACCAATACCCCCAGAATTTCTTCCTCCACCATACCTTGGATTTTGATATTGCGATTCGGTTAACGTAAGTAGGTCAAAATTCAATTGTGAACGTAAAGTCAAATTCTTTATTGGTTTTATGGAAACCGCAAAATTATCGATAACTCTAAACTGCTTATTTTCCCAAAGATCATCACCACTTAAAGCACCAACTGGGTTAGCACCTCCTAAAGGAAAATAGTCGGCATGTTCCCCATTAAATCTTCCTTCTTCATCATAAATAGGAATTAACGGTGATAGCTCTAATGAATTTTTAAATGGATTGTTGAAAGAACCACCATCAAAAAAGGTATTAGTTATACTGTTTGAAACCGATATATTATTGGAAATGGTTAAATAATCCGTTGCTTTAAATTCTATATTACTTCTAGCACTCAATCTTTTGAAACCTGATCCTATGATATAGTTTTCTTGATCATAATAAGCCCCAGAGAAAAAGTATTTTAAATTATCGGTACCACCACTAGCACTTAAATCATAACTTTGAGTTATTCCCGTTCTGGTAATTGCATCTAACCAATTAGTATCCGTAGGTTCTCCTGTTGAAGGATCAATCAGTTGTTGAAAAGTAGCATCAAATCTAGCTTGCGCTTCCGCTGGTGTATCTCCACCATTAACATAACCTTCTAGATAAAGTTCTGTATACTCTGCTGCATTCAATGGTTTCAAGATCTTATTGTATGCTTGTGAGTTAAAGCCTGTTAATGTTTTTAAGGTAATTTTAGCCTTACCAGACTTTCCTGATTTTGTTGTAATTAAAATAACACCATTTGCTCCTCTAGATCCATAAATTGCAGTTGAAGATGCATCTTTTAATACTGAAATTGATTCAATATCATTAGGGTTAATTGACGCCATAACATTGGTACTACTACCTCCATTATCTATGGTACCAATACTACCGTTTTGTACAGGAATACCATCAATAACATACAATGGCTCACTAGAAGCCGATATAGAACCAATACCCCTTATTCTAACTTCTGTATTTCCACCTGGAGCACCATCTACCGCACTTGCCTGTAAACCAGCAGTACTACCTCTTAGTGCTTGCTCGAAACTAGAAACCGGTGCTTGTTCAAAAGTTTCACTTTTTACAACACCTACAGACCCTGTTAAAGATTCTTTTGTTTGCGTACCATATGCCACAACTACAACTTCGCCTAAAGCTGCTGCATTTTCTTTTAAGGTAATATCAATAACACTTTTGCTGCCAACAGTAATAGATTGAGGCATCATACCTATATAAGAGAAAACCAATACATCTGTATCTTCTGCTATTATAGAATACTTACCATCAAAATCTGTTTGAGTACCTTTCGTAGTACCTTTTACAAGAATATTTACGCCTACTAATGGTATCCCATCAATATCATAAATAGTACCTGTTACTGCCTTTTCTTGAATAGAAGCATCGTCATTTGAAATAATTTTGTTCGTTGTTCTCGATTTAATTCTTTTAACGACAATTTGCTTCCCTTCTATCTTATATGTAAGATTTGTATTTAAAAAAGCTTTATCTAATACGGTGGAAATTTTTACGTTTTTAAGCTTTAAAGAGATTTTCTTATTCGTACTAATAACATCATCTTTATAAAAAAAGATATAATTACTAGTGCTCTGAATTTCACTAAAAAATTGCTCTACTGATAAATTGTTAAGTTCTACATCTATCTTATTTTGCCCCATAGCCAAATTGGCATAAGCACTTGAAAGACCGATAGTAATAAACAATAAAAATACTCTCATAAGCGTAAGGATTCCTAAACTTAAAGTTTTTTTCATATTTTTGGTATTGGTTAATTAATGTCACTTATTTTTAAGTGATGTTGATTTTAAATTCCCAGAAGATGTTCGACGCATCTTCTGGTCTTTTTTACTAATTCAAATAAACAAATAGGTTTAATTCATTCACACTGTGTTTTAATTAATGATGATACTATTTTCTTTAAAGCTGTAATTCATATTTGTACTCGCCTTAATATTTTTTAATACACTCTCTATATCTTCGTTTAAATCTAAATACCCTGAAAAACTTTCTGAGCTCAAAGCCTCATCTTCAATTATTATACTTTTATTGTAATATCGAGAGATCTTTTTCATGATATGTTTTAAATCGTTTTTCTTAAAAACAAGCATCCCATTTCTCCAAGAAAAATAATTGTCTACATTAACTTTTTCAGAAAAAATACTTTTGTTATTCTTATCATAACTAGCCTTAGTTCCTGGTGTAATTTTCATCTTATCTATATGCCCAGATGAAGCAGCATTTTTGTAGCTAATTTGCACACTACCGCTTTTTAATACTGTATTTATAGTGCTTTCATCATTATAGCTTGTTACACCAAAAACGGTTCCTAACACTTCTATCTCTTGGTCTTGAGACATTACTATAAAAGGTTTGCTTTTATTATGTGCTACATCAAAAATTGCCTCTCCCTCTAGATAAATCTCTCTTCTATCTCCATTAAAAACAGCTGGGTATATCATTTTAGAACCTGAATTCAGCCACACCATACTACCATCAGATAGATTTATTTTAGTTCGCTCTCCATAAGGGACCAATAATGTGTTGTAAACCGTTTTATTATTTTTAGAAGTTTCTTGACTAACTTCTTTCGAGTTTCCTAAGGTTATTTTTTGACCTGTATTTGAGTAATTGATTGTTTTGTTATCTTGGTCAATTTTTAAATTTTCACCAGTACCTAATATCAAAACAACCTTATCTGAATCATTAACATTTAATGATTTTGAAGATGATACGAAATCTGTAATAGTACTTTCGGGCACTCTATTATTATACAAAAAAAGGCCTGAAATAAGTAGCACTGCAGAAAAAGCAATAGCTAAGCTTGCTCCAAAATTCTTTTTCTTTTTTGAAACTTCATCAATAGAAGCGAAAATGTTTTTCTTTAACAGCTCCTTCTCTACGTCAGATAATTGATTATTATATTTAGATTTAATTTCTTTCATGCCTTTACTTAGATTCAATAATCTTAAATTTTATACTTTTATTAAATTGACTATTTGAATTGAATTCTATTACTAATAAGTAGTTAGTTTGTTTTTTATAGACATCATTAATTCAATTTATTTGAATTAATAAAATTTAAGCTTTCGCAATGTTTTAATGGCACGGTAGATTGATGTTCTCGCCGTCTGTACAGAGATATCCATAATCACTGAAATTTCATCGTAGCTTTTATCTTGATCAAATCTTAAAAAAAGTATTTTTTGCTGTTTTTTTGTCAACGTACTTAAAGCTTCTGCCAACTTAGCATTTCTTTCTTTAATATTCTCTTGACGGATTATAGATTTCTCGCAAGAATTGATATGGTTTGTTTTTGTAAAATCTGGTTTAAACTGAAATTCATCTAAAGAAACAGATGTATTTTTAGCCCTATATTTTTTATTAATTTTACGCTTTAAAGATCTGAACAAGTAATACTTTACATTATCCGTCATTGATAAGTTAGTCCTATATTTATATAAGTCTACAAATAAATCATGAATACAATCTGAAACATAGCTTTTATCTTTAGAATGATACATACCATATGTAAACAGAATATCGATATACATATCATACAATTGACCTAAAGCCATCTTATCCCCATCAATCAACTTTTCCCAAATTACAATCTCTTCATTTTTTTTAACAAAAAAATCTGTACTGCTAAATTCAGGTTCTTGATTAAACACTTGTTCATCTGTATCCAAATTTTTTGCTGTAGCTAAAGCCAATGCTAACTCACCATATTCTTGCATGATACTTGAATTTAATATTATGTTCTGCTTATGCCTTCATACTAAATAAGTAATATATAGTCGCCTTATAGACACTATTATCAAATTTTTATTAAAAAAAATAAAATTATAAATTATCAATAGCTATTTTAAAGATATGATATATAATGTTTACATATTTTAGCAATTTGATACATATAATATAAAACTATTTTAATTAAAAATATCAATAACCCCTCTAAAATCAAAAATAATGTTTCTACATATCACTACAGTTTATTGATAATTAAATACTAAAAAAGTATTAGTTTAATAATATTAGTATTGAATAAAAGGAATAAAAAAAGCCTCTCGATTTCTCGAAAGGCTTAACAAACTGTAAAAGTGGTCCCACCTGGGCTCGAACCAGGGACCACCTGATTATGAGTCAGGCAATTTTTTATTTCATATGTTTTCATTTACTTTCTTTTACATTGATAATCAGTATTTTATATAAATATATTTTTCATCTGTTTATATTTGTTTTACTTTTGAAGCTCTAATTGTTGTACTAATGTTGTACTGAAACTTCATTTAATATGGTTACTATAAAAATAGTTCTTCGTAAAACAAAATTAACGAATAACAAATATCCTATTTACTTAAGGGTAACATATATGAGAAAATCTAAATTTTTCAGAACACCTTTTAATTCCTCTTTAAAAGAATGGAATGAAAAAACAGGAGAGTTTAATTCAAAAAATGATAATACAACACAAAATAATAGAGTTCTTAATAAATATAAAAGCCGGGTTCTAAAGATTATTAACGACTTTGATATTAACGATAAAGATTTCAGTTTTACTGCCCTTGAAAAAGAACTAACGGTAACTACTAATCCATTAACTAATAACGTTTTTAGCTTCTGGAGTACAGTTACGAGAGAAATGATTGATAGTGGGCGCATAGGTACTGCAAAGATTAATAAGGAAACTTATGATTCTTTAAAAATGTTTAACAATAATTCAGTCGCTTTAGCTTTTGAAGAATTAAACTCAGATTTTTTATATAAATATGAAGTTTTTTTAAGAAAAAGAGGTGGAACTGATGGCGGTATTGGTGTTAAAATGAGAGCAATTAGAGCTAACTATAACTTGGCGATTAATAGGGGTTTAACTAAAGAAAGTAATTATCCCTTCAAAACCTATAAACTATCAAAACTAAAAGGTAAAGCTTTAAAAAGAGCTTTGGATATTGAAGACATTAACAAAATAATAAATTATGATTTATATGAAAACCCGCGACTAAAGAATGCACAAAATTATTTTTCATTTAGCTTTTATACCAGAGGTATGAATTTTGTAGATATGATGTTACTTGAGAATAAACATATTTCAAAAGATAAAATATCTTATATAAGATCTAAAACAGGCTTTCATTTTAACATTAAAATCTTACCTCCTGTAAGGGAAATTTTAGACTATTATAAAAAGGATAAAACTACAGAAACAAAATATGTGTTTCCGATACTATTGAAAAACAACTTAAAACCAAATCAAATAGAAAATCGTAAACATAAGGTTTTAAAAGGCTACAATAAAGATTTGAGAGAATTAGCAAATTTATGTGGCGTAACAAGCAATTTAACCAGTTATGTTGCTAGACATAGTTTTGCTAACTATATGATGCAAAACGGAGCTTCTACAGAAATCATAAGAGATAGCTTAGGGCATCAAGAATTAAGTACAACTAAATCTTATTTAAAAGAACTAGGATCTTCTGTTGTTGATGATGCTTGTGATTTGTTATTACAATTTTAAACAGATATTCAGAAACTTCTCTTCCCATTATTACCTATAACGAGTAGTATATTACCCAAATTACGTATATTTGTGTAATATATTACAAGTTATGTCTAAGAATAATTCAATACTACTACCAAAACTAGAGCGATTGTTAGAAGAAATGGGAGAGCAAATTAGGTTAGCACGTCTGAGAAGAAAATTAAGTGCCGATCAAGTTGCCGAACGCGCAGGTACTAGTAGAAGAACATTATATTCCATAGAAAAAGGAAAAAGTTCTGTGAGTATTGGTATTTATATTAAAGTTTTAAATGTACTTGGTTTGGAAAAAGACATTTTAAATATAGCAAAGGATGACATTCTCGGTCGAAAATTGCAAGACATTGGGTTAACAACTAAAGAGCGTGCTCCAAAAAGAAACTAAAAATGAAAAGGACTATATATGTTTATGCCGATTGGTTAGAATTAAATTCTCCTGTATTAATTGGCGAATTATATTCAGAGACTTTAAGAGGAAAAGAGGTGTTTTCTTTTGCTTATCAAAAAGAATGGCTACAATCTGATTATGCATATCAATTAGATCCAGATTTAGGTTTATTTGAAGGCATACAATATTTGAATGACGAAAAGTCGAATTTTGGATTGTTCTTAGATTCTTCTCCTGATCGTTGGGGTAGAGTGCTAATGAAAAGAAGAGAAGCTGCACTTGCTAGGAAAGAAGAAAGAAAAACGGTTAAATTATTTGAAACTGATTTCTTATTAGGTGTTTTTGATGGTCATAGAATGGGTGCTTTACGTTTTAAATTGGATAAGGAAGGTTCTTTTTTAAATGACAATAAAGAATTAGCAAGTCCACCATGGACATCAATTAGGGAATTAGAGCAAATAAGCTTGCGTTTGGAAGATGATAATAGTTTGGATGATCCTGATTATTTAAAATGGTTACAAATGTTAGTTTCTCCTGGTTCTTCTTTAGGAGGAGCAAGACCAAAGGCAGGTGTTCTTGATAACGAAGGTAATTTATGGATTGCTAAATTTCCTAGTAAAAATGATGGTGACGATGTTGGTGGTTGGGAAATGGTAACTTATCAATTAGCTATTCAGTCCGGTATTAAAATGGCAGAATCTAAAGCTGAAAAATTCAACAGTAATCAACATACCTTTTTAACGAAGCGTTTTGACAGAACTATTGATGGTAAAAGGATTCATTTTGCTTCCGCAATGACATTGTTAGGCTATACGGATGGCGTAGATGCATCTAATGGCGTTAGTTATCTAGAATTAGTAGATTTTATTTCTAAGCACGGAGCACATCCAGAAGATGATTTAAAGCAACTTTGGAGAAGAATTATTTTTAGTATTTGTGTATCCAATACAGATGACCATTTAAGAAACCATGGTTTTTTATTGACAGAAAAGGGTTGGGTTTTATCTCCTGCTTATGATATAAACCCCGTTGAAACAGGCATGGGGTTAAAATTAAATATTTCTGAGGATGATAATGCTTTAGATCTTGATTTAGCTTTAACTGTGGCTCCATATTTTAGAATAGAAAAAGAGACGGGTCAAATTATAATCGATGAAATTAGCCATATTGTAAGCACTTGGAAAGTGATAGCTAACAAATATGGATTATCTAGGAGAGAACAAGAATTAAAAGCTTCAGCATTTAAAAGGGCTGTAAACTAATCTGTAATAAAAATTTATACAGTTTATGAGATACTGCCGTCTTTTCATATAGAATTAATAATAACTACGCACTTAATGTTGCCAATTGCTTCTTTATTAAGAACTTCTTTGTTTTTGGCAAACTACTTTGTTCAATTAAATCAATATTCTTTGAAAAGAAAGTATTTGATGTTTTAAAAACGGTTTCATCATTAGATTTTATTGATTTAAACGATGAAAGATTAAACTTAACACCATCGAAATCCGCAGAATAATATCTATCATTCATACCATTCATTATTAGTAAATCAAATACAATAGAACCTTTTATCTTTTTTATAGCTAAAGATGATTCTATTTGATCTAAATAATTATCAATACGAATTGAATTAAGAGTTAATACAATGTATTGAAAATTACTTTTAGATAATTTACGTAGTCTATATGTTGCTTGTTTTTTCATTTTATGATTAACTATTCATAATGGTGTAACCATCTTCAATAACGTTAATTCCTGTATTTATTATATGTTCTGCTTCCGCTCTATCTAATATCTTACTTGTGGCAACTGTACTATCCATATGAAAAATAGTATGCCTTTGATTAGAATAGTAACTATACATATTACATAATGCTTTTTCGTGCTTTGAACACTTAACTATAGCTTTTGTTGAATTATTAAATGTAACACTTATTCCTTTATTATCAAAATGTGCGCCAAAACCCTCTTTAGTTATATTAATACCTTTGTCGGCAAAAACTTGTTTCATTACACCTTCTAAGCCTCTTAACATAGGAAAAGCAAAAGCAGAATAATCTGTCAATTCTATATCTGTTTTCTTTAATGCTAAAGAAGGACTTATAACACTTTTAATCTTATCATTAAGACGAACACCTGATACAGGAAGTCTATTTTCTAATTCACCTATAATATCTTTAGAGGTTAAATTAGTTTCATAATATTCCAATTGTTTATCAATTATATCTTTAAACGGTAACAAATCTGATAAAATTATTATTGTATCGTGAAATAACATTCTAGGTTTACCTTGTGCTTGAAATGCATTGTTTTTAAAGTGAATTAGAATTAAATTATCACCTTGAACACCCTCTAATTTTACTTGACGACCATTAGGTACTTGCTCATCCGATAGAACAACAGCACTACATTCTTCCTCTAAAAATTCTAAAACAACGTCAAAATCTTCTGGTCTAATAGCCTTTAAATAGAAACTATTAGCATTAAACTCCTTAATACCACAGTTTTCTAATATATTTTGAGCTATTTCTAAAGACCATTCCTGATTCTTACCCGTTTTATACATTAAAGTTGTTGCACCGCCTTTAACATAATAAACATTTAATGTAGCCTCTGCTTTACCAGTTTGCAAAAATTTATACACAAAAAGATTCCCTGGTTTTTCTACAATAGTAATATTAGTAGAAGTACCAACAAAAGCCTCAACAGTTTCCTGTATTAGTGCTCTATTAATATTTAATTTTCTAAATGACATATAAAAAAATGGGTTGCAAATGTATAAATTATTTAATTACAATTATATAGCTTGTTTAATTAAGTATAAAATATACTCTAAATTGTCATTGTTAGTTATTACTAATTCATAATCTCCATTACCCCAATGTCCTGTATTTGATACATCACGCATTAGATTTTTAGGGTCTTCTAGTTTACCTTTTTGTAGATTTATAAATAGTTTTATTCCTTTCTTTAGTGTTACAATATCTGCTATATTTTTATCCTTTTTAAAAGCTATGTATAGTTTTTTAGGCTCTAACTCAATATCATCTGCTAAAGCTAAAATAGCATCTTTATAGGTTTCGTAAAGTTCTTTTACTTTATCTGGATAACTATCTAAATGAAATTCTTCTGTATATACTTTTATCTCTTTTGTAACTGCTTCTAATTGTGTATTGCTTGATGTAATTGGCTTGATACTTTCTGCCGATTTACTTTTCTTTATTTGGTTTACACTAATTAAATTGTTTTCATAGCGTTTAACTTCCCATAACTCAATAGCAATATCTTTAAAGTTTGTTGCTGTTCTTTGATTTTCTGTAAAACTTGTAGATACAAATACTACTCTTGTTTGACTCCAATCAACATCAGTACGTTTTAAATTTTGCTTCAATGTTTCGTTATACTCAACTATAAAATCTGCTTTATTTTCTAGCATTAAACTTAAATATGTAAAACCTTGATCTACTACACTTATATTTCTACTACGTTTATATTCAATAATTATAAAAGCATTTGACTGTGTATCGTAAGCCAAAGTATCTATGCGTTTATTTTTAATAGAGAACTCAGATTTTACTAATTGTAAATCCATTAACTCATTTAAATTATTTTCAAAAAGTGATTGTATTTCTCTTTCTAATTTAAATGGTTTCTCTTTTAAAATACTAATAGATTCTTTTGAATTTAAGTTGTATAAATGCATTAAATATTATTTAAATTTTCTGAATGCTTGAATTGTTTGATAAATACCATATCCAACAGCAATTCGACCAAAGAAGTCAAATAAATATGCTATACCATAAAACCTCAAATCAAAGCTATCAAGATAAGTTATTCTACGTGTTGGGTTTAGAAAGTTGAAGAGGAATTTAACTCCTTTTATAAAATAGTCTTTATTAAATTCACAACCCCAACAAAAATGACGATGAAATTCTTCTGTGAATACAAGCGTAAGGAAACCAAATAAAATGACCATTACTGAAGTAAACCAAATACCATTTCTAAAATCTGATTGATAGTGATTTGATAATCGGTTGAATCTTAGAATCAATTTATCACCTTTATTTACCGTTGAGTCTTTATCTTTTAATTTTGCTTTTACTAATTCTTTTAATGCTCTTTTTTCTTCTCTCTGCATTAAAATTGAGTCTGAATAATTACCTATATCTTCAAATGCTTTTTTTAAAACTTGAAATGTATGAACTTTATTTACTAATGGTATTATTGCATCTCTATCTACATAATTTTGAAAAGTCTCATCATCTTTACCAACATACTCAGCCTTAAATTCTTTGAAATTAAATTGTAAGTCGAAAGGTTGTAATGTGCCTGATATTATGGATTGCGATAGGTCAACACCTTTATTAAATTTTGTTCTTGCAAAAATAACTTTAGTAGAAAACAACGAATAAGTAAATAAAACATTACTTATAAATGTCGCCATACTAAAGACTGTCGTTTTATTAAAATCTGTCTTATAAAAAATTATATCCTGATTAAAAGTAGTTAACCAAAAGTCTGCTAAACCGTTAAATGTAGTATTACGAAATGAAGCATTGTTTACACTACAATTATGCATTCTAAACTTATTATTGAATATAATGTCATCAAATTGTATTTGCTCTTGAAACTCACATTCTTCAAATGTTACGCTTTCACTAAATACATTAGTTTCATCTTCATTAAACAAATCTGGTTCTTGATTATTATCCTCAACTACTTGAACTAATTGAACACCCTTACAGAAAAGTATAGGTTGTGAGAAGTCACAATCTGTGAAGATTAATTCTCTGTGTTGTGGTTCAATCTCTATATAGAAATTAAATATTCTTGAAGTGAATCTTATGGGTGTAGAATTACCTAAGCCCTCAGCTAAATTAAAGCGAGCATTGAAATCTTGTTCTGTGATTACTGTTTTAGGCATTCTTTTGATATACTTCCTGCGGTTCTGCTGCTTGATTAATATGTTCTTGTGCTTCTTTAACCGTTACTTGACCATTCATTAGCATTGGCAATAACCAATCTCTTAAATCTGCTAATTTTTGATTTTCTCTTAGATTCTTTTGCTTTTTTGCGTGTATCGGTTTTATTTTTTGGTAAAACTTTTCTACGATGTCTTTTTTAGGAAAGACCGTTTTATAATTGGTTACAAAGCTCTCGAACAATAAGTTTTTAATACCACTTGTTTTACCTTCCCAACCAAATAATACTCCTGCATCATATAACCTTTGCCATTGGTACACGAAATTATACAAATAGGTTTCATCTTTTAAAGTAACTGCTTTACAAAAGTTAGAACAGATTAATGGATTCTCAAAACGCTCTAAAGTTTCTTGTGTTATAAAAGCCATTCTACCTGTAGATTGTGTTGGACTACCTCCAGATATTTCTATTATTAAATCTCCTTCTTCTAATAGTTTATGAGTATTTTTTTCTAAAATAAAACGCTCTGGTGCTTTTACTACACCATTGCCATTTAAACCATTAATATCTGCACCACGAATACAAGATACTTGCTCTGTATAATTACCCTGTTTAAACTCTTTACCCCAATCTCCACTTTTATCTTTTTCTATCCAATCTGCAATAGTTTTATATTGCCAACCTTCAGGTATATCTTTTTTCAGGGTTACATTATACACGATTTTACCACCTGACGCTTTATAAGGTTTACCGTTGGCATCTGGAAAATCAAATTGCACAAACCAATAGTTATAAATGGTTTTTGCTATTGCTTCTAATTCATTGTTGATTTTACTATTGATCTCTATTTTATAATCTAAATCCCCTAAAACCTTAGCGATTTGTTTTTGAACAGGTATTTCAGGATAGTTTATTATTAAATTTCTAATATTATCATTATAAAGTCTTTTTATAGTACTACCATTAGTGGCTATCCAAGGTTGAGTTTGATAATAATAATAAAGAAAACTATTTAATACTTTTTCCTCATTATTTTTTATCCATACAATATTTGAATCTTGGAAATATGCTGGCTTACCATCATAAATAACAGTTTTTCCTATAGTACCAGCAGCAGAAATTAGTATATCTCCTTTTTTGGGGTGATTATATTTCATACGATATTCATCGTATAAAGTTTTCGAAATGAAATTTACAGGTTCGCTTCCAAATGTTGAAATTTTATAAAATGGAATCTCTCCAAAATCTGAAGTTTGACTTTTCAAAACACGTTTACACATAACAACTTTACCAATATCACCGAGCTTTGATATTTTATTACCTTTATTCATATATCAATCCTTCTAAATTATTATGAATTACAGCTTCTAAAGCTTTGTTTTCTTCAAAAAGATTACTTAAATTACTTTTATAACTAATTATTTTATTGTCAAACTCTTCAGCTGTTATATCAATGTATTCAATTTTTACTTCAAAATATTGACCTGCACTTAATGAATAGTTTTTAACTTTTAAATCATCATATGAAACCACTACTGATAAATCTTCAACTACTTCTTTGTTGTTAAACATATCAATTATTCTCTCCTCTTCCTTTACAGACAATACTGTTTTTTGAGTTTTACCATCCTTAACTTTTGTTCCTAAATTAGACGCATCAATCAATACAACATCTTCGGTATTATTTTTATCTAAAAAGATAATAGACACGTTAGTCCCAGTTGTAGCAAAAATATTAGAAGGCATCGTTATTACACCTGCAAGCATTTTGCTTTTCACCATATTTTCTCTTATCTTTAAATCTATACCCGATTGTTTCGTAATAAAACCTGTAGGCACAACAATCGCTGCTTTACCTGTTTTCGTTAAGCTATGCATAATGTGTTGCAAAAACAGACTATAAATAGACATACTGCTTTTTTTACTTTTCGGAACATTTGGGATTCCTGCAAAAAAACGTTCGTTATTTTCTTTACTATCTAAATCGTCTCGATACTCGCTAAAATCTAAATTAAAAGGTGGGTTTGATACTATATAGTCAAACTTCTGTAATTGGTTATTAACATCTTTATGATAAGGTGATAGAATCGTATTACCACGCACTACATTTTGTAATGAGTGCACTAAATTGTTTAGTATTAGGTTTAAACGCAATAGTTTAGACGATTTTTTAGACACATCTTGTGAGTAAATAGTACATTTATCTTCACCAATGGCGTGTGCTAAATTCATTAACAACGTTCCCGAACCTGCACTTGGATCATAACACGTAACATCTTGAATATTATCTTCTGTTACCATAATAGAAGCCATAATTTTAGCTACTGCGTGCGGTGTGTAATACTCCGCATACGTGCCACCACTGTCGTTATTATAGTCTTTTATTAAGTACTCAAAAATAGTAGCATAGAAATCGTATTTTTCATTGAAAATATGCTCAAAACTAAAATCTACTAATTGATTTACAATTGCTTTACAAAAAGCATTTCGTTCTGCCGTTTCTACAATTTCACTAATACGTTCAAATAATGGTTCTTTAGAACCTCCAGTCGTTTTTACTGAGAAGATGTCATTATTTTGAATGGCAATATCCATTAAGGTATCATCAAACGTTTTAGCAAAATCTGGTGTGTTTTGTATATCGAACAAATGCGAAATAAAATGTTGCGGTTGTAATACTGCTGTGTCTGCATTTAACTGTAAGGTTAGCATTTCATAATCTTCATCAGGTAATGCTTCAATTGCTTTCTGCCATTTTTCTGCTTTAGCTAATTCAGGATTTAATTGTTTTACCTCGTAAGCAAATTTGTCGTTTAAAAACTTATATAGAAATACCTGCGTAATAATTTTATATTCGTCTCCATCATTACCCAAACCATAATTAGAACAAATACCTTTAAGGCTGTCTATTAGGTTTTTTACTTCTGTTTGAAATTGTACTGTTGCTGTCATTTATTTTTATCTAAGCTGTACGCCCGTGAAATTCGTTAGTATATTCTTGAACTACTAAATTATTTATGAATTTAGACGTCTCTGGATTTAGTTTAATATTGTTTTGTTTTACAAATTGATTAATTACCAATTTAATCATCATCTTATCTAAATAGCCTTCATTTTGTAATAGCCTACTATTTTGTATTACTTGTAGGTCTGCTTCACTTTTAACCGATTGTAAAGCTTCAAACAATTGGCTTTCTCTTTTTGTTAAACCACCTTTTTCTACCAATCGTTTATGAATACGACAGTATTTAGGATCGTTATCATATTTAGCCTGTAATAGTTTATTTTGTCTGTTTAACTCTAATATTTTTGCGTGAATTTCTTTTAACGCTCCAATATTAGCTTTCATATCCTCTTGCGTTACTTCGTTTAGTTTTTTCTTTTTAAAGAGACGCTCTAATTCATCGTACAAACTTACAAATTCAGGGTCTTTTTTATCAAAATTACTTGCTAATTCTTCCCTTGTTTTACGAAGCGTATCTTTTAGTTGGTCTGCTAAGATTAGTTCTTCTTCTCCAACTTTGTTAAACATAAAAATAACATCCTCTAAAGCAACATTTAAGAGGTTAGTTGTATCTATATTATTTTCTAATGCTTCCTTTTGATTTAGTAATTGTAAATGATTATTGGCTTCTCTATATAATACGGATAGCTTTTTAAAATCTACTTTTTCCAATAATTCATAATGCCCAAATAAACGAATTAGATTGTACAGACTTTTAGCATTACCTAAAGCCTTTACTATACCTAACATTTTTTTACGATCTGATATTTGAGAAATTTGCTGTGAGAAGTTTTCAGCATTTAAAGTATCATAATGAAATAATATCTCTTTTATATCTGCTATTTCCTCTTGAATTTCTTCTTTAGATTTAAAGATGTTAGAGTAATGCTCCATTTCATCACCTAAAACCTCTTGTAACTCTTCAAAATAGTCTTTATTAGTTTTATCAAACTCTGCTTTAATGTCTGCAAAATCGACTACAAAACCATATTTATAATCTTTATATGTTCTATTTACTCTAGTTAAGGTTTGTAATAGATTATGCTTTTTAATTAAACGACCTATGTATAGTTTCTTTAGTCTTTTAGCATCGAAACCAGTTAATAGCATATTGTAAACAAAAAGAAAATCTATTTTACCATCTTTAAAATCTTCTACTTCTTGTTTACGTTCTTCTTTAGTACCTATGTCGTGAAGAATTAAAGCTGCTTTTTTAACCTTATAGCTTTCTCTTTTTTTATCTCCATAAGATTCTCTTTCCTCTGCTACTTTATCTAAAACAACAGCATCACTATCTCTATATTTATTATTGAATATTTCAAATAACATTTTAGCTTGATCTGAACTGTCACAAACTACCATTGCACCAACTGATGCATCGTTATTCATTAATCTAAAACTTTCAAAATCTTCAACAATGTAATCTAACATTGGTTCTGCAAAACGTGCATCTGCATAGATTTTCTTTTTAGGAACATCTCCTTGTAATACTTTAATTTCTTTTAAGGCTTGCTCTAAAACCATTTTATAATTAGATGCTATTTCTTCTCTAATTAGTTTTAGTGTATAACCATCTGCAATAGATGCATTGTAGTAGTACTTATGAATATAATCACCAAATAATGTTTTAGAATTATATTCTGTACCTAATAAAGGCGTACCGGTTAATCCAATTTTAATAGCATTTTTATCTGACTGTTCTAAATTTGCTAAAAAACTACCTTCTGGATTATAACTACGGTGTACCTCGTCTAAGAAATAAACACGTTGAATATTAATATCATAATCTTGTTCTGTTACTATTTTAGCATCTTCTGAAAACTTTTGAATATTTACTACTGTAATTTCTGCGTTTCCTCTTTCGTTATGTAATGCTGCTTTAGATTTTATATCTGCAACAAACTCATTTCTTGAATTAACAATATGCACCGTTAACCCTCTGCCTGTAAACTCTCTTTTAGCTTGAATTAATAAGTCTAATCTATCTACTATAAAATAGAATTTTGGTATTACATTTTGTTTTTGATAATAGTCTGTTAGAAACTTAACATTGTAATACGTTAATGCTGTTTTACCACTTCCTTGTGTATGCCATATAATACCTTTTCTTATACCCTCATTTAGTTTATTCTCTATTGCTTTTGTTGCAAATAATTGCGGATAACGCATTATATGTTTTTGTAAGCCTGAACTTTCATTTATATAAGCTATTGCATACTGTAGCACAAAAGACAATCTATCTTTAGAGAATAAAGAAGTAGATACTCTATTTGTTGGTGTATTGGAATCTTTATTGGTTAAAAACTCTGGTGAGTGCTTTATAATAACTAAATTATTATCTTTTAGAACTTCATTTTCTGTAGTATCATTTTCAGGTAATAAAAGACTATTTAAATCAAACGGTTCTTCTTCTCTGAAATAATTAAATATTGGTTTGTGATATGATGGTGATGCATAAAATACACCTTGTATAGTATCCATATCATCACTATCGTATTCCATATTATTAGAGAATACCATTAACTGTGTAATGTTTACAAAACGTCTAAACTTTTTGTTTTGAAAACGTTTATTAATTCTAGTACGCTCTGCAATAATACCTTCTCTATTATTAGGTTTTTTAACCTCTATAAAGACTAAAGGCAACCCATTAACTAAAAGAATTATATCAGGTCTAAATTCTTCATCACCATTTTTATAAGTTAGTTCTGTAACAACTTTAAATGTATTGTTTTCAAAGTTTTCGAAATCAATAATCTTATGTCCCGTTTTTTGACTTATTCTTTCATAGAATGCTTTTCCTAAATCTTCATTATCCAAAAGTAATGATACATCACTTAATAATCTTTTAGCTTCATCTATCTCTAAATCATTGTTTATCTTTTGGATGCTTTCAATAAATATATTTGTAAATATGTTTGTTTCTTCATTCCAAACTGCACCCTTTAATGATAAATATTTATATCCTAAACGAGTAAGATGTAATATTGATGGTATTTTAACTCTTGAATCTTCGTTGAATTTCATAGTCTTCTAAATTAAGAAAAGCTACCAATATATAATTACGGATTTCAATAAATATATAAAACTAGAATTATATAAATCCTGAATGAGAGTAAATTAGTTTAAAATTTACTCTCGTTCAAGATTTGGGAGTAAAGCTTACCCTTGTAGTTTTTCCGTTTTAAAAATCAGTGAATTTTTTCCTATATGCGCTAAAAATCAACTGATTTTTAAAATGCGCCTCAGCGGCAGGCGTCACATCTAGATTGGCATTAATTAAAAGTCTAAGTTTTCACCCAGGTTATTCAGGAAATCTGAAATTCCTTTTTGTAGTGAAATCGGCAGATTTGAAATTCTTTTTTGTTCTGGTAATTTTTCAAGATCAGTTATAGGCGTTAATGTCAAATACATATTATTATTAGCACGTTGCCAGTGACCAAAAATATAATCTACATGAGGTTCAATTACTATCTTATCCTTAAATTTAACAAGACCTGAAAACATAGGACTATCTGGGTGGTTTTGTTTGTCGTTGATAGTTAATTTTAATTTAATTGTATTTTTTACGTTGTTTGAAATACTGCTTTTTTCTACGAAATCAATTTCATCTTTAAAATCTAAGAGCTTTTCTAAATACTCATAGTTTATTATATAATTATTCCTGGAATCTTTTTCAAGAATCAAAAGACCTTGATTTTCGATATTTTTTAATGCATGAATTAATTTAATAAATTGAGACTGCCCTAATATTTTACCATAATGCGTTTTTACCTGATTAAAATTCATTTTTAAACAGGAACTTAATACCCCTTTTTCAAAGTTGGAAAGGTTTTGCCAGTTTTTGCTTGCAATAGCATCGTTTGAATTTAAAGTTAACTCTTCAATACGTTTTTGTTTCTCTATTTCTGACGCCGTTTCTTCTTCTAATTTACAGTAATCACATTTTTGATATGAGTAAGATCTACTTTTATATAGTATTAAATCTTTAAAAACCGTTTGACTCTTTACTACATGTTTTTCATAAGTGTTGCAATTTTCACAAAAAAAATAAAACGAAAGTGAGCTGTAACTAATGATAATATGTGATAGTTGGGATTGAGATATGCTGAACTTTTTATTTAATTCTCCTGGCTTATTTACAAGTTTAAGGTCGTTAAATTGCCAATACAATTCAATAATTTGCTCATGCTCCTTTGGGCAATTTTGAAAAATTTTAAGTTGTATATTTTTTATCTTTTCGTAATTATGTTCCATTTTTAAACTGTATTATTTTAAGGCATTGTTGATCGCATTATTTACAAGCTGCTTCATACTTGTATCTTCTTGTATTGCTTTTAGCTTCAGCTTTTTAAGTAGTTCTTTCTCTATATAAAATGAAAATTGTACTTCGCCAACCCTCTTTGAAATTACTGGAACAATTTTTTGAATTGTTTTCTTTTTGCCACTAGATTTAGCTTTACTAATAAGCTCATTAATATTTTGTTTTTCCATGATGATAGAATTGTAGTTTTATATAATACTAGAGATGTAGAAATCTATATTTATATAAGTTCGGTTAGTATTTCCTTGGTAAGATTGTCTATTTGTTTTTGTGCGTTTTTATCATTTTTCACTCCTTTTACTAAAACAGATCTAGTAAAAGATACTAAATCGCTAATATGCGTATTTGCAACTTTCACATGATATTCTGCCAATCCAATTAAGATTTCGAGAGTTAGTGTGGTACTTGCTTTAATCATGTTGAAAACAACTAAGGTTTGTAATGTTTTTTGTTGTTCTTCAATAAGTTCCAAGGTGCTCTTTATAGCTAAAAGATCTAGAACGCCTGCTTTAGTTGGTACAATAATTAAATCTGCCAGTTCAATTAAACATGGTAAATGACTAGATAAGTAAGGAGGAGTATCTATAAAAATAAAGTCATAGTCTAGTTGCTCAATTTCATTTATTTCTCCTTTGAAAGAAATTATTTCAAAATCTGTTACCATGTCAGATAGCTGACTAAGACTACCCTGAAAATCAAAATCTAGAACGGCTACTTTAGCATTTTTAGAAACGTTTTGGGCTAGATTAAAGGTAAGTGTGCTTTTACCTACTCCTCCCTTTTGATGTGTTATGAGTATGATTTTGGTCATATTTTATAGTGTTTTTAATAAGTTTTTCTTTTGTTTCTATTTCATTTAATAGTGATGCTTTCTCTATAGGAGAGCCTTTTTTTAAAATGTATTGATTGATAAATTTTTCTCGCTCAGGTCGTTTATATTGGAAAAAATTATCAAAACTTTCTTCATTCATATTGATCCAGTTCATTCTATCAAAACCAACATGATAGGTATTACCTCCAATGCTTCTTGTTGTTGAACGTTCTTTAGTTGTAGGTGTTAATTTTAAACGTTGCGTCTTATCTTTTCTACTAACTATTAAATGGACATGCGAATTTATTCCAGGCTTAAAATCTCCAGCTTTATAAGTTTTATTTAAAACCTCTTCATCTGTTCCTTTAAATTTTCTAAAATGTTCAATCTTCCCAAAATAAACTAGATCATTACCTGTTTTAAGCCCTTTGTCTGCTCTATTAAAGTTCTTTGCATAGTTGCTCATAATTTCCTTCGTATATTCCTTGATTTTATCGTTAAAACTGATGTATTCATTATCATTTAACGCCCATACATTTTCAATATCTACTTTATTTGTAATTGTTGATAGTATATGTTTTAGTTCTTGAGGACTAAAATTTATGGTGGGAGCAAAGTATTTCGCATCTTTTTTACCTAATCGTTTAATATTATTATCGATAGTTGAAATGACTTCGTTCGTACTAATATTATTTTCAGAATGGGTAAAAAAGAATTGTTTTCTTTTTTCAAGGGCTATTTTTTCTAGACTACTTATTACTTTCTGTTGCAAAAGATCTAATTCATTATTCTCTTTTTCTAGATACAATGCTAAATCAACACAACTAGATGTATTTGTAGCGCCCAACGTACTATGTGGTTTACTGATAGGCATTATTCAAAAATAGATTTAAGAGTTTCTTTAATTCCAGATTTGTTTTTAATGTCTATTAATTTAGCTAGTTCGATAAAAGCTTTCTGTTGCCGTTCTAACTTTTTTTCAAGTTTATCTAATTCAGACGTAATCAATTTTGTTCTATGATTATCATAATCATTTAGCTTAACTACAACATCCTTTATCCATGTTGACAGCTCTGAAATTTGTTTTTTTTGTTCATTAGAGTATTGAAAAGATTCGCTACGTAAAGGTTTTAAAATATCTCGTTCTTGTACTTTTAAAAAAGATACAATTCGCTTATCTAAGGCCTTTACCATTGTTGCAGGATTTTCATTAATTGCTTCTACTGGATTAATGCCTGTTCGTTTAAAATACAAAATCATAGATTGAACTAAATCTCCATATGGAACACCAAATACATTTGATATTTTAACTAGTTCTTTATGGTGAAATTCTTTAATCAAAATGCTTTTTTTCTTCATTTTATACTTTTTATTACTGAAAATCAGTTAGTTAGTTATATTTTTATAATTATGTTATAACTTGTTATATTATTATTGTTCAATATAAACGACTTAAAATCAACGTTTTAAACCCCGTAGGGCAAGTTGAAAATAGGGGTGTAGAGTAACGAAACCCCTGTTCAACTTGCTTAATTTCTTAACACATACTAGCGTTCAAAGTTTAATTATGGAAAACTTGTTTTATTACAGGGTTTAAATACTCTAAAATGTTACTTGGGTTTCATTAAATAATCATTCAAATCATCGTAACTTTTATAATGAATTCTATTGTCTATAACTTTGTTTTGATAGTTTTCTATTAAAAGATTAGTTGCAATATCTCCAGCTTCATCATTGTCAAAAAAAGTTTTTATTATGGAATAATCATGCAACAAACTAATCGCTTTTTTGGCTAAAGAAGTAGAGTTGAGAATGATAAAACTTTCTTGAGGTATTTGTTTTTTCAAGGTCAAATAGGATAGGTAATCAGACCAGGATTCAAATAATGAAACAACATTAGAGTTATTATTTATCGTCGTTATTTCTTTTTTTCCTAAACATATTTTTCGGTAATGCCTGGTATAAATATTTACAATTTCTATTCCTCCAACATCATTCATAAATCCTATTCCATACAGTTCTTTTCCATTTGAAAAGGAATAGTAAACTTGAAAACAGAATCGTTTTGCAAATTGTAAGTCGATTTTTCTATTAATTAGATAATCGAGTAATCTCTGATTTGTTAATTCTGTAATTTTTTTAATTGAATAAGTTGGCTTTTTGCTTACTGGTCTATATTTAGGTTGCTGGTGAAAAGAAAAAGAATCTTTCGATAAAATAGATAGGGCTTCTGCTATCGAACAATTATTATAGATCATTACAAAATCTATGATTGTTCCACCTTTATGATCAATAAAATCAATCCAAACGTTTTTCAAATAATCTACCTTAAAAGAAGGTGTTTTTTCTCCTCTAAATGGAGAGTAAAACCAAACCTCATTTGAAGTAGTTTTACCAGTCTTAAAACCTTGCTTTTTTAAGTATGAAACAAGATCTATTTGTTTTGCTTTATTACAATTCATAAGTTAGTATTTAGTGCAGTTTAAAAATGTCTGAAAGTTGATGATCTGATGACAAATCACATATTAGCCCTTTATTCATAGTACTTAAGCTCGTCATCAACTTGTCATCAGATCATCAACATTTTTTATTTTCTGTCATCAACTTTTTTTTTGATGACGCTTTGATGACCCTTTTGATGACGGCATAAACCCTTACTATTACTGAGTTTAGAGTATATAAAGACTACTCCGTCATCAGATCATCAAAGTTTTTACTCAAAAAACTTTTTTTTATGGTAAAATACCGTCCTTTAGTTTCCAGAAGTATGATTTCTCCATCACTAAGGATCACAAACTTTTGATAATTAAAAGAGTTGTTTTTTTGTTCAATTTTCCAGTCTTTTTTTAATAATAAACGAAGCTGTGTTAAATCCGTTTTTATTCTAGTTTTGCTAAGTGCATTTAGTAAATCCATCAAACAAAAATTCACTTCATCTAACTCAAATTTTTCCATAACACTTAAAAGAAGATGTGCTATTTCTTTTTCAACCCTATTTCTATTATTGTTTACTAATTTTTTAAGGGCAGGAGTGTAAATTTGTTGAGAAGTAAACCACATTCTAGTTTTTCTTTCACTAGCAAATTTTCTATTTTTTACATAGTGGAGAAAAGCCGGGATTTCATCAATCAGCTTATTTAGAAAATTCACATCTTCATAGGTAAGTTTTGGAACTTTTATAACCCAAAACCTAATTTCATCAGAATCTATTTTTATAAAAGAATCTTCTTTATTGCTACACATAATAAACTTACCAAAGAAGTCCACTTCAAAACGTTCTTTACCCTTGGCTTCAATTTTATTTTTATTGGAAGTTGATAAGTATTTTATTTTTTCAGTTATTTCTTCTTTTTGAAGAAAAGCTTCATCTAAACCTAGTAACAATTTGTTCCCCCAATCCAAGTTGAAATTGCTATTTAAAGAATGACTATCTAAATAGCTCATATTATGTCCAAATACTTCTTTTAAATATTTCAAAAAAGAACTTTTACCTGTCGAACGTTCTTTGCTCACTAAACATAATACAGGTAATATTTGCGAAGGTTGCTCATATAGTAGTTTAAAATAATCCAATCCCAGTTCAAATTGCGAACCAAAAATATGTTTAAAAAACACTATTGTATTTTCAACTTGTCCTTTTTTTGGAGCATGATTTAAAGGGGAGTACGTATTGTAAAACCCATGAATCTCTTTAGAAAAGTCAAAATGATTTGGAAAGCATATTTTTCCATGATACTTGGTAATTTGATCTAAGTACTTCCTTCCATAATCTTGTATAATAGTAGAAACATCCCATTTAATTAATGACTCTGTAAATTGATTATTGATGGTTGGTACTTGAACAATTTTATAATAGGATGTACCTATCCTTAAATATGGCATGTCAGGCATATTCAATGAAATTATCCGTATATTTGTCTTAGATAATACGGTAGTTAATACTGTTTTGAAGAAATTTAAAGCGTAACTAGTTTAAGAGCAGTTGCGCTTTTTTTATTTATGAAGTAAAGAGAAGATTAGTTCTTTTTATTTTTCAATAATTGAGCATTTATTTGTTGCTCAAGAAATTCGTCTGAAACGTTTGGTTTTCCCAACAACCATTCATCAATCGCTTCTTTATTAAAAAACTTTTGCCTAATGTGTTCATTAGACCCAGTAGGTATTAAATTGAGCATTGATAGCTTGTAAAGCTTACTTTTTGATAAGCCAGTGTAACTAGCTAAATCATCAATATTTAAAACCTTTTTATTGTAAGATAAAAGAGTTTTGATATCTAATAGAATCTCAATCATATTGTTTTCCTTATCCATAATTAATGTTTTTGAATTAAAAATAAGTGAATGGCCGTTCACATTGAACAGCAAACATATGACAGCAAATGACACTAAATCAATATGTTAATATTGATTAATCTTAAATTAATATATTATTAATGGGTAGAGAATATTTTTTTTATTAATTGTCTTCTTTCTTCTAGTTTCTTTTCATCCTTTTCATTAATCCATATAGAATAAAGTGTTTTGAAACTACCTTTTTTCATATTTTCATTAGCCATTAAAAAATGATTATCTAATTTATTATACAATTCTTCTCTATCCATTTTCGTTATACCTGAATATGCAACATGATTAATGATGGTAAATAAAACTGAGTTATTAGCTCCTTTTTTACTTTTGTTGGGAGCTATAAAATTAATTTTTTCCGAAATTTCATATCCTTTAATTAAATTTTTAAAATTATTAGAGTCTTTTTCATGCATTCCTAATACTTCGAAATTCATTTTTTTATTGTTAAATGACCTTAATTTACTGCCCAAAAAATTAGAACTACGAATTTTTAAATAATCATATTTAACTTGTAATAATTTTATACAACCATAAGCTATGAGAGTATATAATGATGAATATAAAAGAATGTAGAAAGGTTCATGCTTACCGTATGAAATACCAAGTAGGATTCCATAAATAAATATAGATTTTGTTAAAAAAAATATCACCGTTTCTTCAGTAGCAAAAACTCTATCATTCATGTAACGATCTAATTTAGATTGCTCGTTACTTAGGAAGTGTGCAAATTCGTAAGTTCTTTTAGACATTTTATTTTTTTTATTTGAATTATTTAATAAATCTAAAATAAAAAAAGAACATGTGTTGTGCATATGTTGTACTCCGCAAAAAACAAAAAAGCCTCTCGATTTCTCGAAAGGCTTGTCTTTGTTGCTGTGGTCCCACCTGGGCTCGAACCAGGGACCACCTGATTATGAGTCAGGTGCTCTAACCAACTGAGCTATAGGACCGGCAATTTGCGGATGCAATATTACTATTTATTTTTGTACGTTGCAAGCATTCTTTTTCAGAAAAAATATTGCACATCTAAAATCACCCTTTAAAACGCTGTAATACAATTTTTTACATCTCTTTTGAAACATCCTGACATAATTCAATCAATACTCCATTTGAGCTTTTAGGGTGCACAAAAGCTACTAATTTATTATCTGCTCCTTTTTTTGGCGTTTCATTCAAAATCGTAAAGCCTTCTTTTTTTAAACGTATTATTTCTGCAACAATATCATCTACCTCAAAAGCGATATGATGCACGCCTTCTCCTTTTTTTTCTAAAAATTGTGCTATTGGTCCCTCGTTATCAATTGCCTCTAAAAGTTCTATTTTATTAGGTCCTCTTTTAAAAAAAGATGTTTTAACATGCTCTGAAAGCACCTCTTCTTCTTTATAATGCGAAACTCCTAATAGCTTACTAAATAGCTTGTTTGATACATTTAAGTCTTTAACAGCGATGCCAATGTGTTCAATTTTCTTCATTTATAGCAGTATCTAATAGAATTGCACTAAAATACAGAATAAATCTGTGTATTTTTGTGCCATGGAAACACAAAGACAAAAAAAAATAGGCGGCGTTATACAGAAAGATATTGCCGATGTCTTACAAAGAGCAGCTATCGATGGAGGACTTAAGGGTACTTTAATCTCTATATCAAAAGTAATTGTAACAACAGATCTTTCTATTGCGAAGGTATATGTAAGTATATTTCCGAATAAAGGAGCTAATGAACTGTTGGAGGGTATAAAATCAAACCAACCTTTAATTAAGCATGAATTAGCACAGCGTACTAAAAATCAATTAAGACGTATGCCTGAACTTTTATTCTTTTTAGATGACTCTTTAGAATATATTGATGGAATCGAAAAATCTTTAAAAGGTGTAGATAACCCTATTTCTAATCCTGATTTATTAGAGAAAAGAAAAAAATCATAACTATTGAATTTTCCGCTGTACATCGCCAAACGTTATGTTAGGTCTAAAAGCAAGCAAAGTGCTGTTAATATTATTAACCTTGTTACTTTCTGCGTAATTGTTATAGGCTCTGCAGCGCTTTTTATTGTACTATCGGGTTTTGCTGGGTTAAAAACTTTTAGCCTTTCTTATACTAACTCTTTCGACCCTGACTTAAAAGCTTTACCTGAAATTGGTAAATTCTTTTCTATTTCTGAAACACAAGAAAAGAAATTAGCAAACTTAGATGGAATTACAGCATACTCCAAAGAATTACAAGACAGGGTGTACCTTACTTTTAAGCAAAAAGACCATATTGCATATATAAAAGGTGTTGACGAAAATTACAATAAAGTTACTGGTATTGATAGCACACTTTACGTAGGCACTTGGTTTAATGAGCAACAAGTAGTTACTGGTATTGGTATTGCCAACCTATTAGGATTAAATATTAATAATTACCGAAGTCCGCTTGAAATGTTAGTTCCTAAACCAGGAACACAATCGCTAACACAACAAGGACCGAATGCTAATTTTTTTAATACAGCCCCAGTTGTTGTTAGCGGTGTATATGCTGTTGAAGCGGAATTGGATAACAAATATGTTTTTGCAGATTTAGCTTTTGCTCAAGCCTTGTTTGAAAAAGATAGTACGCAAGTTTCTGGTATTAACTTCAGATTTTCTGAGAATGACAACGCAGCTACTGTTAGAAAAAATATTCTTAATATTCTTGATGAAAATATAATTTTAAAAGATCGAAAAGAATTAAACGGTACGTTATACAAAATGCTAAATACTGAAAATTTAGCAACTTATTTAATTTTTACGCTTGTACTAATTATAGCATTATTCAACGTTGTTGGGGCTTTTATAATGATGATATTAGACCAACAAGGAAATTCAAAAACTTTATATAGTTTAGGCACAACCATAAAACAATTAAGGCGTATATATTTTGTACAAGGTGTAATTGTAACTTTTATGGGTGGGCTTATAGGCGTTGTTTTAGGAACGCTACTAATATGGTCTCAAATAACATTTGAATGGCTTAAAATAAGTGCTGAACTAGCCTATCCTGTAGAATTTCAATTACAAAACATATTAATTGTATTAGCTACAATTACAATTTTAGGTGTTATTGCTTCTAAAATATCAAGCAGTAGAATTAATAAACAATTACTTTCTTAAGTTTTAAGAAAACTCGTAATCTCCAAATTTATCCGCAACCTCATTAAATGTTTTAAAAACATCTACGGAATGGTCACTAGTAACCATTTTCATACGGTATTCTTTAAAGTTAGGAATTCCTTTAAAGTAATTTGTATAATGCCTTCTGGTTTCAAAAACACCCAGTGTTTCCCCTTTCCAATCAATAGCCATTTGTAAATGCCTACGGGCAGCATCTATACGTTCTTCCATTGTTGGTGGTGCTAAGTGAGTACCTGTTTCAAAAAAGTGTTTTACCTCTTTAAAAAACCATGGATAGCCAATACTTGCTCTACCAATCATCGCCCCATCTAAACCAAATTCGTCACGCATTTTCACTGCAGCTTCCGGAGTATTCACATCTCCATTTCCAAAAACAGGAATATGCATTCTCTGGTTATTTTTCACCTCAGCAATCGGTGCCCAATCAGCATCGCCCTTATACATCTGAACACGTGTTCTACCATGAATTGAAATGGCAGCGCAACCAACATCTTGTAGGCGCTCTGCAACCTCAACAATTTTTATAGAACTTTCATCCCAACCTAAACGTGTTTTTACTGTAATGGGTAGCTTTGTATGCTTTACCATTGCTTCGGTAAGTGACACCATCAAATCTATATCTTTCAAAATACCTGCTCCAGCACCTTTACTAACTACTTTTTTTACAGGGCATCCAAAATTAATATCGATAATATCAGGATTCGACTTTTCAACAATCTCAATAGATTGTAACATGGAATCTAAATTTGCGCCAAAAATCTGTATACCAACTGGTCTTTCTTTCTCATAAATATCTAATTTCATGACACTTTTTGCTGCATCACGAATTAATCCCTCTGAAGAAATAAACTCAGTATACACCACATCAGCCCCTTGTTCTTTACATAAAGCTCTAAATGGAGGATCACTTACATCTTCCATAGGTGCAAGTAATAATGGAAAGTCAGGTAATTGTATGTCTCCTATTTTTGGCAAAGCTATTGTATTTAAGAAAGCGCAAAATTACATATTTTTAGGAAGATATAACTCTGAATTTATTTGTTGTTTTACAAGAGATCATTCTATTTTTAATTTAAACACTTATTCTATTCTATCTCTTTCGTTTTTATCAACATCCTTTTTATTGTCTCGTAACTTATAATTTCCAAAATTATAAGTGAACCCAAAACTTACAAATTGTGTTTCAGGCCTACTATTTCTGTAATTATCTTGATTTAAATATGATGAAGTAAATATAGGATTTACATTACCAAAAAGATCATCTGCAGTAATAGATATAACAGCTTTTTTATTCCATAATGATTTACGCAGACCTACCGATAAATTTGTTGTTTCAGAGAATTCATAAGAGCCAATTAAAAAACCAGAAAAATATAACAAACTAAGTTCTCCTGTAAGTGTACCATCTTTAGACAATGTCAAATAGTTTGCTAATTGAGCGTACAAGCCTTCTACTTTTTTTGTAAAAATTAGATTATTACTTTCTTCAGCTAAAAAACTTATCTTTTCAGAAAAGGCAGAGATATACGATGAAACAAACCATTTATCAGTAATAGAATTATTATATGTAAAATCTAAACCATAAGATTTGCTAGAAAAAACATTTTGTTCACTCTCTCTTATTGTTTGATTTTGATTGTTTTGAAAAACTAACGTTTCTATACCCTTACCGTTATCGCGGTAATAAAAATCAAAAAAATAGGTATCTTTTAAAGAGTAATTAAGGTTGAAATTATTACTAAATACAGCTGTTAGTTTTTGATTACCAGAAGTAAAAGAATTTTCATTTGAAAAATATCGAAATGGGTTTAACTCTTGATATTTAGGTCTTGTTAATTTTCTACTATAATCAAATGAAAAACTATTATTTTCTGATGGGGAGTGAAGTAAAAATAATGAAGGAAATAATTCAAAATAATTTTGTTTCGTACTTGTATTTAATACAACAGATTTTCCTAAAACGTTTGTTAGCTCTCCTCTAACACCAGCTTTCAACGACCACTTCTCCCAATCTTTTTCAACATTAAAATAACCTGCGTAAATAATTTCATCATATTGAAAATTATCAGATAATGTTGTGTTAAGTACAGCTACCGATTCATTTATATTAAAATAATCTATCCCGCTTGTTGATTTTATTGAAGAAAATTTCAATCCACTACTTATAGGCATTTTTCCTATCGTAGAAATAAAATCTACTTGCCCTATTGCAATTTGAATATCTTGTTTTGAATTTGTAGAAAAATCAAAAGACCTATTTAAGTCCCCATTTGGCAAATAATACTTAGAAAAAACAGCTTGATCTTGGTCTGATTTAAATTTAGTTATATGCCCATTAAACGCAATTGATTCTCCTTCTTTATCAAAATTATGTTCGAATGTAGCATCTAAGGCAAAATTAGTAGTTGTATTTTCTAAATTACTAGTTGTTATTAAAATAGAGTCTAGCTGTTGTTGCCCGTTTTTAATTTTGCTCTCTAAACTATTACTAAATTCCTTATTGGGTGAAAACGAAAGTGTAGAATTAATGTTTAAAGAGTTTTTATCATTAAAATCATAATCTAATATCAATGCTGCATTTTGTGCTTGTGACTTTGTTTTTCTTTTGAAGTTTGTATCCCAACTAGAATAGATAGTATTTGAATTATTAAAATAATTCACTCCGCTATCTTCTTTTTTAAATTCTCTTCTAGGGTTGATATTGTAATTTAAAAACACATTTAATTTATCTGTTTTAAAATAATGACTCGTACCAATTGCATATTTAGGTAAAATAGCTTGAGTATAAGTTGCATTAATACTACCCTTATACCCTGGTATAATATTTTTACTCGTAATTATATTTAAAACTGGACCACCATCGGCATCAAACTCAGCAGGTGGGTTATGTATAACCTCTATAGATTTAATATTTACACCTGAAAAACCATCAAGTAAATTTTTAACCTCATCAGCAGATAGTTGTATTTTTCTATTATTTAAGTAAACGGTAGCATCTTTGTTTCTAATCTGTAATTTATCTTGAGTTGAAATTACTCCTGGTGTCTTTTTTAAAATATCCCAACTACTCCCTTGAGAAATTACTGTATTTTCAACATTAAATATAATTCTATCTGCTTTACGCTCTAATATTGGTTGTTTATGTATTAAAACAACCTCATCAAGTTCTTCACTATTATCTGTTATACTAATTGTCCCAATATTTAAATCTTCAGAAATATTAATACGTGTAAGCTCAGATTTTTTTCCGACATAACTTGCTTGTAAAAAATAAGTTTCTGCCACAACAGCACTTATAATAAAAAAGCCATTTTCATCTGCAGAAGAGCCTTTTACAACTGTCGAATCTATTGAACTTAAAATAAAAACATTTGCATATGGTATATGATCACCACTAATATCTACTACATTTCCTTTTATCTCAAATACTTGTGCTGATAGGTATTGAAATGAAAACGAAAATAGTATTACTATAAATCTGATGCTTTTGTACAAAGGAATTGGAGGTTTAAGGGTTTTCAAATTTAACTTTTTTTTAAGTATTTGATTACACATCTTGTAAAGATTTATCTTCTTACATACTTTTTTAACATTTGAATATATTTATAGTGCTCTTTAATTTAATAGCATACAAAAGAATTATATTTGCAATTACTTGACTTACCATTATATGGTAGGCCAAAAAATAAAATTGATTACTGAAACTTATTCAGCATACATGAAAAACATTAGAAACTTCTGCATAATTGCACACATTGACCACGGTAAAAGTACATTGGCTGATAGGTTGTTAGAATTTACTGGTTCTGTTACGGATCGAGAAAAAAAAGAACAACTATTAGATAGTATGGACTTAGAGCGTGAGCGTGGAATCACGATTAAAAGTCATGCAATACAAATGGATTATACTTACAAAGGAGAACAGTACATCCTTAATTTGATTGATACTCCTGGTCACGTAGATTTTTCTTATGAAGTTTCAAGATCAATTGCCGCTTGTGAAGGTGCTCTTTTAATTGTAGATGCAGCACAAAGTATACAAGCACAAACAATAAGTAATTTGTACCTAGCTCTTGAGAATGATTTAGAAATTATTCCGGTACTAAATAAGGTAGATTTACCAAGTGCAAACCCTGAAGAGGTTACTGATGATATTGTAGATTTATTAGGTTGCGACCCAAGTGAAGTAATTCCTGCAAGTGCAAAAACAGGTATTGGTATTGAAGAAATATTATCTGCTATTATTGAGCGTATACCAGCTCCAAAAGGTAATCCTGATGAATCTTTACAAGCTTTAGTTTTTGATTCTGTTTATAACCCTTTTAGAGGTGTAGAAACTTATTTTAGAGTTATTAATGGTCAAATTAAAAAAGGACAAAAAATAAAATTTGTTGCTACCGATAGTGATTATTTTGCTGATGAAGTAGGAACATTAAAACTAGTACAACACCCTAAGCAAGTAATTAAAGCTGGTGATGTTGGATATTTAATTACAGGAATAAAAGATGCCCGTGAGGTAAAAGTAGGTGATACGATTACTGATGCAATCAACCCAACAAAAAATGCTATTGCAGGGTTTGAAGATGTAAAACCTATGGTATTTGCTGGTATTTACCCTGTAGATACTGACGAATTTGAAGAACTTAGAGCCTCAATGGAGAAGTTGCAATTAAACGATGCTTCTTTAGTTTTTGCTCCAGAAAGTAGTGCCGCACTTGGTTTTGGTTTTCGTTGTGGGTTTTTAGGAATGCTACATATGGAAATTATTCAAGAACGTTTAGAGCGTGAGTTTAATATGACGGTTATTACTACGGTACCAAACGTTAGCTACCATGCCTATACTCGTAAAAACCCTAATGAAGCATTAATTGTAAATAACCCAACTGATTTACCTGACCCATCCAGTATTGATCGTGTTGAAGAACCATATATTAAAGCTACAATTATAACAAAAGCTGATTTTGTAGGTAATGTAATGTCTCTTTGTATTGAAAAAAGGGGCCAGATTACAAATCAAACCTATTTAACTACAGAGCGTGTTGAACTTAATTTTGATATGCCTTTGGCTGAAATTGTATTCGATTTTTACGATCGATTAAAAACAGTTTCTAAAGGGTATGCTTCTTTTGACTATACACCTATTGGTATGCGAGCTTCTAAATTAGTTCGTGTAGATATATTATTAAATGCACAACCTGTTGATGCCCTTTCTGCATTAATACACGCAGATAATGCAGTGAATATCGGAAAGAAAATGTGCGAAAAATTAAAAGAACTTATTCCTCGCCAACAATTTGATATTCCTATTCAAGCAGCTATTGGAGCAAAAGTTATCTCAAGAGAAACAACTAAGGCTTTACGTAAAGATGTTACTGCAAAATGTTATGGTGGTGATATTTCTCGTAAACGTAAATTACTTGAAAAGCAGAAGAAAGGTAAAAAACGTATGCGTCAAGTTGGTAATGTAGAAGTGCCACAGGAAGCATTCATGGCAGTTTTAAAACTGAATGACTAAAAAACAAAAAAGCTATATAAATTATATAGCCTTTTTTTTGTTCATTTTTTACGAGCCTAAATCAAAATCATCAGAACATAAAAACTGAATAAAAAGTTCAGGACTTACACCATCAAGATCTTCTTCTGATAGTACTTCCGACTCGTTACCATCACTTATAGTTACTGTACCGTCGCCATTGTCACATGCCGTTATTGCTGTATCTGATATATCACAAGTTTCACAACTACCATCATCATCTTTATTACAAGAAGAAATAAAAATACTTAAAATTAGTGTTGAGAATAAAATTGTTTTTTTCATAAAAAATGTTTTCGCTAAGGTTATTTGCTATAAAAATAGGCTTTTTTCTATATCTAAACATGCAAAAAACTAAAAACTACTCTTTACCCTTAACTTCTTCTAAGTCAGTTTCTTGAACGGACTTTTCGATATCAAACATCTTCCCCAAATAAACCAATTTAAAACCTTCTTTAATATCTTCAAATTCTTCACTAAAAGAAGGAATGATTTTTAAATCACCATCATCAGTCTTTAAAAATATTGGAATTATATTATTATCTGCTTTTGTAATTTCTATTAAGCTATTATAATGCTCAGTTGACGTCAACTCTATTTCATGAATAGATGGGTATTGCCTAACTGTTTCTGTTAACTTAATAAAGTCATCTGTATGAGAAAATAAACCAACTTTCGGGTTATCCTGTGGATCATTCATTTCATCATCTGTAACAAGCCTAAATGACCCGTTTTCCCCAAAATGCTTTGTAAATTTATTAATCGCAAATTTATTTATATCAGAATTACCTGTTAAAGCCATTAAATAACCAACATCATTTAACTCTATATTATCCGTTAACGTATCAGAATATATATTTGCTGCCATAGCTTCTAAACCAATTTTCTTGGCTTTGTCTACATTAGTTTGGTTGTTATCGATTAAAACAACATGTCGATCATTTTCTTGAAGATAATTACCTATTAATCTTGATACTTTTGAGGCTCCTATAATAAGTATCCCTTCTGATTTAGTTAAAAACACACCTACTAATTTTGCAAACAATCGTGCTGTTGTAGCATTCAATAAAACTGTCCCTAATACAATCATAAAAACCAAAGGCGTAATATAATCAGCTCCTTTTTCTCCACTTGCCAAAAGTTTTGACCCGAACAACGATGCTATACCTGCAGCAACAATACCACGTGGGCCAACCCAACTAATAAATAACTTTTCGTTAAATTTTAAATTAGAGTTCATTGTACTAATAAAAACACCTAATGGTCTAATTATCAGTATAATAATAGCAAATAAAGAAACTGTTTGCCAGTTATAAATAAGCTCTAAATCACTAATATTAATATTTGCCGAGAGTAATATAAATAGTATCGAAATTAACAAGACGCTAAGAGACTCTTTAAAGTATAAGAGTTCTTTTAAATTAGGTAAATTTATATTACCCAAAACCATACCCATAACAACTACAGCTAATAGCCCTGATTCATGAGCAAAAACATCTGACATTACAAAAACTAATAATACCAATGAAAGTGATACAACATTTAATAAATAGTGCGGAATAAAATTCTTTTTTATCGAAAATGTTAATGCATGTGCAAACGTAAAACCAAACGTTGTACCAAAAAGTAGAATTTTACCAAACTCAATTAAAGCTGTTTGAGTATAAGCTTGCCCTTCGCCAACACTAATAAACTCATAAACCAATACTGCTGCTAACGCTCCTATTGGATCTATTAAAATTCCCTCCCACTTTAAAACAGTAGAAATATCTTTTTTTAAGGGAATATTTCTTAGTATTGGGGTAATTACAGTAGGACCTGTTACAATTATTAAAGCTGAAAATAAAAATGAAATTTGCCACGTTAAGTCAAAAATATAATGAGATGCTATAGCTGCACCAAAAAATGTAACTAGGCTACCTAATGTAATTAATTTTGTAATTACTGGTCCAACATTTTTAATTTCATCTCGTTTTAATGTTAACCCTCCTTCAAAAAGAATAATACTAATTGCTAGAGAGACAAAGTAATATAGGCTATCCCCTGGAAAAAGTCCTTTTTCTCCATTCCAAATCGGTTCTATCAATTTTAAACCATCTTCTGTAAAGAAAGTAGATATAGGCCCTACCAGTAATCCAATTAAAATTAAAGGTAAAATTGCAGGTAATTTTAGCCTCCAAGCAACCCATTGCGCTATTATTCCAAGTATAACAATTCCAGCAAGTTCAAGCATAAAATATTTTTTTTGAAAAATACTGTTTTTATTTCAAAAACCCAGTAATTATAATAGCTTACTCCTATATTTTTTTTAAGTTAAATCCTATATACCCCATTTAATCAATTTCATTGTTATAAATTTAAAAAATCAAGATATAGATATCTCTATCTGATTTTAATAATGTTGCTTTAACATAAGCACTTTACCTTGTTAAAATCATACCATAAAAATTAAATGAAAGAAAAAATCCACCCCTTTAAAACTATACTTTTTGGATTTGCCTTTTCACCAAAACTTCATATTAATATTGAAGAAACTTCTAGAATTACGACTTTTTTTAATGCAAAATTAATTTTGCTTCACGTAGGTGAAAAAACAGAAGAAAAAATTAATAAAATTAATGCTATTATAAAAAACATTCAGGTCGATAATTTATCTGTAGAAATACAATGGAAATCTGGCGACCCCATTGAGGTTATTACTAAAATATGTAAAACATCAAATATAGATTTACTAATACTCGGTGCATTACAACATGAGAATGTTTATCAATTTTATGTAGGCTCTATAGCCCGTAAACTAACCCGTAAAGTATGTTGTTCTGTGATGCTTTTAATAAAGCCTTCTCTGAAAAGAATTGCTTGTAAAAACATTGTTGTAAATGGTTTAGATGAACCTGATACACCTTTGGCTATTGCTGATGCATTTTATGTTGCAAATGCTTTAGGAGCCCAACAATTAACTATTGTCGAAGAAATTCTTCAAAAAGAAATACAAGTTATTGTTGAAGATGACAAATCTCTTAAAAAAGCTAATATTATTAAAGAAAGACTTAAGAATAGAGAAGAGTCCCGTGTCCGAAAAATTATAAATAACCAATGCGACGAGTATAGTAAAAATTTGCGCATAAAAAGTCAAAATATTTTTGGAGAACGCGGTTATTCTATAGGCCATTATGCTGAGGTAATTCGTGCTGATTTATTAATTATGAATGCCCCGAAAAAAACAAGGTTGATAGACCGAATATTCCCTCATGATATTGAGTATATTTTATCAGATTTACCTACCGACTTATTAATTATTAGAAGACCAAATTGAAGTCTAAACAAAAAAAAAGTACTTTATTTATTAAAGATTTACCCAAAAATATTTTTGCTGGGTTCGTCGTATCCTTAATTGCGCTACCATTAGGTTTAGGGTTAGCAATTGCGAGTGAGGCACCTCCTATATCTGGTATTATTGCTGCTGTTGTTGGTGGTATTATTGTTTCTATTTTTGGAGGCTCTAATGTTACTATTACTGGGCCAGGTAACGGTTTAGTAGTTGTTGTTTTAGGAGCGATAACAACTTTAGGAAATGGTGATTTATACCAAGGTTACCTATATACCATCGCCGCGGTAGTTTTTTCTGGAATTTTTATTTCAATATTGGGCTTTTTAAAAATGGGACGACTAGCCGATTTTTTTCCTGCTTCGGCAATTGAAGGCATGCTTGCCGCCATTGGGTTAGGCATCTTATCAAAACAATTTCATATTATGATAGGTCATAATAATGAACATGGAAGCATTATATCTTTATTATTACAGATACCTAGCGGCCTTTTAGAGCTATTTACAGATAGTAATTCTAGCCAGTTAATTGTTGCTTTAATTGGTATTATAAGTTTACTTATAATGGTTTTTTATTCTAAAATTAGAAATAAATACTTTCAATTGATTCCCGCTCCTATGTGGATTTTAATTTTAACGGTTGGGTTAAGCTATGTTTACAAAGCTATAAATGTACCATACCCTGTTGAGGCTTCATTTTTAGTAACTATACCTGACGATATTTTTGGCTCAATGGCTTTTCCTGATTTCTCTATTGTATATACTCAAAAGTTTTTAATGGCTGTGTTTGCACTAACTTTTATTGCAAGTATAGAATCTTTACTGAGTATTAAAGCTGTAGATAAATTGGACCCTAAAAACAGAAGGTCAAACGTAAATAATGATTTGAAAGCACTTGGCTTAGCAACTACAATAAGCGGACTTTTAGGTGGGTTAAATGTTGTTACTGTTATAGCAAGAAGCTCTGTAAACGTAAATAATAATGCTACGAATAGGTCGGCTAACTTTTTTCATGCCTTTTTCTTAGTGCTATTTGTTGTTCTTTTTCAAGATCAATTAAGAAGTATTCCCTTGGCTGCATTAGCGGCAATATTAGTTTATACAGGCTACAAGTTAGCAACACCAAAAACATTTAAAAAAATTGCTAAAATTGGTAAAGAACAAGTTGTAATATTCTTAACGACACTACTTACCACATTGTTTACCAATTTAATGACGGGTATTAGCGCAGGTATATTAATTACATTTATTATTCATATCATCATAAATAAAAGTTTCACACTTTTCTTTAGCCATATTTTTAAGCCTAATATTTTAATGTTTAAAGAGCCAAATGAAGGCAACTATTATATTAGTATTAAATATTATTGCAGTTTTATAAACTTTTATAAGTTAAAAAATAAGCTTGATGTTATACCTGAAAATGAAAATGTAATTTTAGATTTTTCTATGTGTAGTTTTGTAGATTATACGTGTTTTGAAGGTATTGAGAACTATACGCAAACTTTCGCAAAAAAAGGTGGTAGTATTGAATTTATTGGCTTAGACAAACATGAAACAGACTCAAGACACCCATTTGCTATTCGTAAACTAATACCTAGTGTAGCTCTTAAACCAATTGAAAACTACTTTACTAAAAGACAAAAAAATATTGAAAAAACAGCTATAGATTACAACTGGGATTATATTCCGAATAAAAGCAGAAATACAGAATTCTTATCTGATTTTGTGTTTTTCAAAACAAGAGAAATTAGTTATTTCTATAATAATTTGTTAGACAAAATTGATAAAAAAAGTGTGTTTGATGTTGAGTTTACAGAAGGCGCTTTTATTGCAAAAGAAGTTGTAAAAATTACCGTTTTACATATTAATTTAAAAAAGGAGATACCCATTTTTACTTTAGACAAAGAGGGCTTAATTGAAATATTATATAACCTTGCTGGGTTTAAAGATATAGATATTAAAGACCATCAAGATTTTAATAAACGCTTTTATTTAAGCGGAGAAAATGAGTTTGAAATAAAAAAGTTATTTACAGATGATCTAATTCTATTTTTTGAAAGTAACCCATATTATCATATAGAATCTAACGGTTGTTCTATCATCGTTATAAAAAAAGAACGTCTATTGAGCGTTAAAGAAATAAAAGCAATGATCTATTTCGGTCAGCAATTATTTAAGCTTCTTCAATAAAATTTAAAGATTGTAATTCCATTTGGAAAAATAGTAATTTAAAAAAAACACTTAAACTACATTAGTTGTAAGAAAAAGTGTTAACTTTTATCAGTATTTTAGAATAAATTTGTTTTATCAATCAAATCGAATTCAACAATTAATTAAATTAAATGTCTAAATTTTACAAAAACCCCATTCTATTTGGTTTAATTGCTTTTCTTTTGACCTTTTTTGTAACTCAATATTTTTCTTATAATAGATATACGGTTCTTAAAGCAAATCAAAAACAAGAAGTAATTGCACAATCTAAATGGCTTCAAAAAGAATTTCAGATTGTTTCTAACCAAGGGTGTAATACAACACAAACATTAGGCTTTTTATTTGAACAAAATAGCCGCCTAGATAATTTCGATTCTATTGCTGAGTTACTTTTAAAAACAAATAAATACATCAATGCACTTTCTATAACAGATAGCACTTATCATGTTGAGCAACTATACCCTTTAGAAAATAAAAAAATTATTGGTTATAATATTTTAAGTGATTCAATCGAGAAAAAAAGTGCCTTGCACTCTGTTGAAGCAAAATGTAATTACATGATAGGTCCAATACACCTAAAACAAGGTGGTATTGGGTTCGTAATTAAAAGACCTATATATAAAAAAGGTGTTTTTATCGGTTTTACAGGAGCCTCAATAACCCTAAAAAAACTATTAGGTGTAATCGATGAAAACTCTTTAACTAATAATCTTTATTCCTATAAACTTTTAAAAATTAACTCCGATAAATCTGAACAATCATTTTTCTCTTCAAATAATTTTAAATTTGATAAAAACACATATAGTGTTCCTTTAAAATTACCTAAAGGGCAGTGGAAGCTTGAAATAAATTCAACAAATAACATTACATTTTACAATGTATTTTTCCTTTCAATTTTAGGGTTTTTATTTTCAATCTTAATTGGTCTTTTCGTTAGTTATCTTATAAAGCAACCTTTATTACTAGAAAAGCAGGTTAAGGAAAAAACACGTTTATTATCTGAAAGTGAAGAAAAGCATAGAGCGTTTTTGGAACATGCCTCTGACGGTATTTTTATTACAGATACAGAAACCAATATTTTAGAGGTAAATATAGCTGCTTGTAAATTAACTGGATACTCTAAAGATGAATTACTTAAAATAAACTTTAGAGACACCTTGTTCTCTAAAGATAGTTTTGATGAAATTAATGAAACAGTATCTAGAATAAAAAATGGAGAAGAGGTATTATTTGAAAAACAATTAATCAAAAAAAGCGGTAAAATAATCTTTATTGAAAAAAATGCAAAAATGCTTCCTAGTGGAAACATTTTATCTATTGGTAGGGATATTACAGATAGAAAGCAATTAGAAATTATTGCCCAAAAAAGTATTGAGAAAATTAAAGAGAACGAAGAAAAATACAGAATATTAGTTGAAGAAGCTTCTGATGGTATTTTCTTATGTGATATAAAAGCAAAAATATTATCTGTAAATACACACTTCTGTAAAATGTTTGGAAGTGAGAAAAATGAATTTTTAGGAGAAAAAATTTCAAAATTTGTAGATCCTGAAAATTGGAAAACGGTACCCTTTAATTATGAGGAATTAGCTAACGGAGTTACCGTTAGAGGCCTAAGAAAATTAATCCGTAATGATGGGTCTTGTTTTTATGCAGATACTAGTATTAAGCGTATGCCTAATGATCTTTACCAAGGTATAATTCATGATGTTACCGAAAGAGAAAAAGCTACCGAAATAGTTAAGAAAAGTGAGCTTAAATACAAAGAATTGACTGAGCGCATCTCTGAAGGTTTTGTTGCTTTAGACAAAAATTGGAATTTTATATATATAAATAATAAAGCTGGTGAAATTATAAACAGAAAACCAGATGAACTATTAGGTAAAAACCTTTGGGAAGAATTCCCTAAGTACAAAGGATCTGATTTTTATGATGAGCTTTTTGATATAATGGCAGTTCAAAAATACAAATCTATAGAAAATTTAAGCCCTTATTTAAATAGGTGGTTTGAGCATAATTTTCATCCTTCAAAAGAAGGACTCTCGATATATTTTAGAGATATTACTGAAATTAAAAAATCAGAGAAAGAAATACAAGATGCTAAATTAAAAATGGAAGCGGCCATTAGAATTGGTAAAATCGGTTATTGGAATTGGGATTTTGAAAACCAACTTCTAGAATGGTCAGACCGCATGTATACCATATACGATATTGATAAAAGCACTAAACTAGAATTAGAAACGGTTAACAAAAGGTTACACCCTAATGATAGATTTGACACTGACAATTTTATGAATGAATTAATAACTAATGAGATGTTAAGCACAACGTATACTCATAGAATTATTCGTCGCGATAAGTCAGAATCTACTGTTTTAGTAGAAATGGAAGTTGAAAAAAATGAATTAGGGAAAGTAACTAAATTACACGGAACATTATTAGATATAACTGAAACCATAGCAGCAAAAGATGCCGCTAAAGAAAGTGAAGAAAAATTTTATAAATCTTTTCATTCTAATCTAATCGGAAAGTTAATTTTTAATAAACAACGACAAGTTATTGAAGCAAATGATGCTTTTGCCGATTTATTAAATACACAAAGAGAATATTTAATTGGTAAAACCATGGATGAAACAGACCTGTTGAGTTCTACTGAAAAAGAAATTAGAGACCAATATTGGGAAGAGCTAACAACAAAAGGGTCGTTGCTTGATAAAGAAATATCCTTCACCTTAAAATCTGGGAAAAAACGATCTACTATATTTTCTATCACATCTTTGAAATTAAAAAGTTCGACGAACTATTTGATGAGTATAATTGACAATACGAAAAGAAAAGAAGCGGAACAAAAATTAGAAACACAAAACATAGAACTGAAAAAAACTAATGCAGAGTTAGATCGTTTTGTATACAGTGCCTCTCATGAGCTAAGAGCACCATTAGCTTCTATTATGGGGTTAATTAAAATTATATTAAGTGAAGAAAAAGGAGATGGCTTGGTTTTTAAAGTTCAAATGATTGAACAATCTGTAGATAGGTTAGATAGCTTTATTAGAGACATAGTACAATATTCTCAAAATAAACATTTAAATATCGCATCTGAAAAAATTGAATTCAGAACTTTAATAAACGAATCATTAGAAAGCTTATGGTACTTAGAAAATAGAGCCAAAATAAATATAGCTGTAACTATTAATGAAGACGTTAATTTCTTTTCTGACACTAAAAGAATTTCTATTATTCTTAATAATCTAATATCTAATGCAATTAAATATCATGATATTGAAAAAACAAACCCTGTTATAACTATTGTAGTTTATACATCAGTAAAAGAAGCTGTAATTGAGGTTTCTGATAATGGTGTTGGCATACCAGAAGAGCACCTCAACAAAATTTTTGATATGTTCTACAGAGTATCGTCTAGGGTTATGGGTACCGGGGTTGGCCTTTTTGTAATCAAAGAAATTGTTGCTAAAATAAATGGTAATATAAATGTTGAATCTAAAGACAAAGAAGGTACTAAATTCAAAATCACACTACCTAATCAGCAATAATTAACTATATGATTAATAAAAAAAATGAAAAAAATATTCATTGTATCTATATTAATCGTAATATTGCAATAAACAAATTAATTAACAAATGGGATTAGCTAAATCTGAAATATTCACCGATAGTCAAAACCAAATAGCATTATTTGCGAAAGCATTTGGCCACCCAGCTCGCGTGGCTATTTTACAACACCTATTTAAAATAAATGCATGCATTTGTGGCGATTTAGTAAATGAAATAGGCTTGGCACAACCCACTATATCTCAACACTTAAAAGAATTAAAACATTTGGGCTTAATAAAAGGCACTATTGAAGGCACTAGTGTATGCTATTGCATTCATAAAGAAAACTGGACAGCCATGAAAACTATAATGACTGCTTTTTTAGACCAAGACCTTACTACTAATACCGATTGTTGTTAACATATTAAAATATAATATTTATGAAACTATCAGAAGTTAAAAGCCAATTACAAAAATTAGATACAATTGCTTTTCAATTACCAAATGGAGAGTTAGTTGCTAATCATTTTCATGTTACTGAAGTAGGTAAAATTACAAAGAGTTTTATTGATTGTGGTGGTACGGTACGTAATGAAGAGGTTGCTAATTTTCAATTATGGAGTGCCGACGATTACGACCACAGGTTACACCCTGAAAAGCTGCTAAGTATTATCGAGTTATCTGAAAAAATATTAAATCTGGGTGATTTAGAAATTGAAGTAGAATACCAAGCCGATACTATTGGTAAGTTTGGTTTAGACTTTAATGGAACAAATTTTTTGCTGACTACAAAACAAACAGACTGTTTAGCTAAGGATAACTGCGGTATTCCTGAAGATAAACCTAAACTAAAAATGGCTGATATAGCAAACGGAAACAGCTGTAACCCTAATTCTGGCTGTTGTTAAATACTATAAAAAAAATGAAAACAAAACTCTCTAATAGCATCAATACTATAGTTGCTAATTTACAACCACAAGAAATTTCAAAAGAACGTAGAATCACATTACAACCACTTATTGATTATATTCAAGATAAGGTTACAAATGATCAATCGATAAGAATCAATTTTATTTGTACTCACAACTCTCGACGAAGTCATTTATCACAAGTTTGGGCACAAACATTGGCACATCACTTTAATATAAAAAACGTGTTTTGTTATTCTGGTGGTACAGAAGCTACAGCTTTATTTCCCATGGCAGCAGATACATTAAAAAATCAAGGTTTTACAATTAAAACACTCTCTGAAGGTAAAAACCCAGTTTATAGTATAAAATATGCTGAGAATGAAGCTCCGTTGATAGGCTTTTCTAAAACCTATGATGATAGTTTTAACCCACAATCAGAGTTTGCTGCAATACTAACATGTTCATCAGCAGATCAAGGATGTCCATTTATTGCAGGAGCAGAAAAACGTATTCCTATTACTTTTGAAGATCCTAAGGCATTTGATAATACACCTCAGCAAGCAGAAAAATATGCCGAAAGAAGTATTCAAATTGCAACAGAATTATTTTATGTGTTTTCAAAAATTAAATCTTAAAAATGGCATCTCATAAAAAATTAAGCTTTTTAGATAACTATTTAACCTTATGGATTTTTATTGCTATGCTTCTAGGAGTGGGTTTCGGGTACTTTATTCCTGCTTTTCCCAAGCTAATTAACAGCGCCAATAGTGGCTCCACCAATATTCCGATTGCAATTGGTTTAATTCTAATGATGTACCCACCATTAGCAAAAGTTAATTATGCACTACTCCCAAAAGTTTTTAAAAATGTAAAAATCCTTTCTATTTCATTAATTTTAAATTGGATTATCGGGCCAATTTTAATGTTTGTATTAGCCATCACTTTTTTACAAGGCTACCCTGAATATATGGTAGGGCTTATTTTAATAGGCTTAGCACGTTGTGTTGCAATGGTTTTAGTCTGGAACGACCTAGCGGATGGTAGCACCGAATACGGAGCTGGATTGGTTGCTTTAAATAGTATTTTTCAAGTGTTTGCTTATAGTTTTTATGCGTGGTTATTTATCACCGTTTTACCACCATATTTTGGTTTTGAAGGTGCAATAATTGATATTTCTATAGCCACAATTGCAGAAAGTGTCGCAATTTATTTAGGAGTACCATTTCTTTTAGGAATTTTTAGTAGGTTAATTCTTGTAAAATTAAAAGGTGAAGAATGGTACTTGCAAAAATTTATCCCAACCATATCTCCCCTTACATTAATCGCTTTATTATTCACAATACTCGTAATGTTTGCTTTAAAAGGCGAATTAATTGTAACTATTCCGCAAGATATTGTACTAATTGCAATTCCATTACTAATCTATTTTACCCTAATGTTTATTATTGGGTTTTTCTTTACTAAAGCCATGGGGGCAACGTATGATAAAACTGCAGCAGTTGCTTTTACTGCTGCAGGAAACAATTTTGAGTTAGCGATTGCTGTAGCAATTTCTGTTTTCGGATTGAATTCTGGTCAAGCATTTGCAGGTGTAATAGGCCCTTTAGTAGAAGTACCCGCTCTTATTCTATTAGTCAGAGTTTCATTTTGGTTACGCAAAAAATATTTTCTGAAAGAGGCTTAACTATAAGGCACACTTGTAAAATTATTTATTTTAACAACCGTTAAAAACTCTTAATTAATGTTTAATGTTTTCTGATTTTCTTAAATTTCAAGATTGAAATTTTTGTATGAAATTATACCCAATAGAAACTGGTAATTTTAAGCTTGATGGTGGTGCTATGTTCGGAGTCGTTCCAAAAGCACTTTGGAACAGAACAAACCCAGCCGATGCTAATAACAGAATAGACCTTGCTGCACGTAGTTTATTAATTGAAGATGGCGACCGCCTAATTTTGATTGATACAGGTATGGGAAATAAACAATCAGACAAGTTTTTTAGCCATTATGATATGTGGGGAGACCATACACTCGAAAAATCTCTACAAAAAAATGGGTTTCATAAAGATGATATTACCGATGTGTTTATGACACATCTTCATTTTGACCATTGTGGAGGTAGTATTCAGTGGAATAAAGACCGAACAGGTTATGAGCCTGTATTTAAAAATGCAAAATTCTGGACGAATAAAGAGCATTGGGAATGGGCTACCAAACCTAATAATCGCGAAAAAGCATCTTTTTTAAAAGAAAACTTACTTCCTATGGAAGAAAGTGGGCAACTGAATTTTATTGATAAAACTACAACTACAGATTTTCAAAAAGGCTCTGAACTAGGTTTTGATATTCTGTTTGTAGATGGCCATACCGATAAACAAATGATTCCGCATATCTCATATCAAAATAAAACAGTAGTATTCATGGCCGATTTGCTCCCTACAGTTGGGCATATACCACTACCCTATGTTATGGGGTATGATACTCGCCCACTATTAACCTTAGCCGAAAAAGAGAAATTTTTACAGAATGCTGCTAAAAATGAGCTTTATCTTTTTTTAGAACACGATGCACATAACGAGGTTTGCACCTTACAAGAAACTGAAAAAGGAACTCGTTTAAATAATATTCATAATTTCGAAGAATTATTTAGTTAAATTTAGCTCCTTTTTTCAAAGTCTTTTTTAAAATAATTTATCTAACGAAAAACATATAACAATTAACTATAATCGCTTTTTTTAAAAACATTTTATGAAATTTAATCTTTCAAAATCAATTTTAGGGCTAACTATTGGCTCTTTATTATTATCAAGTTGTGGTGGTGCTCCTGTATTAGTAAGCACTCCTTTAGAAAACATAGATACAGTACCTTTAAAAGTTACAGACCTAACTGATGCTCAGAAAAAAACTTGGGGTCATGCCGATTTACTTATAGATACCATACCTGGTATGGCTGTAGAAAGAGCTTATGCTGATATTATAAAAAACAACAAAGGAGAAAAGGTTATTGTTGCTGTTTTAGATTCTGGTATGGATTTAAAGCATGAAGATTTAGTAAATGTACTTTGGACCAATACTAAAGAAATACCTGGCAATAATATTGATGATGATAAAAACGGATATATTGATGATATACATGGGTATAACTTTTTAGGAGAATCATACAATGAGCAATTAGAGCTTACACGTATTGTAAAACTTAAGTTAGGTGATGAAGCTATGCAGGCATCTGCTAAAGCTGCTTTAGATAAAAAGCTTGCCGAAGCTCTAAAAAATAAAGAGTATTATGAGCAAATTTTACAAACCGTAAAAACGGCTGATGCTGGTATTCAAAAAGAGTTAGGTAAAACTACATACACTAAAGAAGACGTTGCTGCTATTAAGCCTGCAGATGAGACTATGCAACAATATGCTGGAATGATTCTTCAAGTATATACTTTTGCTGAAGATGTTCCTAGTTTTATTAAAGACATTTCTGGTGGTGTTACACAAATTACAGATCAATTAAACTACAATTTAAAAGTAGATTTTGATGGTAGAACTGCTGTTGGAGATAACCCATACGATATAAAAGATATACAATACGGAAACGGAAACCCACAACAACGTTTTGATGACGAAAGCCATGGTACTCACGTAGCTGGTATTATTGGTGCCCAACGCGGTAATGGTAAAGGTGTTGATGGTGTTGCTAATAATGTAGCCTTAATGAGTATTAGAGCTGTACCAAATGGCGATGAATACGATAAGGACATTGCATTAGGTATACGTTATGCTGTTGATAATGGTGCTAAAATTATTAATGGTAGTTTCGGTAAATCATTTTCTCCTAATGCCGAATGGGTTTACGATGCTATTAAATATGCAGCGTCCAAAGATGTATTATTTATTCATGCAGCTGGTAATGATGGCGAAAATTTAGACGATCCTACAAATCCTAATTTCCCTAATGACCAAGTGAATAATGGTGCTGAAATAGCAGATAATGTTATTACTGTAGGTTCTATCGCAAGAAAATATGGTTCTGAGTTAGTTTCTTCTTTCTCAAATTACGGAACAATTAATGTAGATGTTTTTGCACCTGGTAGCGATATTTATGCTACAATGCCTGGTAACAAATACGATTTTAATAGTGGTACATCAATGGCTGCACCTGGTGTTGCTGGTGTTGCTGCATTAATACGGTCTCAATACCCTAAATTAAAAGCTGAAGAGGTTAAAAAAATAATCATGCAGTCTGGTTTAACAACTAAAGTAAAAGTTATAGTTTCAGGCGATCCTGCAAAATCTAGCGAATTTGCTACCTTATCTAAATCTGGTAAAATGATAAATGCATATAATGCACTTATACTTGCTAGCCAAGTAACCGCGGGTAGCGTTAAGTTATAAATAGTATTATAAAGGGAGTAGGTAAAACTACTCCCTTTATATTTAAAAGTAAACTCAAATTATTCCAATGAAAAAATTAATCTTACCTCTACTAATCTTATTATTTACAACAAGTTCTGTTATTAGTCAAAACACAAATTATTGGCAACAACATGTAGATTATAGTATGGATGTTGCTATGGATGTGGAAACATATCAATATACAGGAACACAAAAACTAGTTTATACTAATAATTCTACTGATGATTTAAACCGAGTATATTATCATTTGTATTTCAATGCTTTTCAACCAGGTAGCGAAATGGATAGTAGGCTTCAAGATATTGAAGATCCTGATGGTAGAATGATGGAAGACAAAAAAAGCAGAATTGCTAGTTTGGCACCTAATGAAATTGGTTTTTTAAAAGTAAAATCTTTAAAACAAGATGGCAAAGCGCTAACGTTTAAAGAAGAAGGTACTGTTTTAGTTGTTGAGTTAAATACTCCTATACCTGCTGGTGGTAAAGTTACTTTTGATATGGAGTTTGATGGTCAAGTACCATTACAAGTACGTAGATCGGGTCGTAATAGTAGCGAAGGTGTTGCTTTATCAATGAGCCAATGGTACCCGAAAATGGCAGAGTATGATTTTGAAGGTTGGCATGCAGACCCTTATATTGCTCGTGAATTTCATGGTGTTTGGGGTGATTTTGATGTAAAATTAACTATCGATAAAAATTATACCGTTGGTGGTACGGGTTATTTGCAAAACCCACAAGAAATTGGTCATGGATATGAAGCTCCAGGAACCAAAGTAAAAAAGCAAAAAGGAAAAACACTTACTTGGCATTTTAAAGCTCCTATGGTTCACGATTTTATGTGGGCTGCTGACCCGGAGTATGTTCATGATACATTACAGGTAGAAAATGGGCCAATGCTACATTTTTTATATAAAAAAGATCCTAAGCTTGCTGAAAACTGGAAAAACCTACAGCCCAAAACTGCTGAAATGATGAAGTTTTTCAGTACAAATGTTGGTAAATACCCATACGATCAATATTCTGTAATACAAGGTGGCGATGGTGGTATGGAGTATGCTATGGCGACACTTATTACTGGCGATCGTAAATTCGGAAGCCTTGTCGGTGTTACTGCTCATGAGCTTGCACACTCTTGGTTTCAACATATATTAGCCACCAACGAGGTTAAACATGAGTGGATGGATGAAGGTTTTACAACTTTTATTTCTACACTGTGTATGAATGAAATTATGAACCAAGGGAAAAATAATCCTTTTGAAAATTCATATAACGGATATTACCATTTGGTAAAATCTGGTAAAGAACAACCGCAAACAACACATGCCGATCGTTATGCTGAGAATATGCCATATAGTGTTGCTGCTTACAGTAAAGGTTCAATCTTTTTATCGCAATTAGGCTATGTAATTGGTCAAGATAAATTAATGGAAACTCTTAAAAAATATTATCAAGATTTTAAATTTAAGCATCCTGTACCCAACGATATAAAAAGAACTGCCGAAAAGGTTTCTGGCATAGAGTTAGATTGGTATTTGATGGATTGGACTCAAACAACAAATACAATCGATTATAGTATTAGTGAGGTTACTGAAGATGCTAATACAACAAAAATATCTTTAGAACGTATTGGTTTAATGCCAATGCCTGTTGATGTATTAGTTGCTTATGAAGATGGTACACAAGAAATTTTTTATGCGCCTTTACGAATGATGCGTGGTGAAAAAGAAAATCCATATCCGAATTTAAAAAGAACAGTTATTGACGATTGGGCTTGGGCAAACCCTACATACACATTCACGGTAAACAAGCCACTTTCAGCTATTAAAGCTGTGGTTATAGACCCGTCACAATTAATGGCAGATATTAATGCTGAAAATAACGTTTGGCAAAAGCAATAATTTAAAATTAAACGAATTAAAAAAAGACCCAAAGTATACATTATACCTTGGGTCTTTTTTATTTATAGATTTATTTAAAAGAATCACTTTTAAAATGGGTTAATGGCTATTTTAAATAAATATAAACCTAAACAGTATCTTTGTAACATACATTTTACTGTTGTTTATTTATAGACTACAATACCAATATAATTACGTGGAAAACACAACTGATTTTAAATACTCTAGAGCCGAAAAATTAAAGAGCAAAAAACTCTTTGAATTACTATTTACAGAAGGCAAAAGCATTTCAAGTTTTCCATTACGCTTAATTTATGTGCAAACAGATTTAAAAGATGGTGTACAGGTAAAAGCAGGCGTATCAGTATCTAAACGAAAATTTAAAAACGCTACCCAACGTAACCGAATTAAAAGAGTTTTACGAGAAGCTTATAGGCTCAATAAATCTATAGTGCTTAACAATAGTACAAGTAAGTATGCGTTGTTAATTTTATACCTTGGTAAAGAAATGCCTGTAAGCGCAGATGTTAATGCGGCAACAGTTTTGCTTCTTGAAAAATTTATAAAAAAAATAGGCAATTCTGATACTGCCTTGTAAAAATATTTTTCTGATTATTAAATGATTTGAAACATGAAAAATTTGATTAAAAAACGAGTTCTAATTCCTGTTTTTGCACTTGTATTTATAATTGTTGGTAGTAGTTTTAAAAGCGATTTTTTCGAAATCGCGAAGCAAATAGAAATTTTCACGACACTATTTAAAGAGCTCAACATGAATTATGTTGATGAGACGAACCCTGCTGAATTAATGGATACTGCTATTAAAAGCATGTTAGAAGATTTAGACCCTTATACTCGATTTTTAAACGAACAAGATGTAGAGGCTTATAAAATTAACAATGCAGGCGAGTACTCCGGTATTGGTTCAATTGTACGAGCTTATAAAGATAAATTAGTAATCGTTGAACCATATAAAAACAACCCTGCCGACAAAGCTGGTTTAAAAGCTGGTTTAAAAGCTGGAGACGAGATTATACAAATTGGAGACATACTCGTTAAAGATTTTGACGATAACGCTACAGAGCTCTTAAAAGGTTCAAATAACACAAGTGTAACTGTTATTTACAAAAGGCAAGGCGAAACAAAAACAACAACTATAACTCGTGAAGCTATTGAGGTAGATGCTGTGCCATACTATAAAATGGTAAATGAAAATACAGGGTATATAGTATTATCAAAATTCAACCAAAAAGCATCAGAGCAAACCAAAGCTGCTTTAATTACTTTAAAAAATAAAGGAGCTGAAAAAATTATTTTAGATTTAAGAGGTAACCCTGGTGGTTTACTTTCTGAAGCGATTAATGTAACCAACCTTTTTGTACCTAAAGGAGAGTTAATTGTTACTACCAAATCAAAGGTCAAAAAATTTAATTCAGAATATAAAACCAAAAACCAACCTGTAGATACGGATATACCTTTGGTTGTTTTGGTAAATGGTAGTAGTGCTTCGGCAAGTGAAATTGTTTCTGGTAGTTTGCAAGATTTAGATCGAGCGGTAATTATAGGTGCACGTAGCTTTGGAAAAGGCTTAGTACAACGGCCTTTAAAATTAACGTATGGCACACAACTTAAAGTAACCATTTCGCGCTATTATACACCTTCGGGTAGGTGCATACAATCTTTAGATTATTGGAATAGAGATGATAATAATAAAGCGGTAAAAACTACTGATATACATGATTTTAAAACGCGTAATGGCCGCAAGGTACAAGATGGTGGCGGTGTTTTGCCCGATATAGAAATAACAGCTCTTAAAACCAACACACTTACTAAAGCATTATTAATAGAAAACGTGATTTTCGATTATGCTACCGAGTATTATTATAAAAATAAAATTGATGCTGTTGAGGATTTTAAATTTTCAGATGCTGATTTTGAAGTTTTTAAAAACCACGTAAAATCGACTGGGTTTACTTTTGAAACTGAAACAGAAAAAGCACTTAATAAAGCAATGACGCTTAACGGCAGCGACCTGTTAGATAGTAGCGTACAAGAAAAATACCGTAGTTTACTAGCTGAAATAAATGCGAAGAAAATTACAGGCCTCGATACTTCTAAAAAAGAAATTTCTAAGCAATTAGAAGACGAAATTGTAAAACGCTATTTTTATAATGATGGTCTTTACGATTTTTACTTGACACATGACCAAGCTATTTTAACCGCTAATGAATTGTTGCTTGATGCTGCCAAATACAAAGCTATCCTAAAATAATTTTTTATTTACTTATATTTAAAAGATGGATAACCGTAATAGTACGGTTATCCATACGTTACCTACAATATGAAAAAACTGACTCCTAGAGAAGAAAGAAATGAAAGATTAATAAGCTTTGGAATTTCAAATCAATTTTTATCCAACATTGGAAAAATTGATGAATTAGAATTTTTGATTGAAGACCCTAAAGGAGCTTATTTTTATTTCCCTACAATGGATTATAAAATATTTTCTGGATTTGAGGTAACACCAATTTTCGATTCTGGCGAGACTTTTTATGCGTTATTTGAAGATAACAATTTGAGTAAAATAGTCAAATTTGAACTTGAAAATGATAAAATTTATTTTGATTATGGACAAAATTGGAAATTACTACTTCTAAGTATTATGATTAATCTATTTGACCAATATCTAGAAAATGAAATAAGTAAAAATAGATTTATTGAAATTGGGAACAAAATAGGTTTTGAAAAATCCTCTGAATTGTTTGACCTTAGGGATTTACCTGTTGAAGAATTAAATAAAAAATTTGAAGACAATGAAAAATGGGAACTTGAAATAGCAGAAAAATTAAAAATACTGTAGGTAACAAAAGCTATAATTAATGCGAAGTTTAGTGTTCAATTCAAAGTTTTGTGTATTTTTTCTAAGTCCGTCAAATCATTTTGATTTGACTTTCGAACAAAAAAGATAAAGGCAAACAAAATGCTTTGCCTCGTGCTAAACTGAAAGTCTCTGACTTTTTATTCTCGCACTAACCATAGCTAAAACATTGGCGGTAATTTTGACCCGTCCTGAAATATGTATACAAAACACTTCAAGTATATGTATAAAAATGATGGATATGTAAAACGCTATAGTGAAAGCTTTAAGCTCAAAGTCTTGGCAGAACTTACCAAAGGAAACCATTCCAAAAGACAAATTGCATTAACTTACGGTATTCAATCCAGTACTATAAACGTATGGATCAAAAAGTATGATCGTAAAGATTTAATGAATACCCGTGTAACCGTGCAAACAGACGATGAACTTTCCCGTATCAAAGCCCTTCAAAAAGAGCTCAATCAACTTAAGGACCTTCTCATTAAAAAGGACCTGGACAAACTGGTGACCGATAGCTATCTCGAGGTAGCGGCCGAGAACCTAGGCTATAGAGATGTTGAAGAATTAAAAAAAAACTTAAACATAAAGCCCTAATGAAAGTAGCACCGATAAACCGTAATGAAAGGCTCTATTCAATTTGTACTATCTGTAATGCCTTTGATCTGAAAAGAGATGCCTATTACAAATTCCAAAAACGTTTTGTTATCAAAAAACAGATAGAACAAGATGTAATCCAACTTGTTCGGGAAAGTAGAAGAACACTACCTCGAGAAGGTACCAGAAAACTCATGAGATCATTAAAAAATGAGTTTCAAAAGTACGACCTTAAAGTCGGTAGAGACCAGCTGTTCCGTATCCTAAGAGAAAATCGATTACTCGTTAGAAGAAAAAAATATTCTTCTAGAACCACAAATTCATATCACCGGTTTTACAAGTATGGCAATATTATAAAAGACTTGAAAATCAATAGACCTAATCAAGTCTGGGCTTCCGATATAACCTACATCAGAACCATTAAAGGATTCTGTTACCTAGCATTGATCACGGACATGTACTCACGTAAAATCGTTGGATATGACCTAAGTGATAGCCTAGAACTAAAAGGGTGTGTCAGAGCTTTAAATAAGGCTATTTACAATGCTAAAAACATTGACCAACTTATTCATCACTCGGACAGAGGTATTCAATATTGCAGTAACGTCTATACCCAAATACTAAAAAGAAAGAAAATTAAAATCAGTATGACTGAAGAAAACCATTGCTATGAAAACGCCCTAGCAGAAAGGGTAAACGGTATTCTAAAAGATGAATTCTATCTTGACCAAACCTTTACCAGCGTGATACATGCTAAAAAAGCAGCAAAAAATGCAATCAAATTATACAACTCTAAAAGATTGCATTTATCTTTAGATTATAAAACACCTAATTACGTGCATCAATATGCCGCTTAAAACTAATATTAATCTGTAGCCGTATTTTAGGACGTGACATTTAACAAGACCATTGCATAAATCAAGAACTTAATGAAAAAGAACATTTTAATTTTTCTAATCTTACTTGCGAGCAATTCATATGCTCAAAAGGTAGATTTGAACATTGGAGAAACAAAAACCAAAAACTACTTTGAAAAAATAACCTTCGAGTTTGTAAAAGAAAAAATTTTAATCCCTGTAAAAATTGAAGGAAAAACATATCGCTTTATACTGGACACGGGGTCGCCGAACGTAATTTCAAAAGAGATTTATGATTTAATAAAACCAAAATTAATAAAGTCCATACCGATAAGTGATGCCAATGGTAATGAAAAAAATATGGACGTAGTGTTATTGAATAAACTGGAAATTGGAAATGTAACTTTTGAACAAACTGCAACTTTGGTTTATGATTTAAACTCAAATCCAATTTTTGAATGTTCAGGTGCTGACGGTTTTATTGGAAGTAATATGTTACGAAATTCAATAATCCAAATCGACAACAAGAAAAAAACAGTTCTCTTAACCGATAACCTCAAGAATCTTTCCGTAAATAAAAAAGAATCTAATAAAATTCAACTTACAGAAACACAAAGTTCGCCGTTCGTATGGATTAAGTTCAAAGGAAAAAACAAAGGTAAAGAACAAGTCTTAATCGATACTGGTGCAGATGGAATATATGATATTGCCAAAGACAATTATGGTGTTTTTAGAGAAGAAAACATATTTGAAATATTAGGAGAAAGTGAAGGAGCTTCGAGTATTGGTATTTTTGGAGGAGCTTCAAAAAACACTCATTTTAAGCTTCTACTACCAATATTAGAAATTAATGGTACGGAACTGAATAATATAATTACAGAAACCACAAATGATGATAATTCCAGAATTGGGGCTGAATTACTCGAATATGGAATTATTACAATTGACTACATTAATAAAAGATTCTATTTCAGTCCAAACACTTCGGACAAAAATACTGCCAAACCTGATTATGGTTTTACCAGAACTTTAAAGGACAATAAACTCGTCGTAGGTTTTGTATGGGACAAGAGTTTACTAACTAAAATTAAATATGGAGACGCAATTATCGCCGTAAATCAAATGGAATTGAACGAATCCAACTTCTGTGAAGTAATAAATCAAATTACGGAATCTAAAGAAAACAAACCGATTACCTTTAAAATAAAATCAGACGAAGGAAAAATAACTGACATAGAAATCGAAAAAAAACTACCGCCAACAATGTATAAAAAAAATAGGGTGGAATAGTGCTTAAAAAAAGGCTTAGGCGTATTTGCGAAGGCGCCAAATCTTTTGATTTGGCTTTTAGAAAAATAAGATAAAAACAAAATGCAAAAGTTTTGGCTTGTAGATAAACGGAAAGGCAATCGCTTTCCGACTGCCCTACTTTTCTTATACTAACCATTAGGTGTCATTAAAAAACAACCTCATAAATAAATGAAAATAGTATTATTCCTAAACAAAGACCTTGAAGCTAATATTGCTTATAATCTACTTAAATCAGAACTTTTAAGCCATAGTGTTCGAATCTATTATTCTGATACGGTTGGAAACCCCAAAAAAAAACCTTCTGATTTAGTAAAACTGGAATATTTTGAAAAAGGATTCGTGTTTAACGAATTATCTGAATTCATAAATGAAAATAAAATTGAAAACTCTTTTGAATTTTTTGACGACAATTTTAAATCTTTTCCAATTAAAAAGTGCTCAAATGTCAATTCTGTAGAATTCATAAATGAAATGAAAGATTTAAATCCTGACTTGTTTATTTCAATTCGTTTCGGAAAAATTTTTAAAGATGAAATTATTCAAGTCCCGAAAAATGGTTTAATAAATCTACATTCTGCAATTTTACCAGATTACAGAGGAATTATGGGAACTTTACACGCTATCAAGGAGGAAAATACCAAAATTGGATGCACACTTCACACAATACCCAATAGTGGAATTGATACAGGAGAAATAATCGAAATTGCTGAACGTAATGTTAATCGTGAAAAATCGCTTTTTTGGAATATTGTTCAACTGTATCCTTTAGGAACTGAACTTATAATTAAAAATTTAAAAATAATTGACAGTAATAATTCGCTTAATACTCAAAAACAAAATCTTGAAGAAGGAAATTATTTCTCAGTTCCAGCAAAAAGTGATTTTGAAAAAATAGAGAGTTTAGGAATGGATATTATTTCAGTAAAAGATTACCAAGAGATTTTGAGTAGTTTTATTATGAAGAACTTATCGGAAATAGAAAAACGACACCTAACAACGTGTATAAAACATAGCTGGTAAGTGCTAAATCAAAGGATAGTGCTTATTTACAAAGTTCCGCCAAATTTTTAATTTGGCTTTAAAACTGAAAAAGTTAAAACAAAATATAAAAAATTGACTCAGTGCTAAATCGAAATTTAGTGTATTTTTATACGCTACGTTTCATACACTGAACGTTGTACAAAATTTTGAGTCGTCATGATATTTATAAGAGGTGATCTATTTTAATATGTTGAATGGGTAATTACACACAAAACTATAAACGAAGCTTTTATTTAAGTGGCGACCGGAAGAAATATTGGTATTCAGCATTCTTTTTAGGCTTCTTCGTCACCCTAATTTTAATAGGCCTTAAACCGTTTGAAAAAAGTATAATAGACCACCCATATATAACACTTGTTAGAATTGGTGTGGGCGTCATTTGTACAATAGTCTATATTGTCGGTTATGAAATTATACTAAAGTGGTTTAAAAACGTAAAATTCAATTATTTAAAACTTATTCTTTTTGATGTTTTTTTAGCCCTAGTAAGTGTTGTATTTATCTTTATTTATGACCGCTTTATCGTTGTAAAAGACGGGTATATTACTTTTGGTTTTCTATTAGAATACATTCTTGTATTGGGCCTACCTTTTTACCCTGTAATTCTTTTTATCTTTCATTTTTTAAAAACGGCAGTGTTTCCAATTCAAATATACACCTCCCCATTGCTAAAGCGGATTTAAAAGAAGACATTTTATACATTGAACAGGATAATGCATCAATTAGGTTTAGTACAAATTTAAATCAGCTTTTGTATATACAATCTCAAGATAATTATATTGAGATACATTATTTAAAAGATGGTGATTATACCAAACATTTAATGCGGGGTACGTTGAAGAAACTTCTAAAGGACTTCCCTTTTCTTCTTAAAGTACATAGGTCCTTTATAGTGAATCCCTATAAAGTTGAGTGTTTAGTAGGTAACTATACTAAAGCCACTATTTCTTTTAAAAATGTAGCTGTTTCAATTCCGGTCTCTAAATCGTATTTTTCTTCAGTCAAAAACTATTTATCTACTAGTACCAAAATCTAGTCATTTCGCCACAAAAAGGACTACTTTCTTTTTTGTAAATTAAGTTCATTATACTTTAGTCGCAATTAAACATTAATTATAAGCCACAAAACAAATGAGACCTTTCTACTTTAAATTCTTAGTACTTTTCTTTTTACCACTATCAATACAATCGCAAACCCAAGATACGCTTGTAGATGTTGGGGGCTATAAAATGCATTTCAAAATAATGAAAGGAGAAGGAACTCCAATTCTTTTTGAAGCAGGTGGAGGTAATGATGGTTCTGTTTGGGACAATATATTAGAGAAAATTCATAAAGTTACTGGTACAACATTAATTACCTATGACCGCTCTGGATTTGGGCAAAGTGAATTAAATCCAAAATTGAAAAACGATTCAGATTACGGAATAGAAAATGGAATTAAAGAACTGGAGATAAGTCTTTCAAAGTTGGGGTACGATGGTGATATTATTTTAGTTTCGCATTCATATGGTGGACTCTATAGTTTGTTATTCGCACGTAAACACCCTAAAAAGGTCAAATCAATTGTTTTAATAGATGCAGTACTTAGTGATTTTTGGAATGAGGAACTTTTGACAATGAGAGACAATTTTGTTGATATAAATACTATTCCAAAAGGTACTGGTGATTATTTTATTAATTATAATTTCAATCAAACTATGCGAAAATTAAGGAATATGAAGTTCCCATCAAACACTCCTATTACAAATATTTTCCCTGATAAATCCGCCCCTGTTTATCCAGAAGCATATTCTAAAAGATGGAAAAAAGTTCATGTTGATATTGGCACCCAAAACAATAATATAACTAACATTATAGCCGAAAGCAGCAGTCATGCTGTATTTAATGACAATCCTGCGTTGATTATCAACTCAATAATAAAAGTCTATTCAGAAGCGCTAGATAAAGACCAACAAAATGAAGTTTTACTAAAGGCTCTAGATAATGCTATTGAGTTATCAATTGAAACAAAGGTAACTAATCGTTCAGAGCATGATTTGAATGAATTAGGCTATTCATTTTTAGGAAATGAAGAATTAGATAAAGCTTTAGAAGTTTTCAAACTAACTACAATTTTATTTCCAGATAGTTTCAACGCATATGATAGTTATGGTGAAGCTTTATTGAAGTCAAATCGTAAGGAAGAAGCTATTCAAATGTATGAAAAATCGATAGAACTAAATCCAGAAAATGAAAATGGAAAAAAATTGTTGCTTAAAATAAAACAAGAATAAGAATTAAGTAACCAAACCCAATATTAGTGCGTTTTTAACCCCTTACTATTTTTATACTAAACGGTAAAAAACAAGTTTTTTATTAAAATTTCGGAAAAACTCCAGAAAATACCATTTAAGAATTAAATGCAGGTTATCTACTAGATAATTTAAGATATAAGGGTTTTTTGTTTTTGGCTAATTACAACTTTGTTATTCCTATATTCGAGAAGTTAGCAGAAAGAGTTGAATCCTCAGCATTTATAACATATTGTATACTAATAATGTCATTTGCATTTAATTGGTACATAAGAACTCCTGTCGTACCCCAATAATCTTGATTTGGTAAACTTGCAAAACCTCTAGATAAATAACCTCGCCTAGCACCATTTATAAAAACTGCTAGTATAAATTTTGTGCTACCACTTGGCATATTTGTAGTTGACAGCTCGCCTGATATTAAATAATTTCCATCTTGTAAAATCGTAATTTCTCCTGTACCGCTTACATTAAAATATGATGTGTTTATATTTTGTACATGTCTAGCATCAACCGGTAAATCAAAAAAAGTATTTGTTGCTGTTGGAAGATTACCACCATCTCTATTTAAAATTACGGTTTTACTTTCTGCTTCCGAGTTTACTCTAACCCAAGCACCCGCACCATATACATATATTGAGGTATCAGTAGTATTATAAACCAATGACCCTGAATTTGGCTCCAAAGCATTCATTTCCGCTTCGGTAACAGAATGAATATTTACTAATAAACCTTCAGTAACTTGAGATGATACACTATTGCTATAAAATAAAACTATTAGGGAATAAAAAATATTCTTCATTTGAAAATTACTTAAATATGCTAATTCTACGCTAGTACAGCTAAATGACATAGCGCTAGTTTATAAATAAAACCGGATATATTAATAACTTTAGGCAAAATTAATCAGAATCAGTATAAAAAACTATTTCTGAATTAGATAAATAACACTAACTTTTATTTGGAGTAACCGAACTAAAATGCAGATGGATTTCATTGTAACAAAACATTTTGAGTGCGAAATTAAAAGCAATTAAAGTTCAACATTCACTTTCTTAAATAAAAAGCCACACTAACGAGAAAAATTAAAGGGGCTTGAGTAATTTAATTATATATCCCTACTATTAGTTATACTCTTTTACCAATAAAAAGGGGGTATTTTTAGCAAAAAAATTATTGATATTTGTCGTCAAAAAATAGCTGAAGAAAATAACAAAACTCTAAAATTTTTATACTACAGATAAAATTGGAGATTACAAATACTATTTTTAACTATCTAAATAGAACTAAAATAAATACAATCCTTCTAAATATTCTTTATTTTACTTTACCGTTAGTTCTAGCGATACTATTAGTGAAATATATTTTTAAATTAAATAGTACTATTTTATTGCCATCAGTAGTTATGTTATTGTTTTTTATACTCATAACAATTTGTTCCCTATTTATTTCAAACAAATTTGAAACGAAATTATTCGAAATATTTTGCGTGCTACAGTTATTAACTCTTACAGGAGGTATTGTATTAATGTTAAAGCAAAAAATATTATATAAGCACTTTTTTCTTTCTTTACCTTTTCAACTTTTTTATTGGTTGCAACTTTTTTATTATGGAGGCTTACAGTTTACACATAAATTTGGAGGTTTTGCTTTGTGAGAAAATAGAAGCTGAAATTTTTATTACTTTACGCGCTACTTAAAACCTATACGTTATAATGAGTATGAAAGAGGTTATTTTAAGTATTGGAGTATTTTTTATTTTGTTAGTTCTATTTATAAGTAATCGAAATCATACCCAAATAAAGAAAATTCAAGATAAAAATAAAAACAGACCAAAAATTAGTAAACAAAAATATATTCAGCGACTTGTTGAAAAGGGCTTTGAAGAAGATCATATTGAAGTTTTTTATAACGAAATTAAAAGAATTATCGGAATTGATAATTTTCCTATATACCCAGAAGATGATATCTATGAGAATTATGGCCTTTGGGACTTAGATGATATTGATTTAATTGACAATATATGTGTTAAATTAAAGGTTCGAAAAGCAGAGCAAAAAGATTTTAATGAGTTGGGTAAAACGTTTAATAAAATGAATGCCGAAAGTATTTTAACACTAATCAAAACCCTTAAAAAAAATACTTGATAACAAATAGAATGGAGTGGATTGAAAACGAAGTAATTTTTAATAAGCTAGAAGAAAAATCTACAAACTTTTTTAACAAACCTGGTAACAAGGTATGTGTTTCTAAGAACTACGTTTATTGTTTGTTTTTACAAGTTAACAAAGCCTGGTATATAGAAAATGAAGGTTGGAGAGACTCAAACTCTAAACCTGAAAAAAGTAACAGCAAACGCTTAGTTTTAAACTTCTTTAAAGTGGATGAGGAAGGTGAATATTGGTTTAAAATTTTTGTTCCTCTAAAATTATCGAACTGTAGATTGTTAACTATAGATAATAATACTTTTCAATTATTATCTGATACCGAGTCTATCATTGGTCAATTTGATGCTTTTGACTCTTTAATGTGGGATTTTATGACTGGAGAAGCTGAATCAGAAACTGAAATTGAGGATAAATTTAAAATGATAGAATTAAAGTAAGCTATTTACTACTGTAAGTGTTTTCTATAAAGTCTAAATTAAAAGACCAGTGAATATTAAGAAAACTTAATTTTTTTGATTTGATTACAATCTATGGTTATAGCTATAAACCACTTATAAAAAGCATTCACATTTTCTATTCAGTTTTTATTTACTAAATTAGGTGATTAACCATACACAAAAAGAGAAACTCATAAAAGAGTTTTTTCAATAAAAGCCACCTTAATGAAAACACAAATTAGTACATCGTTATCAACTTTTTTAGCTCTTGGAGTTTTTTTACTTTTAAGTAGCTGTTTTGATACTGATAAAAAGGAAAGTAAAAAAGAGACACAAATAGAAGAGCAAAAAACCGTTTACGCTAGTGACGTTATTCCATTTTTTGACCAATGGAAATTAATTTTAGGTGATGGCTCTAATGCTGGTATTGCTACTGATTTTGAGAACAAAGATTTCTTTTATACTACAAACGATAGTGCTGGTAATTGGGTTGTTTTTAAAGCTCCAAATGGCGGCGATACACACGGAACGTCAAACAATACTAGAACAGAATTAGCTCAAACTAAAAAATGGTTTCCTAAAACCGCTAACGATAAACTAACAGCAACACTTAAAGTAATGAATGTTTCTGCTACAGGTGATGCTCGTGTTGCAGCGTCTCATGCAGTTGTAGTAGGTCAAATTCATAGTGCAGATAAGCATGAAAACGAACCATTAAAAATATTTTACAAAAAATATCCTGGTCAGACTAAAGGCTCTGTATTCTGGCATTACGAAATAAATACCGCTGGTGATGATAATTCTGGACGATGGGATTATTCTTCAGCAGTTTGGGGTAATGATTTTTCTGTAGTTGGTACAGACGAAAATACGTATCCAGAAGAGCCTAAAGACGGTATTGCTCTAGGTGAAGAGTTTAGTTATGAAATTGAGGTTAAAGACGGTATCATGAGCTTAACTTTTATTAGTGAGGGTCATGAAACAAAAACATTTACCAAAAACTTAATAGAATCTGAATACACCACTAAAGCAGACATTCCTGAGCAAACACAAAAATTATTTGTGCCAATTGGGCAAGATGGTGTAGAGCGTAAAGCTGCTTATACAGGTGAAGGCTGTTTCTTTAAGCTCGGTGCTTACAATCAGACAAACGGTAAATCTCCTGAAACAAATAAAAACTGGTGTTCTGGAGCAGAAACGCATGGTGGTGATATTAAAAAACAATATGCAGATGGTAACTACGCAGAAGTATGGTTTAAAACCGGAAGCATTTCTGTGAGCGATGCTGCTGTATCTAATGATGGTTATTTTGCTAAGAATGATTAATTAATCATTCTGTAAAGCACTAAAGTGGAACTATTTAAAAATTTTATAAAAAGGTTTTTTATTGTTGCCATCCCTCTAGTATGTTTCTGTTTTTTTAGCCTTTATGCTATGGCTGAAAATAGTAAAAAACTTCATAGAGTTGATGCTTGGTTTAGGTATCGCGATAGTGCTTTTTTTAATTCTTACTATTTTATGCATTGGTTTTGTTATTGATCTTATTTATAGGATTAAAAAGAAGCAATACAAACCTGCATTATCAAATGTTCCCTTTCTTCTGCTGTTCTTGATTCCTATTTTATATATCAATTGCGAGATGGGAGGTTGTTGTGATTCTTTTTGTGAATGGATTATTAATACCTTTAGTTTCTTATAAAACTAAGAACATGCTATACATCATACTCACGCATTTTTTGAATGGGTTTATATATTAATAAACTCTTCTAAACCCTTTATTTAGCTTTTAAGGTCGAATGAATAATTGCAAAACAACACGTCTAAAAAAATGAAATATTATCTCGCAGTCATTTTTCTGATCTGTTCAATACATATACATGCCCAAACGTATGAAGGTAAAATTGGTGAACACCCAATATTTCTAGAATTAGATATTGATTATGATGATGGTCTTGCAACAGCATTTTACTTTTATAAATCTCAATTGCAAAATATACCCTTAGAAGGCAGCCATGATACTTCTGAATTGATACTTTTTGAAAAATTTTCCGATAAAGAAGAACAAAAAGAGCTATTTACTTTAACAAAAAATACAAACAAAATATCGGGTACTTGGCAAAATAATGGTCGTTTATTAAATGTTGATTTAACAAAAACAACGAAAACTATTGATGAGTACAAATTATCGCAATTAGGTTTTATTAGAGATAGCGTAACAACTACCAATGCAAAAGAATTGGTTTGGCTTACCGAAAAACATTCAAAAAAAACACTTTTTAGGTTAGGTAATGGATTTACTAAATTAGAACGTGAATTTATGAACCCTAAATTAGATAGTATTCATATTTATAATGCCGTAATAGGCTTAGACTGTAGTTGGGCTGATATAAATATAGAAATAGAACTCGTATCTGATCAATACATTAGTTTTACTGAGTATTCATCTATTTATTGTGGTGGTGCACATCCAAATTATAATACAATTGGGTTTAATTTTGACTTAAAAAATAAAGTTCAACTATATAAATTAACTGATATATATCCGAATTTAAATCATTATCAAGTATTAAAACAGAAATATGAAAATGATACAGATTTAGATAATGAATGTGAATATTTTTTAAATGACGGAGAGCGTTTCGAATATTGTACTTGGGTGCTTACTAAAAAAGGTGTAACAATCACACCCTCATTTCCTCATGCTATGACGCCTTGTGAAACAGGGTTTCCATTAACGTATGATGAATTACGTAACAAGTAAATAAAACGCAAATAAAAGCCAGACATACCTCAACTCTAGTATATTGCACATATAAATTAATATTATGAAATTAAATTTACTGTCTTGCGATGCGCAAAGACCCGATAAAAGAGCTATAGCTAGTTGTATTACTGAGTTAGCCTCTAACATGAATCAATCATTAGCAAATGAACTGACAGAAATACTTTTAGAAGGTGATGCTGTAGATATTGATGTAGATGATAAAAACTCTGGTTCTGCCTTAAGAGCCTTACGTAAACTAAGTATTGATTATGAAATTATAGAATAAAATTACTCTTTTGATAACGTATTGAACCTTAAAAAAGAATGAATTATAACAACAAAAAGTTTAGACCTATCCTAAATTCTGAAAACGGAGAAACTACCGAAGAAACCATATTCGAGTACCAACAGGTGGGTAATATTCTGACATCGAAATACCAAGGAGGAAAAATTTTAAAAGGACATTTAATCGGTTTGGTTAACGAAGATGGCACTATAGATATGCGTTATCATCAAGTGAATGAAAAAGGAGAATTAATGACTGGTATTTGCCATTCAACCCCCGAAATACTTGAAAATGGTAAAATAAGACTTCACGAAAGTTGGAAATGGACTTCTGGAGATATGTCTAGCGGAAAATCTACCTTAGAAGAGATTTAATAAGGCTAAAAAAACACCTATATTTAGTAAAAAACTAAACCTACTTCTCGGAATCCTTTTTTGTACCACGCTATTTACTTGTACTGAATATCTAGAAATTATTGCTGAATTTAAAGAAATGGTCTTCACGTTATCAGCAAAAAAAGAAACGAAAATGTAAATACTCGTGCTTATGCAGCTAGGGTTGTTCGCTAAATTGATAGCTTTTTAAATACCGGTGTTGCGCCTCAAAAATAACCGTAGTCGGTACATCAAAAAGGGGGTTATGTTGCGCAACACGTTTCTACAATTGCGAATAATACTGACTTAAACTTTGTTTTTATAGCCAGTTTTAGGGATAGCGATATAAATGATATCACTGGAGTTAATCACTGTGGTACTATTTTAACAATCTTTGAAGAATCGATTCTTTTTGGCGTTTCTGCTGTTGAGCACATAAAAACCTCAACATGCACCATTAAGCATTTTAAAGAACTTGAATTGCACGCCAATTTAGGTATTAAGTTTTTAATTAAACCTTTAAAATCGTGGATGGAACCGGCCATATATAATGGACAAAAGGGAAGTATTAAACCAGCTACCGTTATTATGAAAAAAATACTGTTTTTCTTCGAAAAATTAAAGGCAACCTTTTGGTTTGTACCAGCATTGATTATTATAATTACAATTCTTATTTCAATTATTGTAGTTACTATCGATCAAGGTATCAAAATACCAAAAGAAGGTTTAAATCAACTGTTTTTTGTAAATAGTGCCGATTCTGCTCGTAGTATATTAACCACTATTTCTGCGGCTATGATTGGTGTTGCAGGTACTGTTTTTTCAATAACACTGGTAGCATTAACCTTAGCCTCTTCGCAATTTGGCCCACGGTTAATTCGTAATTTTATGTATGTACGGCTTAACCAAATTGTATTAGGTTCGTATGTATCAACCTATCTATATTGCTTGTTTGTTTTAAATGCAATAAAAGATAATGATGGGTACACGTTTATACCTAAACTATCTATTCTGCTTGCTATAATTGCAGCGTTTACAAATATTATACTCCTTATTGTTTTTATACATCAAATTGCCACAAGTATTCAGGCTGACAAGGTAATTTCTGATATTTCTCAGATTATTTCTACCCAAGTAAAAACTTTATTTCCTGAAAATATGGGCGATGAATTTGAAGATGAAAAACGAGTAAATGCCGATGCTATAAAATCAAGATATACTCATACGAAACTTATAAAATCTCATAAAAATGGTTATTTTCAATATATTGATAATGAATCGTTATTAGAAGAAATACAAAATATTGATGGGTTGTTAGAGTTGTATTTTAAACCCGGAGATCATTTAGTAGAAGGTATTAATATTGGAAAGCTCTATACAAATAAAGATATTGATGATGAGCAGTATGATGACATTTCAGACAATTTTGTAATAGGTAATACTAAAAGTTCTCAACAAGATCTTCAATTTTCAATTTATCAGATGGTAGAAATAGCATCACGTGCATTATCGCCAGGCGTTAACGATCCTTTTACAGCAATTACGTGTATTGATAACTTAACGGCTACTATGTGCCGACTAGCACAAGCCAATTACCCATCTAACTACCGAGTAGATAAAAATGATGTATTAAGAATTATTACAGAAAATTTAGAGTTTGAAGATTTTTTAGACGCTTCATTCAATCAAATTCGACAATATTCGGCAGGTAATACTGCTGTGGTCATAAAATTGATGGATGGTTTAACTACTATTTCTGTTTTTGCTAAAAAGGATGCGTATAAAAAGGCCCTTGTAAAACACGCAAAAATGGTTTTAAATGTTGGTAAACAATCTTTAAATGAAGTAAATGACTTTAAAAACTTAGAAGAAAGATCTAAAAAAATTATGTCGTAACTAAAACTATATAAAAACATGAATTGGTTGTACTCATTAACAGACCCACTTTTAGAAACTATAGCTGGTAGTATTTTAATATGTATCGCTATAATTTTATTAACAAGGCTGGTTGGTTTGCGTACTTTCGCAAAATTTACGGCCTACGACTTTGCATTTACAATTGCTATTGGTAGTATTATTTCATCTATACTAACTTCTAGTACATCAATAGTACATGGTGTAGTGGCCATTGCAAGTTTGTTGTTACTTGCATATGTACTTTCTGGTTTACAAAAAAAATTTCCAAAATTAAGTTCTTTACTTTCTAATCAACCTTTGTTGTTAATGAAAGGGAGTACCATATTAGATAAAAATTTAAAACACGCTCAGATTGAAAAATCGCAAGTAATTGCAAAATTAAGAGAAGCCAATGTATTAAATTTCAACCAAGTATTTGCTGTGGTATTAGAAGCTACAGGCGATATTTCGGTACTCCACAAAACTTCTGATGCTGATAATCAAAAATTAAACGAACAACTACTAGAAGGCGTACGAGAAACACCGTAAATTAACTTTACTGCTATTTACCTATGCATAACAAGCTTAAAAAACATATCGAAACTGTTATTCCCATAACAAAAGATGAGTTCTCTTTTATTGTGGCTCATTTTACAATAGAAAACTTTAAAAAAGGTGATTTTTTAATCGAAAAAGGAAACCGAAATGTTGATGCTTACTTCATTATATCAGGACTTTTAAAACTTTCGTATGATGATGAACAGGGTAAAGAGCACATTGTTTCTTTTGCTATGGAAGATTGGTGGGAAAGTGATTTTTCTGCATTTTATTCACAAGCTCCAGCAACCAAGCATTTACAATGTTTAGAAAATACTATGGTATATTCATTAACATATACTAACTACCAAAAACTGTGTGCCGAGCAGCCAAAAATGGAACATTTTTTTCTTAAAAAATCTAGCAATGGCCATATTGCTTCACAGCAACGCATTCTCTCTTTTTTAAGCAATACTGCAAAAGAACGGTACAACGAGTTACTTAAAAAACAACCCACATTATTGCAACGTGTACCTAAAACATTACTCGCTTCTTATTTAGGTGTAAGCCGCGAAACGTTAAGCAGGCTTAACACTTAAATACTACCCAACGTTTGTGATGTATGTCACGCTCTTTTATTTTTCATACATCCAATTTTGCAGGTACTTATAAACCCGTAAAAATTTAAACCAATGGAAAAAAGAATTATTAATCCGTGGCAATGGCAAAACAGCCGTAGTTATGTACAAGCAATTGAAGTTAAAAATGCCAATGCAACCCTTTACATTTCTGGGCAAACTGCAATTGATGCTAATGGCGTTTCGAGTACAGCTGATATGAAAACACAAGTAATACAAACTTTAGCGAATTTAGAGCACGTAATTACCGAAGCTGGTTACCAGTGCAAACACATTGTGCGCTTAAACATATATACGACCAATACAAACGAGTTCTTTTCTTGTTTTGATGTGCTACAACATTGGATTGCCAAACACAGTATACAACAAACCTCAACAGTTTTAGAAGTAAAAAGCCTTTTTGAAACTTTAAAAGTAGAATTAGAAGCAACGGTAGCCAATTAAGGCTGCCGTTTTTTATTTAAAGTCTTTTTGTAGGTATAACACTTCATCGATAAGCCTTTTTGTAATAACACTTACAACGATTAAATTTTAAAGCATATCAAATAAGTGTATTAAATATATGAAAATTAGTCCCATATGTTGGAAACCACAAAATCACGTAAACTTTTTCCTTTAATTTAGTTTTCCAATTACGTAGTCTCCCCCCAACTATTTGATGATTTGTTATAAAAAAACTTATATATATAATTGAGACTATGAAAAGTATTCTAAACTTTAATTTGATAACGAAGTGAAAGAAATCATTGAGATTCAAAAACAATATAGAAAGCAACAAAATATTAAAACTTATTCTTATTTAAGCGATGATCAAATTACTCTTGCGGCACAAAAATATGTGGAACAATATTTAAAATCACCATCTACAGCAAAGTTCCCTTCTTTATTTAAATCAGAAATTAAAAAAATAAGACCAGGTTCTTATATTGTGACATCTTATGTTGATTCTCAAAATGGATTCGGTGCAATTATTAGAAATAATTATATAGTCGAACTAAATCAAACAATAGACGGGAAAATTATATTAAAAGATATAACTTTTTTAAAATAAATACCCCACTCCCTAACCCAAACCAACACTTCCCTCGTTGCTACTTTTAAAAAGCATGGTTTCTGTTTACTTTTGGTAACAACTAAAAAATGAAACCATGAAAAAAAGTGCTTTTATACTGTTGTTTGCTATTGTGTTAGCATCATGTACAAGTAAACCAGAACAAAAACCAACTGTAGTATATACTGAAGATGGTACACCAGAGGTAATTAAAAAAGATACTTCGGTAATTGTAATGGCAGATATGCCTGTACATATTGATAGTACGGAGTTTTTAGTACACCCAGTTGGTGAGTTACAATTATACCAAAGCAAGGGTAAATTTTGGAGCAGTGCATCAAGCTATGATGGCAGATCTAGTTATGAAAATACAAACTTTACTATATCGAGCTATACCAATTATAATTTTACAGGCAACTTAAGAAACTTACAGTTTGAGCAATTAGGTACTGATAAGCTTGTGCCTTTAACCGATAAAAATATTAGAATTTCAAGTGCTCAATTTTTAAGTGATTTGTATAAAAGAGAGGGCAAACAATTATTTTTTTATACCATAACCGATGCTGATACTAACAAAGATGGCGCTTTAGATTATAAAGATATTGAAACGCTATACATGAGTAAAATTGATGGTAGCAACTTTGTTAAACTAACGCCTAACAACCAAGAGCTAATAGATTGGAAAATTATAGACAGCATAAACCGCATCTATTTTAAAACCCTTGAAGATGTGAATAAAGATGGTAATTTTGACCGTAAAGATAAGGTGCATTACCATTATATAAACTTACTTGATAAGGTTTTAAAACCGATAGAATACTACCCTATTTAAAATAAATTAATCATTAAAAATAGGTGTTTTTGTCAAGTTGATTAAAGCACCTTTTTTACTATTTACTAATCGTTTAGAGCGTAAATATCTACCTAAATTATAAGCATCAAAATTATAAGCATCTTTAGCAACGCTACTTATTTTTACTTGTCCGGAAGAATGAATGAATTCGTTATTTCCTATCCACATACCTACATGTACTACTTTTTCACCTATAGAGTCTGTTGCTTTTCTTCCGAAGAATAACAGATCGCCAGGTGCTAATTGATCAAAGTTTTTAACAGCATCCATTTCTTCACCTGTATGTACTTGTTGCGATGCATCACGCGGAATAATCATTCCGTTTAAAAAGTATATCGTTTTAGTAAAACCACTACAGTCTACCCCTTTTGGTGATGTGCCACCCCATAAGTATGGTAAGCCCATTAGTTTTTTAGAGGTAGCTACTAAAGCTTCTTCCGTTGGGTTTGTATGCGCAAGCCAATCGCTATATAAAACAGCTTCTTGCTTGTTTACAAAAGCTACCCTACCATCTGGATATTTTACGTTATAAAAATCACCACTATCATCTATCATTTCTAAAATGCCACCTGCAACAATATCTGATACTACTTGTGCGCTAATATTAGGTTCAGAATAGGTATTACCTGTTATCTGTGTGTATATAATTTTGGTTGCAGCTTTCCAACGGTTCATGGTACTCATAGGCATCGGTACAATACCACCATCATCTACCCATGATAAATACATATCTGGTGTTTGAATTAAGGCCCAAGAACCTTCTTTTTTATAAATTTTTACGGGTGTACCTAACAATGCTTGTGTTGCAAGCTCAGCAGAGTGTTTTGGATTACTACGCAGGTTTGCTACTGATATGCTTACTAAACCAACAGTACTATCATTTAAAGTAGCAGTTGGTAACATTGTAATACTATCTATAACAGTTTTATTTTCTGCATTCAATTTATCTTTTAATGCTTGTACAGCATCTGGCAGGTTACTTTCACCTTTTAATGTATAGGTCCCATTTTCTTTTTCTGCCGTTACAGAAAATAAAGCTACCCTTTTATCTGGTGCAAAAATGTTTTTTACCTCATTTATTTCATCAACTAAATGCCCTTCTTTTTTTTCAATTTTAGAACATGAAAAGGATATTAACAATACAGTTAAACTAAAAAATAAGTAAACAGATTTTTTGAACATACTAAGCGACTTTAATTGTTCTTGAAAAGTATAAATTTAAATGTACTTAGCTCTTACATAAACCAATAAATTTTAAACAGACAGGTTTGTCTTTTGAGGTGTTTTGAACAAAAATAAAACTTAAAATACTGTTAATCAATGTGTTTGATTTTGAATTACAAATATATTATTGTACATTAACTTTTATGATAGCAATAGAGAGAGAAGAGAATATAGCATTTATTGAAAAGTCGGTAACTCATTTAGAGGCTACAGGATTTGAACAAATTAAGGTAGATTTAGAAGGTTATGAAAAACCTAAGTCGTACACTCGCAAAGGGTCTGACTCTAAAATAACGCCTGATATTGTCGCTCTAAAAAATGGAAAGAAATATTTTTTTGACATCAGCTTAAAGTCTCAACGACCAAGATTATTAAAAACAAAATGGTTGTTTTTAGATACTATTAGTAGAATGAAGTCAGATAGGTTCAGAATTATTACTACTAAAGGGCATTATAAATTTACCGAGAACATGTTGGAAGATATTAACTTAGTTAATAAAGAACCCATCAAACTATAATACTTTTTGGAATACAATGAAAAAGCGCCTAATTGGCGCTTTTTTTATTTGATCATATTTATATGTGGTATGCCATCTTCTAAATATTCATTGCCTACTGCAGTAAAACCTAATGAGGTATAAAACTTTAAAAGGTATTTTTGAGCTGATATTCTAATAGTTGTTTCATTATAACAATCTTTAACAGCTTGTATAGAGGCTTTCATAATTTCAACCCCATACCCATCTTTTCTTGTTTTTTGGCTTACTACTACCCTACCAATACTGGCTTCTTTAAAATAATCGCCAGCTTTAAAAATTCGGGTATATGCAACAACATCATCACCTTTAAAACCTAATACATGTATTGCTTTTTGGTCTTTACCATCAACATCTTGATATACACAGTCTTGTTCAACTACAAAAACTTCGCTCCTTAATTGTAATATAGCATACAACTCTTGAGTGTTTAGTTCACTAAATGTTTTTACAACTATAGTTAACATATATATGTAATATTAATTACAAGGTATTTTTTCTACTCTTCTTTCGTGTCTTCCACCTTCAAATTTTGTTTCTAAAAAGGCTTTTACCATATCTAAAGCTTGTGGTAAAGAAATATAACGAGCAGGTAAGCTTAAAATATTGGCATCATTATGTTGCCTAGCTAAAACTGTTATTTCTTTTGTCCAACATAAAGCAGATCTAACTTTTTGATGTTTGTTAGCTGTAATAGATGCACCATTACCGCTACCACATATAATAATACCGAAATCTACATTTTTATCAGAAACATCTTTAGCAACCGGATGAACAAAATCTGGATAGTCTACACTATCTGTTCCATCTGTTCCATAGTTTTCAACTTCAATGTTCATTGACTTTAAAAGACCTATAACAGCAAGCTTATACTGTGTACCTGCATGATCGTTACCTATAGCTATTTTCATATTCTAATGATGTTAATTATACAGTAAAGGTACAAATACCTAGGGTTTCACCACACTTTTAGGGTTATTAACAACATTTTTTATAAAAAATTTAATATATACTGTTACTTAGCACTTTATATAAATATGCGTTTTGTTGATAACATGATCAAAAAAACTCACTATTAAATTTTGATATTAAATTGTAATTCTGCTTTACAAAAGTTATTGGTATTTGAACTATAAACTTCTAAAAAAATACCTGAAAGATATCACAACTTCAAATCGAGTAGTTAACAATAAATTTACATCTACTTATCAATAATTTTATGTTCACAGAAGTTATTAAGATTAGTTAATAACCTATTTAAAGAGCTGATTTTAAATTTATAATCAATTGTATAAATTGTCGATAAAGTTATTTATAAACGCAAAACAAGTAAACCTTATTAAAATTATATCGGTTATTAACACACTATAATAGTCACCATTTTATTTAAATTTTAAAAAAAAGAAAAAGTATATATATTATATATGTTTATAACTAAGAAAATTTAAAAAAGTGAGTTTACAAATGCTTAATGCTAGCTATGGATTATAATTTGTAATTTTCCGATAAATTAAACAATTGAATGACAAAGAAAAAGAAAAGGTCATCAAGTCAGAAAAAAAATGAAATTACCAGAGGTATTTTCACTGTACTTGAAAAAGAACCTACAAAGAGTTTTAACTATAAAGAGATTGCTGCTAAATTAAAAATAGAGAATGCTAACGATCGTAATGATCTGATTAAAAGATTAGTGCAGCTAAAAGAGAAAAGAAGAATTATTGAAGATACACCAGGCAAATACAAGTCTATAGTATCTACAAGAACATACCATACTGGTACTGTTGATATTACTAGTAGAGGTAATGCTTATATTATTATTGATGGTATGGACGATGACGTTTTTATTCCATTTAATAAAGTAAACAAAGCTTTTCATAAAGATACTGTTGAGGTTTATGTATACCCACGCAGAAAAGGAAAGAAACTTGAAGGAGAAATAACAAAAATAGTTGAACGTAAGAAAACTAGTTTTGTTGGTATTTTAGATATGCAAAAAAGTTTTGCTTTTGTGCGTATTGGAGATTTTAGAATGTATACCGATTTTTTTATTCCTAAAGATAAAATTAACGATGCACAAAATGGTGATAAAGTTATTGTAGAATTTAACGAATGGCCAGATAAAACAGATTCTCCTTTTGGAACAATTACGCAAGTTTTAGGAAAACCAGGAGAACATAACACTGAAATACATTCAATTTTAGCAGAATATGGTTTGCCCTATGAGTTTCCTGTTGAAGTAGAACAATTTGCTAATCAGTTAGATACAAGTATAAAACCTGAAGAAATTGCCAAACGTAGAGATATGCGTGATACGCTAACTTTTACGATTGACCCTAAAGATGCAAAAGATTTTGATGATGCACTTTCATTTACTGTTTTAGAAAATGGTAATTATGAAATTGGTATTCATATTGCAGATGTATCGCATTATTTAACACCAGATACTATAATGGATGATGAAGCTTATGAAAGAGCAACATCAGTTTATTTAGTGGATAGAGTGGTACCAATGTTACCAGAAGTTTTATCGAACAATGCATGTTCACTTCGACCACATGAAGAAAAGTATACCTTTTCTGCAATATTCGAAATAGATAAAAAAGCACATGTAATTGACCAATGGTTTGGCCGTACAGTTATAAACTCTAATGAGCGTTTTGCTTATGAAGAAGCACAACATATTATTGAAAATGGAGTAGGTACAATACCTGAAGACATATCAATCAGAGGTACTGCTTACGAAGTTTCAGAAGATGTAGTAAATGCAACTTTAAAATTAGATGAGTTGGCAAAAATAATGCGTTCACGTAGAATGAGTGCAGGAGCTATTTCGTTTGATAAAGTAGAGGTACGTTTTAATTTAACACCTGCAGGGGAACCTGAAAGTGTTTATTTTAAAGAAGCTAAAGATGCTAATAAATTAATTGAAGAATTTATGCTACTTGCGAACAGAAAAGTAGCCGAATTTATTGGTAAGCAAAACCCGAAAAAAACATTTATTTATAGAATACATGATGAGCCTAATGAAGAGAAGTTAATGGCTTTAAATGGAATCATATCTAGGTTTGGTCATAAGCTTGACTTTAAAGATAAAAAGACCATTAGCGCTTCTTTAAATCAACTTTTAGAAGATGTTAAAGGTAAAGGTGAACAGAATATGGTCGATACGTTAGCAATACGTACAATGAGTAAAGCCATTTATACGACTGACAATATTGGTCATTATGGGTTGGCTTTCGATTACTATAGTCATTTTACATCGCCAATTAGAAGATACCCTGATGTTATGGTACACCGTTTGTTACAGCATTATTTAGATGGTGGAGCATCTGCTAAAGAAGAAGTTTATGAAGAAAAATGTAAACATTCATCTGACATGGAATCATTGGCAGCAAATGCAGAACGTGATTCTATTAAATACATGCAGATCAAATTTATGGAAGATCATCAAGACAGTGAGTTTGTTGGTGTTATTTCAGGAGTTACTGAATGGGGTATTTATGTTGAAATTATTGAAAACAAATGCGAAGGAATGGTTCGTATTAGCGATATAAAAGGGGATTACTATAATTACGACGAAAAGCAATATGCTATTATTGGTGATAAAACTGGTATAGTTTATCAATTAGGAGACGAAGTTGTTGTAATGGTTAAAAATACTGATCTTGTAAAAAGACATCTAGATTTTACATTAATAGGTAAGCCCGAATAGATAAAATTAGTACTTTGGAATAGAATTTGTTTAGTACTGGTTATAATTACCTAAAAACAATAAAATGAAACAATTTTTCACGTTTATTTTTCTGTTAACTACTCTTGTACAAGTACAAGGGCAAGATGAAGAAGTAACGCAAAAGTTAGAAAAATTTACTACGATAAAAGTATACGACGGATTATCTGTTAATTTAATAAAATCTGATAATAATAAGGCAATAATTACTGGTGCAAACACCAGTAAAGTTGCCCTTGTTACTAATGAAGGAGTTTTAAAAATACGCATGGAGATTGGTAAAATCTTTAGCGGATATAGAACTTTTATCGATTTGTATTATACAGATGATTTGGTAACTATTGATGTTAATGAAGATGCTAAAATCAGTAATAAAGAATCTATAAAACAAGATTTTTTAGAGCTTAAAGCTCAAGAAGGTGGTGAGTTAATAATTAATGCTCAAGTAGAGCAATTGATTATTAAAACAGTTACTGGAGGTATAATTACAACGACAGGTTTTTCAGACAATCAAGATGTTTTGATTAACACAGGTGGTATTTACCAAGGTAAAGCATTTAAAACAAATTTTTCTACAGTTAATGTCAATGCAGGCTCAAAAGCTGAAATTTATGCAATAAATTATGTGAAAGCTAGTGTAAAAGCTGGCGGAGAAGTATTAGTTTACGGAAATCCAAAAAAAATGGATGAGAAAACTGTGTTCGGTGGAACAATTACAAGAATGTAATTTACAATAAAGCATACTACAAATGATTGAAGATATTCAGGCAGCAATACCATTAGGCTTTTTTTTAAGTTTTATGATTGGCCCTGTGTTCTTTGTTCTTTTAGAAACTAGCGCTACAAAGGGTTTTAGAGCCGCTTTAAGCTTCGATTTTGGTGTAATAATAGCTGATATCGTATTTTTAGTAATCGCATATTTTAGTAGCTTTCAATTATTAGAAAACTTAAGCAATCAACCTGGTTTATATGTTTTTGGAGGTGTAATATTGTTAGTGTACGGTATTGTTACTTTTAAAAAGAAGCAAGTAAAAATGCGCGATGAAAATGTAAAAGTTACTAGCGGTACTTATGTAAGCTTATTTATAAAAGGATTTCTGCTTAACTTTATTAACATCGGAGTTTTAGTTTTTTGGCTTGGTATTATTATAATTGTAGGGCCTAGTTTAGATAATGATGGTGAAAGAATTATGGTATTTTTTGGAACAATGTTAGCCTCTTATTTTGTTACTGATTTAATTAAAATATTATTAGCTAAGCAATTAAGAAAAAAACTTACACCTCGACGTATTTTTTTAGTAAAAAAAGGATTAGGTGTCGTTTTAATAATTTGCGGTTTAGTTTTAATAACTAAAGGTTTTCTTCCTAAAGACAAATTGAATATTCAAGAAGGTATTGAAATGATTAGAGAAGTAGAAGAAAATTAATGATCTACTCTGTATTTGTATATTAGTAAAGTTAATTTATGTATACATAACTAACATTAAAACTCATGGATAAATCCGAACTTAAAACTTATTTTCATTCTTTATTTGCTATTTCAGAGCCAGTTGTAAAAGAAATTACAGAAACATTTAGCTATTTTACTTTAGATAAAAATACTGTTTTACTTGATAAAGATACCATCAGTACAAAGACGTATTTTTTAGAAAAAGGATATATACGGTCGTATATTTTAAATGAAGATAATGAGGAGGTAACTACAAATATTTATACGGCACCTTGTTTTGTGAATGACTTCTTATCTTTTTTCAAAAAGCAACCTACTAAAGAAGTATATCAAACCTTAACAGATTGCTCATTTTGGGAAACTAATTTTGATAATGTTCAGGCTAATTTTCATAACATAACAGAATTTAGAGAGTTTAGCAGGCTGTTGTTTGTTATAAATTACTATAAATTAAATGATAGATTGATTGAAATGGCTAGTCAAAAAGCAGAGACTAGATATTTAAATCTTTTAAAATTACAACCCCATATTTTTTACCATGTACCTCTTAAAATTATAGCTTCTTATTTAGGTATTACAGATAGTAGCTTGAGTAGAATTAGAAAAGAAATTAGTAAAATGTAATTTCTTGCCATTTATCAAGTGTTTATATATTTGTGAGTATTCATCTTTGTAAAAATTAAAAAAATGAATAGAAAACATATTGTTATTATCGGTTTAGGTGGTGTAGGTGGTTATTTTGGATTTAAAATTAATCAGACTAATGAAATAAATAAAGAGCATGAAATATCTTTTATAGCTAGAGATAAAACCTATAATCAGGTAAAAGAAAATGGTTTAACATTACTTTCTTCTGAACATAAAAATACTGTTACGCACCCTGATGCTATTTATGAACACATTTCAGAAATTGAAAATCCTGATTTAATACTAATATGTGTTAAAGAGTATGATTTAGAACGTGTTTGCAAACAACTTTTTAATATTATTACTGATAAGACGGTATTGTTACCAATGATGAATGGTGCTGATATTTACGACCGTATTCGTGCTATTTTACCACAAACAGTTGTTTTACCATCTTGCGTTTATGTTGCTTCACATATAGAAGAAAAAGGAATTGTTAACCATAAAGGAAAACCGGGAAAATTAATTTTTGGTAAAGATTCTGAACACAAATCTGAAAATTTAGATTGGATTTTAAAATTATTAGAAACTAGTAAAATAGATTTTGAATTTAAAGAGAATGCGCTAACCGCTATCTGGTCTAAATTTATTTTTATAGCTAGTTTTGGTTTGGTATCTGCTAATCATAATTCTTCTATTGGCGCTGTATGTACTGATGTTTCTCAGAAAGAAGAAGCCACTAAAATAATGCTTGAAATTAAGGCAATTGCAGATAAAAAAAGTATTTTTTTAGCAGATGATATCATTCAGAAAACTTTTGAAAAGGCTGGTACTTTTCCACCAAAAACACCTACCTCATTACAATTAGATGTACATTCTGGTAAAAATAAAACGGAGTTAGAACTTTTTGCAGCTGCTATTATTAATTATGGGATTGCTCTTGATATTTCTACACTTTTTACAGAGAGTATTTATAGTAGAATAAAGGCTAATCATAAAAATTTATTATAGATTAAAGTAGGCTTTAAATACTTCATTTTTTAGGTTATAGGTATAATATTATTATAGTTTATAAAACAAAAAACCTCTTCTAATTAAAGAAGAGGTTTTTGAAGAGGCATCGAGCGGATTCGAACCGCTGTACAAGCTTTTGCAGAGCTCTGCCTAGCCACTCGGCCACAATGCCAATTTAGGATTGCAAATTTACAAAAATTTATAAGACTAATTTTAAATTTTTGTAGTTTATTTTAATAATAAAAATTAAAAAAAGCCCATCTTTTAAAGAAAAGAGAGGCTTTTTTTTGAGGCATCGAGTGGATTCGAACCACTATGTAAGTTCTTGCGGAACCATGTCTATCCAATTCGACCACAATGCCATTTTGTTATAACAAAGATCATAATTTTATACCGTATTGTAAAATGAGAAGAGTGTATTTCAACGAGTTAATTGTAGGTTTATCGAAACCATTTCAACATCGCCGTTAATAGGAGGGTTTATTTTAGAAACTGTTACCTCAGCTAACGAAACCGTCTCACATTCTTTTAAAATACGATCTAATATGCGTTTAGCAACATGCTCTAATAATTTAGATTTAATAGCCATTTCTTGCTTTACAATATGGTTGATTAAAACATAATCTACCGTATCATTCAAATCATCTGAAATAGATGCTTTTTTTAAATCTGCTAAAACCTCTACATCTACTCTATAATCGCTACCATTTATACTTTCTTCTCTTAAGCAACCATGGTATGCATAAACTCTAATGTTACTGACTTTTATTTTACCCACTTTTTTATTTTTTTACAAAGCTATACGAATATGCTTAATTAAAAGCTTAAAAATATAAGTTAATGTTTAATATGTACATCTACAATTACTTAAACCCTGAAATAAATCAACGCCCAATGTAACAACATGTGTACCAGAACTAAAGCCTAAAATTTCGTTCATTATTATTTGATATGAATATCCGAAATATAGATTATTCTTTTTTAAACCTGCAATTGGTGCTATATATAAAGGCTTACCAATTTGATCATTTAAGAATCTGTAGTTAACACCTACATAGTAATAATCTTCAAAATTGTAGAACCTAAATTTTAAGTTTAAATCTGTTTCAGATCTACCATCACTTTCAAATAATTTATATAGTATAGATGGCTCAATTTCTAAATCACTATTTTTACTTTTTTTATACCTATAACCAGTATATAAATAGTAGTTTCTTAACGTATTAGGTTCAAAAGTTTCATTAAAATTAGATAAATCTTTACCTAATAAATTCGAAGCATTTAAACTTAAATAGTACTTATCTTTTCTATATAAAAACCCGACATCAAAGTTATGGTTAGTTGTAGATCTATCATCAGTAATACCTAAATCACCACCTGAATCTATGAATTCTTGAATATCAATTCTAAATTGATTAAAATTATAAGAGATACCAAAAGTTAAAAATTCATCTTCATACCTATCTAATGTAAGGTGATGTGCAAAAGATAATCTTGCTCCTTGTTGTTTTGTATATCCATTTTTATCGTTATATAAAAATACACCAACACCAGATCTATTACCAACCCTCATATCGGCAGCTAACGATTGTGTATCAGGAGCATCTTCAATACCAACCCATTGTGTTAATCCGTTTACACGAATTTTAACATGATCACCAATACCTGCGTAAGTTGGTGATAACACGAAAGGGTTATCTGCTAAATATTGAGAAAGTTGAGGAGAGTTTAATTCCTGGCCTTTTGTTATTAAAGTACATATGAGCAGTAAGCTGGTTAATACTAATTTTTTCATTGTATTGTAGGTTAATTTATTTATCTGTACAAAGTAAAATGTCCAACAAATTCTCTATCGTCATTTTCACCTTGTAACTTAATTACATACCAATAATCGCCTGTTGGGAGTTCAGTGTTTTGGTAGAAGCCTTCCCATCCTTTGTCGTTTGCACCCATACGGTAAACCTCTCTACCATAACGGTCAAATATGATGGTTAGTATGTTAGGGAACCCTTCTAAATTCTTAGGAATCCACACATCATTTTCTCCATTACCATCTGGTGTAAAGAAATTAGGAATTTCGATATCTATGAATTCCATTTCAATAGTTTGAATAGTTTCACAACCATTACCATCTACCACTCTAACAGTATAAGTACCACTACGGTTTATGAATATGGTATTATCATCACCATTATTTTTATCATCAAAGTAGAACGTATAATTACCATCTCCACCAGTTGCAATAGCCGTAATTTCATTGATATTTATATTCTGTAGACTAAGTGTAAGCGGATCAAAGTTTTCAATTGTAAAAGGTATCATCTCGATACAACCATTTAATGAAACTATTAATGTATGATTGCCAGCTGGTATGTTAGTAAAGCTTGGTTCTAATCTTACATCAGTTGAGTTTTCATCATCTAATTGATACAACGCTTGACCTTCAACAGAAGTATCTTCATGTGTAACTAATAAATAGTTATCAGGCACGACACCAGAACATTCATAAATAGGCTCTACACTAGCTTTTAAATTAACACCTTCATTAATAACAACTTGAATGCTAGTTTCACAACCTAAATCATCTCTTACATATACATCATATGTTCCTGGAGCTAAATCATTATAAGTAAATAAATCAGCAACAAAACCTGTGTTTTGTAACCTTGTGCTATATGGTGCTACACCACCTGTTGGTATAATATTTATACTACCATCATTGCTACCTAAACAAGTTTCTCCGCTTGGTATTGCATCAATAACAATAGCTTGTGATTCTGCTATTACATATTCTCTTTCAATAAAACAACCATTTATATCTTGTGCAATTACAGTATATGTACCTGGTTCTAAATCTGTAAAGTTATTTATAACATCAAACTTAGCTGTGTCTGGAGAGATTGCATATTTGTAATCTCCTGATCCACCTGATAAAGAAACATTGATATATCCATTACTATCACCAGCACATATTACAGCAGAATAATCATCTGTATATACTAATGGTGTTGGCTCATCAATTGTAATTACTGTTGTAACTTCTTCACAATCTTGACTAGTTACTTTTATGTAATAATCACCAGCGCTTAAGTTTCTAAATATTCCATTTGTAATAGGTCCTTGTAAAGGAGTTGTACTTGTTGGACTATCTAATAACTCATAGAAATAATTTCCAAGTCCGCCACTTGCTCTAGCAGATAATACAGCAGAATCATCACCATTACAGTAAATAATTGCATTAGTTTCATCAACAGCTATTAAGATTGGACTAACAGCATCTGCTTTTATTTCATTAGATAAAATAGATAAACAATTGAATGAATCTCTTACATAATACCTATACGTACCAGCAGCAGCATTACCAGAAGGTAAGGTGTTTATAATATGCTGGTTTCCGTTATTAAATGCTGTAAAAGTTGTACCATCTAAACTATAGCTATATGGAGCAGAACCACCATTAGCAGTTAATAATAACTCTAAATCGTTAACACATGTTATTGATTGAGTCATTGTTAATGAACCAAACACTTCAATAGGGTCTGAAATTCTAGCAATAGGAGTTTCATCAAAACAACTAACCTCATCAGCTACTGAAATACTGTATAAACCAGATAGTAAACCACTAAAAGTATTTGAGTTTTGAGCTACAGATGTTGATATGATTACAGTACCTGTAGAATCATACGTGTTTAATCTGTATTGTAAGGTTCCTAAACCACCAGCTGTAACAGTTGCAGTTACAAAACCAGTATCATCACCATAACAATCTAAAACTATATCATTTGATATTGTAGCATCAATAGGTGTTGGCTCTATCAATACTTGAGAATCTGTAAATACACATCCTAAAGCATCAGTAACAGTTACGTTAAACGTACCAGCAGATAAATCTTTAAAGATAAATGCTTGAACATTCGACTCTGTAAAAGTTTGTGTTGCTGAAGCAATTGTAATTGTATAAGGTCCTTTTCCTCCTGAAGGATCAACTAATATGCCTCCTTTATTATTACTACAAGTAACATTAGATTGTTCATTGATAAGCGCAGTAATTGCAAATTCAGGAGCAATAATTGTTACTGCATTTGAATTATCTGAACAGAATGTACTATTTGCATCAGTTTCAGTAATTTCAACATAATAACTACCACCTGGTAAATCATCAACTACTAAAGGCGTACTTGTATTACCAGATTGAATTGGAGAATAAATAGTTCCATCAGATCTAAATACTTGGTAATCATACCCTCCAGAATAGCCATTGATAGTTACATTGAAACTACCTCCGTTTACACCATCATTTAAACATTCCTCATCTGTTGCTTTAACAGCAGTTACCTCTATTTCTTTAGGGTCTGTAATCTCATGTATAGTTCTTACGAAACAACCTGTATCTGTATTTGTAATTGTTATTACATAATTACCAAGACCTAATGCAGTAAACGATTCACTTGCACTTGTTGAGGTTCTTGTTTGGTTATATCCGTTAGTACTTGTAATAGTGTATTCCAAATTAGGAGTAGCACTTACAGGTGTTATAGTTACACCTACAGTAATATCTTCATCATTACCATTACAAGTTATATCATTATCAACATTAACTGTAGGGGTAGTTATTCCAACAAATGGAATAATACTCGTTGTTACAATTTCAGAACAGTTATTACTATCGTAAACAGTAACAGAATAGTTACCACCCGCTAAATTTGTTTCAGTGTACGAATTGTTACTACCATCTTGTACAGTAGTACTAGTATCAGTATTCACAAATACATACCTTACATAGTCGCCAGAACCACCATTTACGTTATCTACTGTAATAGTAGCAAAATTAGTAGTATTTGCTGCAGTACACTCAAATTCAGTTATTACAGGCGCTCCAACAGTTAATACAGCTGGTTGAGCAATAGTTTGAGTAATTGTACTTGTACAATCATTATCACCAGTTACTGTAATAATATATCCAGTACCAGATGTTGGTACAAGATTTGTAAATACAGCAGAGGTATTAGTTGCACTTGTTGGGTTAATAGTTACAATACTACCATCCATATTCGTAATTTGGAATACATATGGTTCTAAACCATTATTTACTATACTTACGGTAATTGTTCCGTCATTACTACCATTACAAGTTACATCTGTAAAACCGTCTATTGTAGGTGTTGCAGGATCGATTCTTGCTGGTAAGTTTTTAGTTATAGTTTTTATACAAGTACCATCACTAATTGTAAAGGTATATATACCACTTTGAGTTAAAGTTGTAAATATTCCATCAGTATTAGCCGTAAGAGGGCTACCATCAGGGAATGTACCTGAATAACCATAAGTACCTGAACCACCAGTTTGTGTTATTGTAATTTGTCCACCGTTATCAGCAGTACAATCAATAGGTTTTATAATAGTTGCTAAAGGTACTATTTCATCAAATAAAGCTATTTCAGTAGCGATGCCAGAACATCCCCATTGGTCAGAAACGATTACTTGGTATCTACCTTCACCTAAGTTGTTAAATGTATCTTCAGTTTGAATAGCTCTGAAGTTAACAAAACTAGTTCCATCAAAACGTTGTAATAAGTAGCTATAGTTGCTTCCTTGTCCACCAGTTTCATTAATTACTTGAATTGTACCTTCAAAATTAGAACAGTTTTCATTGTTAATTTGAAGATCAGCAGTTATAGGCGTTGGAATATCTAAATTAATATTAGTTAATTGTATAGGACATCCTCTGCTATCAATTACATATATGAAATATGAACCAGCATCTAGGTTTTCGAATCTAGGTGTTGCTACGTAATTAGAAGCTACATTAGGATCAGCAATATCCGTTTTACTTACATAATATGCATAGTTACCCCATCCACCGTTTACACCAACGATTTCAATAATACCGTTATCAGTTGGGCTACAAGTTATAGGAGTTACTTCTGGAGCTGCTGCTGTTAAATAGTCAGTAGGTTCAGCAATGCTGAAAGGTTGTTGATTATCACAAGTTGGAATACCATCTTGAGTAAATGTTACATAATAATCACCATCTTCTAAACCAGTCGCAGTTAAGTCAGAAGAGTTTCCTGTAATACCTGTAGTAGTAGTATCAGCATTAAATACTTCCCACGAATACGTACCAGTATATGTTGGATCTGTAACCGTAAATGTTGCAGTACCTGTTGCAGAATCTTTACACACTACATCTGTAGTACTTGCAATAGCTACATTAAACGTATTTGGGTTACTAACGCTATGCGAAATCGTAACAATACAGTTTGTATTTACATTACGTACTTCAAAAGTATGGTTACCTTCAGCTAAATCAGTAAATTGATTAACAGTTCCAAATGCACCAGGTAATAATCTAAATTCATAGTTAGCAAGGCCAGCAGGTGTACTAGAATCTGTAATAGAACCGAAAGCATTTATGGTAATATCTTCACCTAAATTGGTACAAGAGATAGCTTCATCAATAGTAATAGTTGCTGGTAAAAGCTCATCAAAAGCGTTAATAGTTGTTGTTGTTGAACCAACACAACCTTTATCATCATATACATTAATCGTATAAGAACCACCAGCTAAATTAGTTTCTGTGTAAACATTGCTAGAACCATCTTGAACAATTGTAGCTGTTGATGTGTTTTCAAACACATATCTTACAAAAGTATTAGATCCACCACTAACAGTATTTACTGTAATAGTTGCATTGTTTTCTGAATTTGTATTTGGAGTACATAAAAATTGTACTACATCGGCAATAGGATCTATAGTTACATTTACTGCAGTAGGCTCTACAATTAATACTGAAGAACTATCCGTTGAACAATTATTAGTTGTTGCGTTACCGGTAACAGTCACTATATATCCACTAGCTGTAGTTGTAGGTGCTAAAGCTGTAAATTCAGCAGAATTATTTGTATTAGTTGTTGGTGCAATAGATACAGGAGTACCATCTAATGATGTTATTTCAAAAGTATAAGGCCCTGTTCCATTATCTAAGGCAGTAATATTTATTGTTCCATCATTATCACCTATACAAGTGATATCTGTTGCTTGAATTGAGCTTATTACAGGTTCAACCCTAACTGGAACATTTACCGTAAATACTCTATTACAACTAACGCTGTTAGGAGTAGCAGTATCATAAACAGTGATGATATAATCTCCAGCTACAGATGCGTCATAAACAAACGGACTGGTCAAAGTTGTTTGTGCAACAGTTGCAGCTCCTGAAATTGAATATTCATAGTTTCCAGAACCAGTTAATGCTTCTATCGTGATAGTTGCATCAGGTGTACTGGTACAATCTAATAATTTGGTCAATTCTGCTTTCGCTGATAACACAGGGTTTACAATATAGGCTGGCTCTACTGCGGTACAACCATTATCATCAATCACATAAACATCATAGGCTCCAGGAGTAACGTTGGTAAATAAACCATTATTATCTAAATAGTTTGTTGGCATAGGATCACCCGCAGCAACAATAGCATAACGTAAATTTCCAGCAGCTGAAGTCCCTGTAGCTGTAAGGCTTATTGGAGCAGCACAATTATCTTGTGTTACAGCAATTGTTGGGTTAGGAGATAATCCTAAGGTAACAGGAGCTAGTGTTACTGGACATCCATACTGATCATTTAAAGTCACTATATAATCTCCAGCAGGAGAATTTACAGGTATTTGTATAGGATTACTTGTTAAGCCAGTTACTGCTGTAAATCCAGCAGGACCAGTAAGATCATACGTATACGGTGCACCGCCGCCACCAGTAATTGCATCTACTGTAATTAAACCAGGTAAATTACATGAGATATCTCTTGTTGGTGTAGCTGTTGCAGTTAATTCTCTAAGTTGATCTACCAACACATTTTCACTACCTCCTCGACACGTATCAGTTGTACCATCTGTTTGCCAAACTTCTATATAATATTCTCCTTCGGCTAAACCAGGAACGTTAATAGTATTGTTATAAGGGACATTACTAGCTGGGGCAGGAACAATAGCACCACTAACCGCAATAGGACTTGAATTTCCTAATTGGTACACTTCCCATCGCATTTGTGTGCTTGATGCTATTGGATTAAGAGTAAATGTTATTTCACCATTTCCAACACCTGGAGTAGAATTAAAACAACTTGGTATTACTTCAGTAGTAATTTTAATTGGAATATCTAAAACGACATCATTAACATTAACATTACTTTGTCTAATACAACCTGCAGTATCTTCAACGTAGAACACATAGGTTCTACCTGGTACTAATAAAGGTAATCCAGGAAGTTGAGGTGTTGTAGGATCAATATTAGCAAATGTATGAGATGTTCCTGCAGGAATCCTTGCAGTCCATACAGGTGTGGATGTTCCAAAATTAGCAGGATCATCTGTATATGTATATCTATATCCGTTTGTATCATCTCCATTACTACCTCTAACAGTAACCTGTAAATCATTACAATCTAGTATTTGTGGAAATAAGGTAATATCTAAGCTATCTAAAGGATAAGGAATAATATATCTATCAAAATCTTTTTGACAAATTGTACCACTTGCTAGGGTAACACGAATAGATGGATTAACTGCAGTTCCAGAAGGGTAACCTCTTAATTCATTGGAGTTCTGCCAAGTTGCACCACCATCAGCGCTATATTCTATTGTACCAGTTGGAGTAACTACATTTGTAAATTCAAATCCATATAATAAAGGATCTGGATCATCACAATCAACAGGTAATATAGGAACAATATCAGCCGTAATTTCTACTGCATTGTTAATTGTAATTGTAGTTGAGGTAACAGCACACCCATTAGCATCGGTTATCGTAATTTCATAATCACCAACTCCAATTCCACTAAAAGCATTTGTTGTTGAGTTAATGTTCGAATAACTTACACTGTAATCAATACCATCTGCTGGAGATAAATCTGTTAAGGCATAGGTATATGGCATGTTTCCACCAGAAGCAAGAGCATCAATAGACCCTAAACCATCATAACATTCAGGATCGGTTGGCGTTCCAGTAATAGTTAATGTGGCTGCCGTATTGACGATGATATCTTCTTCGGTATACGAGCATAAAGAACTCACACCATTATTATCAAGCACATACACATCATAACCAGCAGGATTAGCCGTTGCCATAGCATTGGTTACCGTTAAGTTATTTGTTGTAGTATATAATCCAGTAGGATCAGTATTGGCAGGAACGATAGCATATACTAATGTTCCATTACCACCCGTAGCATTTACGGTAATACTACCATCATTACATGAACTAACATCTACAACAGTTGTGGTTACTACTAATTGTGGACTCAATACCACTGTTTCTTGTAGGGCATCACAACCAAAACCGTCTTTTACATCAATGGTATAAGATCCATTTGCTAAACCTGTAAAGGTATAGGTTGTTCCACTCACTGGAGAAGGAGTAATCCATGACCCACCATTGATACTAAATTGGAAATTTTCATTACCTGGTATTGAGGTAATATCTACTTGAATTGTACCATCATTGGCACCAGAGTAACACGCTGTAGGAGTTGCGGTAAATGTAGGTACTTCTGGAGCATCTACGGTTACTGCAGGAGTAACGGTATTTGTACAGTTTCTACTGTCCAAAATACGTACTATATAATTTTCACCACTTGCATTTGAAGGTACATTATTAAATGTAGCTGTAGGTTGGTATGCTCTAATTATAGTTCCTGTATTTGTTTCTAATTGATAAGTATATGTTGGTGTTCCACCGTTAGCAATAGCTGTAATAGTAGCACCAGTATTATCACAAGTAAAAGCTGAAGTTATACTTGCTGTTGCAGTAACTTCTGTAGGTTGTGTTAACTCTTGCGATAAAGAAATAGAACAAGAATTTGTATCAAAATCTCTAATCTCTACAGTATATGTTTGCGCACTTAATGTAGTTACATTTTGCGATGTTGTAAATGGTCCAACAAAATTTGTTCCTCCATCAATAGAATATTCAAAACCACTTATTCCAAAGTTAGAAGCATTTATAGTAAACCCACCATCAGTTCCACCAAAACAAGATACGTTTATAGGCGATGTTATAGAGGCAGTTAATTCATTACCAGTTGCAACATTTACAACAATATCAGTATCACAATTTCTACCATAATCAACAGTAATTGTTTGGTTACCTGTTACAATGTTTGTAAACACATTATTACCTGGTTGATCAAGGCCGTTTAAGGTATAAGTATATGTTGCATCAAAAGGAGTAATAGTTATATTTCCTGTACCATCACAGTTATAAGTTACTGTACCTTCTAATGTAGGCGCTACAGGTAAAGGATTAATAGTAATAACAGGTGTTAAATTAATACTACACGTAGTAGCATTAGCATCTCTTATTTGTACAGTATAGGTTCCATCTTTTAAACCATTATAAACAGTACCAGTTGTAGTAGAAGCAGTCCAAGATCCACCATTTAGGCTATATTGATAGTTACCTGATCCACCAATAGGGTTTGTAACAGTTATTACACCATCAGCATTACATGTATAATCTGTTGTTAAAGCAACAGTAGCTGATATTACAGCTGGTTGACCAACAGTTACCGATAAAGGCTGAGTACATAGGTCTGCATCTTCAACAAGTACACTGTATGTACCCTGAGTAAGATTAGCAAAGTTACCATCAATAGTTCTGTATGTAGTTCCATTATCAATACTGTACCTGTAAGGTGCATTACCACCAGTTACAGCTAAAGATATAGCACCATTATCGCCACCAAAACAAGTAACGTCAGTTACAGTTTCAACAATGGCTATTGGATCATTTTGAGTTATAGTGATATCAAAAGCATCAAAACAGAAATCAACAACGCCACCATTATCACGTACATATACGTCATAATTACCAGGCGCTCTTGCAATTACATTAGTAGAACTAAAGTCAGCATCAACAGGAGTTACACCGTTATCTACAATAGCATATACATAGTTAGCATCACCACCAATAGCAGTTATTGTAACATCAGTAGTTGTAGCACATGTAGTAACAGGGTTTGCAGTTGCTGTTACACTTAATTTAGGATTAATAGTTATTGTTTGTGACGCAGTTGTACAGCCTAAAAGGTCTTGTACGTTTATGATATGATCACCAGAACCTAAGTTTGTAAATTCAAAAGTATTACTACTAGAAGGTGTAGGAGCTTCAAAAGGCCCATTATCAATACTAAATAAATAACCAGAATAACCACCGGCAGCAGTTACTGTTATTTTACCATCACTTAACCCACTATAACAAGGCTCAGGAACAGCAATAAATGATACTGCATCTTGATTATCAATAATTACTGGATTTGGAGCAACAATGTCACAATTTCTAATATCTTTTACACGAATATTATAAGTGCCATCGGCAACATTTGTAAAAGTATCTGTAGTTTGGTATGCGTGCGTAATACTATTATCAGAAGCATTTTCTAACTGGTATTCATAACCAGGTGTACCACCAGTCGCAGTAACTTTTATAGAGGCATCTGTAGCACAATCATAGGCAACTTGAGCATTTGTAACTACAATACTTGTAGGTTGCGTAATATCTCTTGTAACTTGTACAATACACGTTTGTTCGTTTACTCTTCTTATATCTATAGTTCTTGTTCCGGCTGCTAAAACTGCAGGAGTAGTAACAGGTGATGTTAATGATGTAGTATAAGTAACGCCACCATCAGTAGAATATTCGAAACCAGTAGCAGGATCAAAGCTATTTACTTCAAATGTTATGGTACCATCTGTACCTCCAAAACATGTCACATTTGTAGATGAAATATAGTTAGCAGAAAAAGCTTTATCATCTTCAATTTCTACAGTTGATAAAACAGATAATTCACAAACCTCTGGTATTTGAAAAATTTCTATATCATCAATAGCTACATCATTACCGTTATTACCGACTTTATCTGTTCTAATAACAAATTCTAAAGTAGTATTGCTTCCAGGGTTTAAATCTACTGAAAATTCAGTCCAATCAGTCTCGCCTGTATTTTTAGCAATATCTCCAGTTCGAATGGTTTGAACAGGAATTCCAGTACTTGTTTCTTGTACTTCAATTATTAAATTAGGATCCAATCCAGAACTAGTACTTTTTAAGAGGTTTAATATCCATAAGGAAACTCTTAAAGGTTGGTTTGGAATAACATCATTTATTGTTTTTGTGTAAATAACTTGTCCTGTAGCTGGTGTACCAACATTAATAACTAAATAACGACCATTACCTGTTCTGGTACCTGTAGTGTGGTCTATTGGATTAATCCATGAACTGTATGGAGAAACAAGCCTACTTGTTACTGTATATTCGTAGTCATCAATATTACTATTGTTATCTCCTGGTGCATTTCCAGTTTGATCTTCATACGTATACCCTACTGTATTTGTACTAGAGGTTGTTGAACCAGAGCCAAAATTTTCTACCAATAATAAGCTTGGTGTTGGTGGTGTTTGTGATACGTAATTTGTTTTTATTTCGTAAACGCCTGCAGCTAAATTGCTAATAACATTACTTGTTTCATCAGGTGAATTTAATGTTCCATCAATTTCATATGTATAATCATATGTACTTATATCACTATTAAGGGTTATGTTTCCTGAACCATCACAATTGTAATCTACAACAGGTGTTATTACTGGCTCTATAGGAAAATCTTCAACATAAACAGTCATAGGAAATTCGCAACCAAGAGCATCTTTTACTACAACAGTATTGTAATTGCCAGGAGGTAGTATTGCAACACTTGAGGTTCCAAAAGTACTACCACCATCAAAACTATAAGTATATGGCGCTTGACCACCAACAACATTGGTAATACGTACTTGTGCTCCAGCAGGGTCACAGGTAACATCACGCGATACACCAGCTGATGCTGATAAGGTTGCTGTTTCTGATATTACATGTGTTTCTGTAACAGTACAACCAGAAGTATCTGATACTTCTATATTATAAGTACCTGCACTTAAACCTACAAAGGTTGCTGTGTCTTCAAAAGTTGCACCACCATCAATACTATATTCGAAAGGGCCAACACCGTTTACTGTATTTATTGTAATACTAGCATCGTTATTTCCACTACAAGTAACAGGAGTATCATCTGTAATAGAGATCGTCATGTCTCCTCTATCTTCAATTACTACTGCATTTGATATGGTATAACAACCATTACCATCAATTACAACAAACTGATAGGTACCATTTTCATTTGGCACTTTTGTGTTAATAAATGGCGCACTTGGGTCTGCCTCTGTTGGGCCACCAGATGTTTCGTAACCAAATTCAAATATATTTTCTACTTGGTAGTCACTTGCAGGTATGTCTAAAGTTCCATCAGGGTTTATTGTGTGTAAATCAGTTCCATCTTTACTCCAAATAGCAAAACTATATTCAGGATCTGGGAAACCACCACCAGCAGTTAATTCAATTAATCCTGGAGAGCAACCAATATTTGTAAGAGTTACAGCAGAAAGTCTAATATCTTCAACTTTACCAACAGTAATATTTTTTGTATCGGTACAACCATCTTGTGTTGTTACAATTACAGTATAATCGTCAGGGTTTAAATTTTCAAAAGTATAATTATTAGTTGTTTCTGCATTAGCTTCTCTAACACGAGTACCAACACCGTATGAGTGGGTTATACCATCGTTAAATCTTAAATCATAATTGTAATTTCCTCTAGAGTCTAAAACTTGAACATTAATACTTCCTAAAGCATTACAGTTTTCATCAGTAGATTTTAAGTTTACTTCAAAATTTGTATTTCTAATACCTACTGCTCTAGATTCGAACTCACAAGAATTAGGAATTATATTACCAGAACTATCTACTTGTCTGATATCAATTCTATATTCACCATTAGTAGCAATATCAAAAGAAGAACCATTATTGGCACTAAAAGGGACAACAACTGCACTATTAGCTACATCAAATAATTGGTACGCATAACCTGGACGTGATGGCACTGAAATAAAACCATCAGTATCACAATATATATGATCAAAATCAGGTTCAGTATCTAGCTCATTTTTAAATGCTGTAAAGTAAAAATCGCTAGAACAACCATTATCGTATTCTAAAACTAGTCTATACTTTCCGGTTTCACTCAGTTCAAAAGAATTACCAGAAGCAATATCAGAATAACAACTGTTGTTTTTATTAGGACATGAAGGATCATCATTAGTACAAGTGTCACTAAATTTTTGCCATCTTATACCGTCTATATCTGCTATATTTAATTGAATTGTTTCTGTAGCAGAAGAACCACATAAAAATATATTTGTTAAAAACTGTCCATCGATACTACATCTCAGAATTTCTCCTTGGATATCATTAAATGGGTCAGCGTCACTATTTACTTCATTAAAATAGTCTGTTATAGGGTTAGTTTGTGTAGTTCCATAAAGTTCTACAGTAAAAACTTCTTGAAAACCTTTACATGGGTCTGCAACAATTTTATCTACAATATAACTACCTGGTAATGTTGCAGAAAATGTACTTGGATCGTTATCAGAATCACTATCAGTTATTACAGTATCAATACTAGTATTAATTACTCCATCTTCATCAACATCTTTATACCAAATGTAAGAATCGAAGTTATCACCAGCATCTAACAATACATCTGAACCACATAAAGTTGCTGTTTTTAAAATTTTACAATCACTTAAATCATCTAATAAAAAGTTAGTTGCGCCAGGGGTTACAAAACCACAATCATCAAAATCGGTAACACTAGGATCGTCAGTTATTTGATAATCATTGTCAATACCTCTATATTTTGAATATGCGATATTTTCGATTAAATCAGAACATGCATTTACAAAATCAAAACATGTTTCGGCTACTCGTACACCCATTCGAATACTTTCAAGTGGACCTTCACTTTCAACTAAGTTATCAGGTATCGTAAAGATTATAGTTTTTGTTGCATCGTCGTAAACATAAGTAACGCCTGCGGGCACTTCTACACTTGTTTCGTTTAAAGTTACATTGGCAGGTAATACATCGCGTATGGTGTACTCTGTAGCATCATCATTACCAATATTTTTAAATGATAAAACATAATCTAAGTTTTGCCCTAAATTAACACCTTGTCCAGTAATATCGTTACCAGCAACATCTTCTACTCTTTTTTCTAAAATTATTTTAGGTTCAATAATATCAACAGCAAATGTTACCAAAAAAGCACCAAAAGCATCACCTCGGGTGTTTAACCTAAGGGTTGCACTTGTTTCTGAATTGGCAATAAGGTTATTGTTATTATTGTTTAATGTAAATATATCAGCATCATAACCTAATGTATTTGTGCTTGCTATATTTCTATCAGTTACATTAGCACCATCAATAGTAATATTTGAATTGAAAAAATTACTTTCTAGGTTACCGGTGTTTGATAGTCTTGTAAAACCAGGGTTTAATGGTGTTTGAATTTCAAACGAATCACCAGAAATACTTCTATCACCTTCAACAACTCCAGCTCCTAATTTTGCTTTTACGTTTCCATTAGGTATAGTATTAAAACCAGAAATATTAATATCAACATTTGTTGTACCTCTAACCCCTGCATAACCATCAAAAGTAGAAATATATCTACCTGGCGCATTAGTATCTTCATAAATTATAACAAGAGTCCAACCACCAGCACCACCAGTAGTGTTACCTCTTGTTGCTCTAATGTTTGCAACAGTATATTCTCCTGTTGGGTCAGCTAATGCCTGTATTTGGTTGGTTACGTTTTTGTAACATACGTAAGGTGAATCTGTAAAATTAACATTGTCATAAATAATATCATCTTCTTCGCCAACGGCATCTGGGTTGTTATCAGCCACTATATCTACATAACTTCCTCCTGGTACTTTTAACTTTACGGTTGTAAAATCTAATCGGTTATTATCATTAGGCAATGTTGATCTATACCATGAATTGCGAACTTCTCTTTCGTAGTTTGCAGACCAATAAAGGCCAGCGTAATACACTTTAGAACAGTCGGGCAGTGTTAAACCAGCACTACTTGAACTGAATGTTGTATTATCGTTATCAATATCAATATATTCTCTATGAAAACTATTGTTATTACCGCTCCCGTTATAAGGGACATTAGCAGAATTGTTATTATCACGCCTATTGGTAATTGCATTAGAAACAAAAGTATAATCACCTTTTATTTTTATATACGAATTTCCTCCATCCTGTAAACGAGGTACAAAAGGTACCTCAAGTTGAGAATGTCCGACGAAGAGTCCTGTAAAGAATATAAATAGGACTAAAAAGAGGTTATTTTTTTTCAAAAACAAAGTTTTCATTTGCTATATTTTGGTTTGATACTGTAATTTTATTTTCTAGGACTCAATTTTAAAATGCCAGTAATTGAATTGCTTTAAATCGTTTTATTTCAAAAAAGCTCGTTATACTACATTTACAAACAAATATGATTCATATACACTAGCTTCAAAATTTATTGTTGTAGTATGGTATTTTTATGTTGTGAAAGCCATTTTTAGTAGGGTCTTCATTTTTTTTACTGACATTCTTACAATCTTGAAATTGAATAGTAGTAAACCTTACTTTTTGCGTAAATGGTGTCGTATATATGAAATTTCACAACATTTTTAATTTTTTATAAGAAGATGTTTGAACTTAAAATTTTATTATTTTTTGAAGTAGAACAGAGATTTATCTAGAATGATTTTGAGTATTCTTTAAATAAAAAAGAGGGCATTAAAATTTAATTTTAATGCCCTCTTTTTTATTTTTTTAAACAGCTGTTTTCTAGGTAACCAAGCTAGGTGTAATTCTCATAATCCACATTTTTTGATCGTATGAGTTATTTATTTTTGAGTAGTATGATATTAATGCATTATTCCAAGAACCGTGCTTTTTTAAATATACATAACGATAATTGTTTTCAGGGTTGATAAAGTAACTTGCATTTAACCCTTGAGCGTTTAAAACTTTTACAAAGTTGTTTGCATTTTTTGCACTAGCAAATACATTTGCAATAATATAGTAACCACCACCTACACCATTAAATTTGTAGTTTTTTACTGTTGGGTTGGTTGTCGCTAAATTATCTTGTACAGCAGAACTTTTCTTTAAATTTTCAACATTATATTTAGATGCTTTCTCTCTAATTTTTTGAGAATTATTAGCGTAAGCAGAGTCAGAATAGTTAGAGTTATCTACATTCATAATCCACATTTCGCCAGAATAATTAGAATCTGCTTTTGATTTGTATGAAGATAAAGCATCGTTCCAAGAATTATGTTGCTTTAAATACACATATTTTAAACCATTATTTTTATTTTCAAAATAATCAGCTTCAATACCTTTGTCTCTTAAATCATCTATAAATTTATTCATATAATGTGTATTCTTATACACATTTGCAACAATGTAAAAGCCATCATTAACACCTTCTAAATTGGTAAATTTTCGACTCTTGACATTATTCTTTTTTGCGATTTGAGTAAATGCATCAACCTTTTTTTCCGTAGGTGTATTAACTTTTTTGGTAACTGAAGTCGGCCTTGTATTCGTAATTACAAGAGCATCATCAGTATTTTTTATACTGATTGGTTTTTTGTTATCTAAATTTAAGGGCTCTTTATTATTAGTTATATTCTGAGTTTCTGAAGTTTTTGGGGTGTTTGATGCAACTTCAGTAGCATCTTTATCAATTACATTATTTAGTAAATACATTTTTTTAGCTCGTTCTTCAACAGTTGGTTTTTTACCGTTAGTTTCACGTCTAACCATTTGCATTACCATTTCAAACCTTCTTTCTAAATCACCATTTCTACTAGCTTCTATGGAGTCTTGTCTAAACATAAGCTCAGCAATAACCTCGTTATTTTCAGTAAGGGCTTTTCTTAAGCTTTCAATTTCTTCATCTTTAGATGTTAGTGTTAGCTCTTCAGTATCTTCAAGTAAATCATTATTCTTAACAAGTTCATCAGAATCTTCTAAAAGAACTCTATCTTCAGTTAAGTTAGGTGTAATTGAATAAGCAAAAGATATTTCATGCGTAACTCCAAAGTTATCAAAATTGTTTGATAAACCTTTTTCCATCGTATACCCTAATGATAGTCTTTTACTAAGGTTAAAGCCTACACCTGCTGCAGCACCATAGTAAGTATCATAACCACCTTGTACCCAACCTAATTTTGGTAAATCTAAAACAAGACTACCACCTAATATAAGATCTTTGTCAGCAACTCTATATTTTTGACCTGCTTTTTTAACCCGTAATAATGGCATTAACCTAGCACCTTCCATTACACCAATACCATTTTCAAACTGATGGGTATATTGTAAGTGTGTAGAAAATGTTTTATCACCAAATTCGGTAATAGATTCATTAGTTCTTAAGTTATAATCAAATAAGTTTTCAGCAAAAACACCAAAGTCAAATTTACCATATGAAAGGTTAAATCCAGGTTGAAAAGATAATAAATTACTATCCTGTAAACCATTTAAAAAAGGATCTTCACCTTCAACAGTACTTGTTCTAGTTCTGTCAAGACCGGTTCTATAATACGATACGTTTGCACCGAATGTAAAATTACTTTTATCGCTTAATTTAACTCCATAAGCGTAGTTTGCTAGAACCCCATAATTAGTTAATACGCCAGACTGTTGAGAGTATAAACTTAAACCAAGCCCCGTTCTATCATTCATACGACCACTATAACTTAAAAAATAAGTTTGGTTATTATCTTGGAAGGTAGAAGATTGATTTCTGTGCAATAAATTAAAATACGATTTATCTTCCCTAACAGTTGAAAACGTAGGGTTTATTAAGAACCTATTAAACTTTAGTAGATTTTGCGACGGAACGTCGTAAGTTAAATACGGATCTTCTTCTTGTGCACTTAGTCTTGTAAGTGCAAGAAGACATATAAATATGTATATTAAATTTCTTTTAAGCATGGTCTTGATTATGGTGGTACTCTGTGGTTATTTAATAACGCTTATTTAATAACGGTTATTGTACCTTGTTTTAATATATCACCCCCATTTTTGATTTTATAATAGAAAATCATGTTCTGTGATGGAAATGCTGTTGTTGATTCCGGCCAGTTGTTTTGGTAGTCATTTACGTTTAATACCTCAATACCTTGTTCGTTATAAATAGTAACGTTTATTTCAGGCTTGTTAGAGTATGTATTTGGAATTAACCAAAGATCATTTATACCATCACCATTAACAGTTATAACGTTCGGTATTTTAAAAGTATCTTTATAAGTTACAGTAACTTGCTTAATAATTAAACAAGTATCTATATACGCTTTTAAAGTATACGTACCTTCTTCTGTTAAACTAATTGATGATGTTGTACTTAGTATAATATTATTAGCATCAACCCATTCGTAAGCAGTACCTCCACTTGCAGTTACCGTTCTTGATACTCCTTCAGGGAAAACTAAATCTTCTGATGTGTCTAATGTAATTAAAGAATCATCTAATGGAGTTAAAGTAATTTCGTTTGATGTTATTGGGCATCCTATTTTAGAAATAACCAATTGGTATACACCAACTTCATTAGTTTCTATAGCTACATCTGTAGTGTTTATTGTAACGCCATCTTTTATCCATTCAAAAGTTTCACCAATTAAATTATAATTAGTACTAATTGTAATCAAATCAGTTGAGTTACATGCGACTAGGTTTGTTGAAGATATAGAAACAGTTTCACTACTTTTTAATGTAACAGGTATTGTACTTGAAGTAGCGCTAAAACTGTCAAGCATAGCTTCTAATGAATAATTTCCATTTTCTGTTGGATCAGTTAAACTTATGCTTGATGATGTAGCACCGCTTATATTTGTTCCATCTTTTTTCCACTGGTAATTAAGATTACTTTTTAAATCTGCAGTAACATCCGTTTTTGTCCCGTCCGTTGCTACAGCATTAATTTCAGTTACATCAAGTATTATAGTAGAATTATCACACTCCGCATAAGCAGATGAGTAGGTAGCAACTATTTCTATAGATGCTGGTGATACAATTTTTGTTTTTTCTGAATTTTCAATACTAGAACATGCTCCACCTTGGGTAACTTGTACATAATATTCACCATCTTCAGATACCGTTAGGTTTACTGAATTTTCTCCTGCAATTAAAGTATCATTTCTAAACCATTGGTATGTTGGTGTAACAGCAGTTGTTGTAATACCTATCGTTTTAGTTTCACTAGGTAATAAAACTAAATCTAAATCATTTGTTTCTGTAATGCTGAATTCTCCTGTTTTTGATATTGTTAATGCAGGTGAAGTTTCGTTACAAATATCATCACCTTCAATTTTTACTGTATAATTACCATTAAAGTTAATGTCATTTGTATCTATAGTATAGTTAAATGCACCTGCTGTTTTAGCCTGTACAATAGTACCATCTTTAAACCATGTATATTCTAAATCAGCATCGTTAATAGTAGCTTCTAAAGCAGCAGCAGTTTCACCTATACAATATGATGTTTTTGATGGCGTATTAATTGTTACTCCTAAAGCAGCTCCTGTTTGTACAGTAATCATATTAGATAGTGTACCTGCAGATCCTGAACATACTGGTCCATAATCTATTTCAACGGTATACATACCAGCTTCAGAAACTGTTAAACTAGAACTAGTTTCTGATAAAACAGTAGAACTCTTTCTCCATATATACTGATAAGTATCTTTATCAGGTACATTATCAACAGCTAATACAGCAGTATTGCCATCGCATATAGATACAGTTCCGTCACCAATAGTACCGCTTCCGTTTTCTGTAATCCTTACTGAGTTCTTATATTCAATATAAAACATATTGTAACCAATTGTTTCAGGACTTACTAATGCAGGGCTTGTACTACGAACTCTTAATTTATAATTAGTACCTCTAGTATCTGTAGGTAAAACAAATTCTATATTAAAATCTGTAGTATTATTTTTATCTGTTATAGTAGCAAGTGTAACTGGTGATGTAAAACCACCGTTATTATCAGATAATTCTAATATAAATTGATTATCACTATCTACACCTGGTGTTGCAGACCATGTAAAGTTCACAAAATATTCATTGAAACTAGCAGAAGGACAAGCGGATGTCCAAGCGCTACCAGGCCCTGAAAAGTTTTGATTTTTAATTGGAGTAGGTTTGTTTAAAGTTTGCGCCAATAGTCCGCCAAAGCTTAATAACAGGGCAAAAAATAAAATTGTTTTGTTCGAGAGTGTAGTAGGTTTTTTCATTTGTTCGTAGGTTTAGGTACCTTTTGGGATTACACTGTATTTGTTATAGTTTTAGCCCGATTTTCATTTTATCATTGTAATCTACATCGGGGCTATATCTCTCACGTATACAGTCTTTAACATCAAATATCTAATATAATTGCCCCTTTATACATTAATTGTTGTAGTGTATATCAAAATTGTTGTGAAACGCATATTATATAAGGTGAGATGCTTTTTCTGTAGGGCTATCGATGCAATTTTGCTACATTTGTGGTTCAAATAGTATGTGATGAGTGATGTTTCAAAGTCTCTAAATTTTATAGAGCATATTATCGAAGATGATTTAGCAGCTGGTTTATCAAAAGATAAATTAAGATTTCGTTTTCCTCCAGAACCCAATGGGTATTTACATATTGGTCATGCAAGCTCTATCTGCCTTAACTTTGGTTTAGGTTTGAGTTATGATGCGCCTGTAAACCTTAGGTTTGATGACACGAACCCTGCTAAAGAAGAGCAAGAGTATGTTGATGCTATTAAAAAAGATGTTGCTTGGTTAGGCTTCAAGTGGGATCAAGAAGTATATGCATCTGATTATTTTCAACAATTATACGATTGGGCAGTCCAATTGATAAAAGAGGGTAAAGCTTATGTCGATAGCCAATCAGCAGATCTTATTGCTGAGCAAAAGGGAACACCTACTGAAGTTGGTTCTAACAGCCCGTTTAGAGATAGGAGTGTAGATGAAAATTTAGCGCTTTTTTCGGACATGAAAGCTGGTAAATTTACTGAAGGTGAGCATGTTTTAAGAGCAAAAATTGACATGACTTCTAGTAATATGTTAATGCGTGACCCTATTATTTATCGCATATTGCATAAAGCACATCACAGAACAAATACCGATTGGTGTATTTACCCAATGTACGATTGGACACATGGAGAAAGTGATTATTTAGAACAAGTATCTCACTCTTTTTGTACACTTGAATTTGCAATGCATAGAGAGCTTTATGACTGGTTTTTAGACCAAGTTGTTGATGAAAATAAGGTTAGACCAAAACAGCGCGAATTTGCTCGTAGAAATTTTAGCCACACAGTAGTTAGTAAAAGAAAATTATTAAAACTAGTTGAAGAAGGTATTGTTACAGGTTGGGATGACCCTAGAATGCCTACAATTTCAGGTTTAAGAAGAAAAGGATACACGCCAGCATCACTTAGGAATTTTGCTAATACTATTGGTATAGCAAAACGTGAAAATGTAGTAGATGTATCTTTATTAGAATTTTCAATTAGAGAAGATTTAAATAAAATTGCACCTCGTGTAATGGCCGTTTTGAACCCTGTTAAATTAGTAATTACGAACTACGAAGAAGGAAAAGAAGAGTGGTTAGAGGCTGAGAATAACCCAGGTGATGAAGCTGCAGGAAACCGATTGGTTCCTTTTTCAAGAGAGTTATACATAGAGCAAGAAGATTTTAAAGAAGAAGCTAATAAAAAATTCTTTAGATTAAAATTAGGCGGAGAGGTTCGACTTAAAAACGGTTATATTATTAAGGCTGAGAGCTGTACAAAAGATACCGATGGGAATATTACAGAAATTCAATGTACTTATGATCCAAAAAGCAAGAGTGGAAGTGGTACTGAGGAAAGTTTACGTAAAGTAAAAGGTACTTTGCATTGGGTTTCAATACAACACGCAGTAGCTTCTGAAGTTCGCTTATACGATCGTTTGTTTACAGATGAAACTCCAGATCAACATAAGGATAAAGATTTTATGGAATTTGTAAATCCAGATTCTTTAACTATAATTACTGGTTATGTTGAGCCAAGTTTAAAATCAGCTAAATCTGAAGACATTTTTCAGTTCCAGAGGTTAGGCTATTTTAATATTGATAAAGACTCGACAGAAGAAAAACTGATTTTTAATAAAACTGTTGGATTGAGAGATACTTGGGCAAAAATTCAAGAAAAATAAATGAATAAATAATACTTATTGTAATTAAAATAACGATTGGTATTAGCTATTAAAAACAACTCTATAGGAGTTATTTTAATGAATAAAAAAAAACCACCAATACGATTTTTCGTCTTGGTGGTTTTTGTGTTTTAAACCGCTTTAAAATTAATATTTATTCTAATCGGTCTTTTTTATAAAACCAGTATAAGGTTTTAGTATTTGTAATTTAAAAACTATCGATTTAATTTATAATCCTTAATTGGTTTTTAAATCGATATTTATTTTTTATCAATATTTTTTGGCTTTTGCTTTTTCATACTTTCGCCAATCATATTACTTGCCGTAAATGATGCAACCATGTTATTTAACATGTCGCTACCTGTTTGCGGAGAGTTCGGTAATAAAATCAAATTACTATTAGTTTCTTCTCCTATAGATTGTAACGTATCATAATGTTGAGTTACTACAATTAGGGCAGAAGCTTCTTGAGAATTAATACCAACTTTATTCAAAACTTCAACAGATTCTTCTAAACCTCTTGCAATTTCTCTACGTTGGTCAGCAATACCCATACCTTGTAAACGTTTACTTTCTGCTTCAGCTTTTGCTTTTTCAACAATTAATATTCTAGCGGCATCACCTTCAAATTGTGCTGCAATTTTTTCACGTTCAGATGCATTAATTCTGTTCATTGCTTCTTTTACTTGCGCATCAGGGTCAATATCAGTAACTAAGGTTTTAATAATATCATATCCATAATCAAGCATTGCTTGTTGTAATTCTGATTTTACTGCAATTGCAATATCATCTTTCTTAACAAATACATCATCCAATTTCATTTTTGGAACTTCAGCTCTTACAACATCAAATACATAAGATGTAATCTGATCATGTGGATATTCTAACTGATAAAAAGCCTCATAAACTTTAGTTTTTATTACCACATATTGTACTGATACTTTTAGTTTAACGAAAACATCATCTAATGTTTTTGTTTCTATAATTACATCTAATTGCTGAATTTTTAACCCAACTCTTGATACAATTCTATCAACAATCGGAAGCTTCATTTGTAAACCAGATGTTCTTACGCTATGGAATTTTCCAAAACGTTCAATAATTGCTGCAGTTTGTTGCTTAACCGTAAAAAATGATGAAAAAAGAATGACAAGACCAATAAAAATTATTGGTATGAATAAATAGCCCATATGTTTTATGTTTAGTTATTTAATGAAAGTACAAAGTGTTTTACAAATTGGTCTTACTTTTCTCACTTTTGTTACAAAAAAAACACATATTTATTTTAAAACAGAAATTGCTTTTGTAATTCTTTTAATAGATTCCTCTTTTCCTATTGCTTCTAAAATATCAAAAATATGTGGCCCTTTCATATCACCAACAACAACTAAACGTAAGGGGGGCATAACTTTACCGAAAGATAATTCTTGAGCCCCAATCCATTCTTTCACAATGCTTTCAGTTGCTTCAGAAGAAAAATCAGTTATTGTTTCAAGTACTGATACCAATTGGTTCATTATACCAGCTGTATCATCTTTCCATTGCTTTTTAGAGGCTTTTTCATTGTACGTTTCTGGTGTCTTGAAGAAATAATCACTTAAATCCCAAAAATCAGTTACAAACACGGCTCTTTCTTTAATCAAACCTATAATCTTTTCAAGATGCTCATCATTTTCATTTGTAACACCATTTTGCTCTAAAACATTTTTAAATGGGTTTACTAAATCTGAATTAGCGGTTTCTTGTAAGTAATGTTGATTGTACCATTTGGTTTTATCAGGATCAAAACGAGCTCCAGATTTGTTAACACGCTCTAAACTAAAAGTTTGCTTTAAATCTTCTAAGCTAAATATTTCTTGTTCTGTACCAGGGTTCCAACCTAACAAGGCTAAGAAATTAACAACAGCTTCACTGAAATACCCAGTTTCTTTATACCCGATAGATTCGTTCCAAGTTAATGGGAATACAGGGAAACCAAGTTTTTCACCATCACGTTTACTTAATTTACCTTTACCAACAGGTTTCATAATTAATGGTAAATGGGCAAACTCAGGAGATTCCCATTCAAACGCTTGGTATAATAAATGGTGTAATGCTAATGATGGTAACCATTCTTCACCACGAATTACGTGTGTAATCTCCATTAAATGATCATCAACAATATTTGCTAAGTGATACGTTGGCATACCATCGCTCTTATATAAAACCTTATCATCTAATACGTTAGAGTCAATTGTCATTGTTCCTCTAATAATATCATTCAATTCTATTTTTTCATCTGGTGCAGTTAAAAAACGAATTACATAGTCATCTCCATTATCTAATCTTTTTTTAACATCTTCAGGCATCATAGACAAAGAGTTGTCTAGTTTTAACCTATTGTGCCAGTTATAAATGAAGGTTTTACCTTGTTCTTCATGTTCTTTTCTATGCGTATCTAATTTTTCAGAGGTATCAAATGCATAATATGCTTTTCCTTTTTCTAATAAAAGATCAGCATATTCTTTATATAAATTTTTTCTTTCACTTTGTCTATAAGGTCCAAATTTTCCTTCTTTACCTGGGCCTTCATCAAACGGAATATTACACCAGTTTAAAGCATCTATAATATATTGCTCAGCACCTTCAACATATCTATTCTGATCAGTATCTTCTATACGAAGTATAAAGTCACCGCCATGTTTTTTAGCAAATAGATAATTGAATAATGCGGTTCTAACACCACCAATATGTAATGGCCCTGTAGGACTTGGTGCGAACCTAACACGTACTTTTTTGCTCATAATATTATATTTTGCTGCAAAGATAATAAAAGCTTAGTGCTATTTTCTAGTGTTAGTTTACATGTTCTTTTGTAATTTTAATTTACATACTATTGGTAATTGTAAAGTTTTCGCCCTTTTTTAGTCTAACAGTATAGTAAATTATATTTTTGTAACTTCTTAAAGGTCTTTTTTACAGTACCTTAGACTTAAAAATGTTTAAATTTTGAACAGCTACAATCTTATTCAACAGAAACTTAACCACTTTATTCGTAAATATTACTCTTCAGTTTTATTTAAGGGTATTGTTTTATTTATAAGTTTTGGTGCGTTTTTGTTTCTTTTTCTTTTAGGTGTTGAGTATTTTTTGTGGTTAGGATCAACAGGGAGGTTACTATTGTTTTTTCTTTTGATTTCTATTGAAGTTTTTCTTTTGATAAAATTTATAGTATTCCCTTTAATTTATCTTTTTAAATTAAAAGACGGTTTAAATATAAAACAAGCTTCTAAAATAATTGGAAACCATTTTCCTGAAGTAGAGGATAAGCTTGTTAATTTATTAGACCTCAAAGAAAATCAGGAACAGTCTGATTTATTACTAGCTAGTATTGAACAAAAATCTAAAAACTTAAGTTCTTTTGATTTTTCTAAAGCTATAGACTATAAAGAAGGAATTAGAAAACTTACATATTTAGCTATTCCGATTATTATTATTTGCTTATTGTGGTTTTCAGGTAATTTTTCTTCATTTTTTGGTAGTTATGATCGTGTTGTAAATTATGATTTAGCTTTTGAAAAACCAGCACCATTTTCTTTTCAATTATTAGTTAATGATTTAACAGTTCAGAAAGGCCAAAATTTAGAATTGAAAGCGGTAGTAGAAGGGGAGTTTAGACCTGAACTTGTTTATATAACTATTGATGGTGAAAATTTTTTAATGAATGAGGAAGATGGTGTTTTTTACTATACAATTTCAGCTATAAACCAACCGTTATATTTTAAATTTATTTCAAACGATGTTCAGTCTAAACAGTATAGTGTAAAAGTTATTGAAACACCTTCTATATTAGATTTTAATTTAGTTTTAAAGTATCCAAATCATTTAAAGAAACGAACAGAAACCATAAAAGTAAATGGTTCAACAACAATACCAGAAGGTACTCAGGTTAGTTGGTTACTAAATACTGAATTTACAAATGATATTTCGTTAACAGCAAACGATACTGTTATACGTTTTGCTAAAGATAAATCAGAATTTAAGTTATCTAAAACCATTTATAATAATTTTGACTATACGATATCTACATCAAATACTGATATTAATAATTTTGAAAACTTAGCGTATAGCTTTAAGGTTATTAAAGATGCATATCCTTCAATTAGGGTTTCTCAAACCATAGACTCTTTAAACCCTAATATAGTATACTACTCTGGTGCTATTGCTGATGATTATGGATTAAAAAAAGTACAATTGGTTTATTATGAGTCTGATAACCCGAATAAAACATCAAAAATTGAGCTTTTACAACCTAACACAACCGTTGCTAATTTTTATTATACATTTCCATCAGGTTTACAATTAGTACCTAATATAAATTATAATTATTACTTTCAAGTTACTGATAATGATGTTGTTAATAGATTCAAAACATCTAAAAGTCAAGTGTTTAGTTCTAATTTATTAGATGTTGACGCGCTTATAAATAAAGATCTCGAAAATCAACAATCCATACTATCAAATTTAGATAAATCATTAAATAAGTTAGAAGAACAGGCAAAGTCTTTAAATGAAATAAACAATCAACAGAAAGAAAAGTCAGAACTTAATTTTAACGATAAAAAGAAAGTAAATAATTTTTTAGAGAAACAAGAATTGCAAGAAAAGCAAATGGAAAAATTTTCTAAACAATTAAAAGAAAACTTAGATAAAAATAATAAAGATGATGAGTTAAATAAACTGTTACAAGAACGTTTAGAAAGACAAGAATTAGAGGCTAAAAAGAACCAAAAATTACTTGAAGATTTAAAAAAAGTAGCTGATAAAATCAATAAAGATGAGTTGAGCAAAAAGCTAGAAGAAATTGCTAAAAATCAGAAAAATAGTAAACGCAATCTTGAACAAATTTTAGAACTTACAAAGCGTTATTATGTTACTGAAAAGGCTTCTCAATTAGCTAAAGATTTAGAAAAGTTAGCTGAAAAGCAAGATGAACTCTCTAAATCTAAAGAAAATATTAAAGACATTAAAAAAGAGCAGGAGGGTATTAAAGAAGAATTTAATAAGATATCTGATGAGTTAAATGAATTAAAAAATGATAATTCAGCTTTAAAAAAACCTTTAAAACTTGATATTAATGAATCAGATTCAGAGAATGTAAAACAAGATCATGAAGATATTAACTCTGATTTAAACTCTGAAAGTAATGACAAACAGACAAAAGCTAGTAAAAAACAAAAGGCCGCTTCAGATAAAATGAAAGAAATGGCTCAAAAGCTACAACAATCATCTTCTTCAAGTTCTGGTTCATCAGTTACTGAAGATGCTGAAGTGCTTCGCCAAATACTAGATAATTTAATACTATTTACATTTAAGCAAGAAGCATTAATAGAAACATTAAATGAAGATGAAAATTCTTTTTCTAATCAGTCTAAAGTTATTTTAGAACAACAAGAGTTAAAAGAGTTGTTCAATCATATTGATGATAGTTTGTTTGCATTATCACTTCGTGTACCTGAAATTTCTGAAAAAATTAATAAACAAGTAACTGAGGTTTTTTATAATACTGAAAAATCTATTGCCTCTATATCAGATGCTAATTTGTATCAAGGTGTTTCGTATCAAAAGTACACGCTTACATCTGGTAATATATTATCTGATTTATTAGCAGATATTCTTGATAATATGCAAGAAAGCATGCAACAAGGAAAAGGAGAGGGTCAGGGTCAGGATTTTCAATTACCAGATATTATCAAATCTCAAGGTGAGATAGGTAAAAAAATGGGTGAGAAAGGTTCTGAAGGTAAAGCAGGTGATAAAGGTAAAAAGGGTGAATCAGGTAAATCTGGTAAAGAAGGATCTAATGGTCAGGATGGTCAACCATCAAATAATGGCACTAAACCGGGTAATAAATCAGGGGGTAAAGATGGTGAGGGTTCTTCTGGTACTGATGGAAAAGGAGAAGGAAACGCTAAAGGAGATGTCCAGGGTAAAGGTAAAACTGGTAATAGCAAGTCAGGTAATGGTTCAGGAAATGGAAATACAGGGATTTCTGAAGATGAATTAAAAGAAATTTATGAGATATATAAACAACAAGAAATCATAAAAAAAGGACTAGAAGAGCAATTGAATAATATGATTAATAATGATGATCGCCAATTAGCAAAAAAGCTTATTCATCAAATGTCAGATTTTCAGAACACAATTTTAGAAAGCGGTATTACGAGAAATACAATTGATAAAGCTACTATTATTCAGTATGAATTATTGAAGTTAGAGGGTGCTGCTTTAAAAAAAGGAGAAAAGAAAGAAAGGGAAAGTAAATCGAATAATAATTCTTTTACAAATCCAATTTTAAGTAAACCTCCAAGTTTAGAGAATTACAATAACGAAAATGAAATTTTAAATAGACAAGCACTACCTTTGCAGCAAAATTTTCAAAATAAAATTAAAGATTATTTTAAGCAAAATGATTGATTTTAATTACGAGTTAGATTTTAGTTTAAATAAAGAAACCTACTATTCAGATTGGTTAAGTAGGGTAATAGTTTCAGAAGATAAAATATTAGGTAACTTATCTTATGTTTTTTGTTCGGATGATTATCTATTAAATATAAACCAAGAGTATTTAAACCATGATACTTTTACAGATATAATCACTTTCGATTACTGTGAAGGAAATGAAATTTCAGGTGATATATTTATTTCTATTGATAGAGTTAAAGAAAATGCAGCTGAATATAATGTAGATTTTAATGAAGAATTACACCGTGTAATGTCTCATGGAGTTTTACATTTAATTGGGTATAAAGATAAATCTGATGAAGATGCGTCTTTAATGAGAAGTAAAGAAGAGGAGAAAATTAAATTGTTCCACGTGGAACATTAGATAAAAGTATGTTTGATAAAGAGTACGATGTTATTGTTGTTGGAGCAGGTCATGCTGGTTGTGAGGCTGCAGCTTCAGCTGCAAATATGGGTTCAAAGGTTTTGTTGGTAACAATGAACCTTCAGAACATTGCACAGATGTCTTGTAATCCTGCAATGGGTGGAATTGCTAAAGGGCAAATTGTTCGTGAGATTGACGCCCTTGGTGGGTATAGTGGAATTATTTCTGATAAATCTGCTATTCAATTTAAGATGTTGAATAAGTCTAAAGGACCTGCAATGTGGAGTCCGAGAACTCAGAATGATAGAATGGTTTTTGCTGAAGAGTGGAGATTAGCTTTAGAAGCAACACCAAATGTTGATTTTTATCAAGAGATGGTATCAGGACTTTTAGTTGAAAATAACAAAGCAGTTGGTGTTACAACTTCATTAGGAATTAAGATTAAATCAAAATCTGTAGTACTTACTAATGGTACTTTCTTAAATGGTTTAATACATATTGGTGATAAAAACTTTGGTGGAGGTAGAGCTGGTGAAAGAGCCGCAACCGGAATAACTGAACAATTACTAGCCTTAGGTTTTGATTCTGGCAGAATGAAAACAGGTACACCACCAAGAGTTGATGGTAGGTCATTAGATTATTCTAAGATGATTTTACAACCCGGAGACGCTATTCCTGAGAAGTTCAGTTACTCGCCAACAAAAGTTTTAGAGCATCAGAGAGATTGTCATATGACACATACGAGCGAATTAGTTCATGATTTGTTGCGTGAAGGTTTTGATCGTTCTCCTATGTTCAATGGAAGAATTAAAAGTTTAGGACCTAGATATTGTCCTTCTATTGAAGATAAAATCAATCGATTTGCAGATAAAAATAGTCATCAATTGTTTGTAGAGCCTGAAGGATGGAGAACTTGTGAGGTATATGTAAATGGATTTTCAACCTCTTTGCCAGAAGATGTTCAGTTCAAAGCATTGCGTTCTGTAGTTGGTTTCGAAAACGTAAAATTCTTCAGACCGGGCTATGCTATCGAATATGATTACTTTCCGCCAACACAATTAAAGCATACTTTGGAGACTAAATTAGTGTCTAATTTATATTTTGCTGGCCAAATAAACGGAACTACAGGTTATGAAGAAGCAGCTTCCCAAGGTTTGATGGCGGGTATAAATGCGCATCAAAAAATCAATGAAAAAGAAGATTTCATCTTGAAAAGAGATGAAGCTTATATTGGTGTTTTGATTGATGATTTAATTACAAAAGGTACAGAAGAGCCGTACCGTATGTTTACATCTAGAGCTGAATATAGAACTTTATTAAGACAAGATAACGCCGATTTGAGATTAACACCTAGAGGTTATGAAATTGGATTAGCACGTCAAGATCGATTAATCCGAATGGAAGATAAATTAGAAAAGTCTGAAAAATTTGTTCAATTTTTCAAAGATACAAGTGTACTTCCTGATCAAATTAATCCAATTTTTGAGAGTGTAAATTCATCAGTTGTTGATCAATCTTTTAAAATGTTTAAAGCATTTTCTAGACCAAATGTTACCATGGATCACATGTTAACTTTAGATTCTGTTTCTAGCTTTGTTAAAGAAAATGATCTTAATAGAGAGGTGTTAGAACAAGCCGAAGTACAGGTTAAATATTCTGGTTATATAGCTAAAGAAAAAAACAATGCAGATAAATTACATCGATTAGAAAATGTAAAAATCCCTCCGGGTTTTGATTATACTAAATTGAAATCTTTATCTACTGAAGCGCGTCAGAAATTGACAAAAATACAGCCAGTTACTATTTCACAAGCTTCAAGAATTAGCGGAGTTTCTCCGAGTGATGTAAGTGTGCTTTTAGTTTTTTTAGGTAGATAATATGACTTTAAGTTTTAAGCAAACAAAGCCCCTAACTGTAAAAATTTTAGGGGCTTTTCTGTTTCTAATATTCATATTTTTCCTTTTAAAGTATAATGCTCCGTTTAGTCAATTAATAGTTCTTTTTATTCTCTCTTTTGTTTTGCTAGGATATTCAGTCTCTTTTGAAGTGAGTGAAAATTTTAAGAATTATAGATGTATCCGATTGTTTGGAGTGTTGTTTTTTAAACAATCTATGACTATATTTTTTCCTGATTACATTACTGTTTTCTCTGCATCCTTTTCTCAAAATGCCGATTGGAGCTCTGTCGCTGCTTTAGGGAAAGAAAGAAGTAATGTGTTTTTTGTTATTAAACTCTTTAAAGATAATAAGCATTTTTCCATCTTTAAAAGCACTTCTTATGTTGACGTTGATGCGAAGGCGAGAGAGCTTTCTGAGTTTCTAAATGTGCCTTATAAAGCTAAAGCCTTATAAATGTTCCACGTGGAACAATTGCAAAATTATGTTGTGAAAGTATTGTTTTTTGTGGTCATAGATTTTATTGATTTTTAAATATGTGAATTAATTATTTGACTAGTTTGTAAAAAACAAACCTACGAATCAAAGAATATTATTTTTCTATACTGGTATCAGTAAGTCGATTTTTAATTTCCATTTTATTCCAATATTTTGATAATCCTGAAATTGATAAATAAAAAAAGTTTGAATAAAAACGAAGTTTTAATTATTTGAAGAATTAAACAATTGATGGATTTTTATCTTAAAAAGAAAATGTAGATAATCACTTTTGTATTTTCAATATTTAAATTTTGAAAACGGAGTAAATCTTTTTTTTTGAAGTAAAATTTTAGATTACATAAGTTAGGATTTAAGAACTTATTTTTCATTTGTTTTTGAGAAGTAGAATTTTCAAAAACAAATGAAAAATAATTTTTTTAAAATATTTAATATAGAAACATAAAATATCGAAAGCGAAATACCTTTTTTATCTTGATGATGAATAGTTATTTTAGAAAACATTTGCTTGCCGAAAATTCACTTTCTCATAAACAGGTTTTAGAGTATCTTCGTCATCTTAAAAGAGAATATTTAGCTACACACAATTACAATGAAGTTTTATTTAAAAACTAAAGATCACTCCGTTAGTCAAGAAATTTTTGAGCTGCATTTAGATGAAAATTTAGATATGTTGGTTACGCAACCGCAACCTGAAAATTTAAATCCGTATTACGATAGTTCAGCTTATATTTCTCATACTGATTCTAATACTTCATTTGTAGATAAAATTTATCAAAGTGTAAAAAAAATCAATCTTAAGAATAAACTTAAAATTGTTCAAAACCATACTTCCGGAAAAAAGCTTTTAGACGTTGGAGCAGGTACTGGAGATTTTTTATTAGTAGCAAAAGAAAATGGATGGATTGTAAATGGAGTAGAGCCAAATTTAAAAGCAAATGGTAAAGCTTCTGAAAAAGGTTTGCATTTAAAAACTGTATTAGAAGATTTTTCTAATGAAAAATTTGATGTTATTACTTTATGGCATGTTCTAGAACATGTACCTAATTTAACAGAACAAATAAAAAAGTTGTCAAATTTATTGGAAGAAGACGGAACGTTAATTATTGCTGTTCCGAATTTTAAATCTTTTGATGCGCTGCACTATAAAAATTTTTGGGCAGCTTTTGATGTTCCAAGACATCTTTGGCATTTTTCTAAAACATCTATTTCAAAATTATTTCAGAAAGAAGATATACAATTGCTAAAAACCTATCCAATGGTTTTTGATGCGTTTTACGTTTCGTTATTATCTGAAAAATATAAAACAGGAAGGCAAAATTTTATTGCCGCTTTTTTTATTGGTTTACGCTCCAACATTAAAGCTTGGCGTACAAATGAGTATTCTTCTCTAATTTATGTTCTAGAAAAGGCTAAATAATCGTTTTAAGGCGTTTTAAGGGGTTTTTGTTGATGTGGTCGTGTAAGTTGTTGACTTGTTTTAGAACCATGAATTTAATGTGGTTTTAAAGCTTTATTCTTAATAGGTGTTATCAATGTTTTTCGTGTTTAATATAGATATTTGTTATAGTTCTTTTATATCTATTTTTTGCAGCTAAAGTTTTTAAAAAAATATTCTGGCGACTTCATCTATTTTTTTAAAATAACCTCTAAAGTAGTTGTATATAAATCTGCTTTCATAATTTTTGCTTTTAACCAAGCATAGAAACTAAGCACAAATAAATCCTCTTTTTCACGATTTAAGCTAGACAAGGTTTTTTTAACTTTTGCCATAAATACAACATCATCTATAATTTCTTTATTATAAAAATAATGGCTAGCCAAACTCACAAATTCCAAAACTCTAATTTCATTATTTGCCTTTAAGTATTTTGTATGTTTTTTTCGAAAACTCCTAATTCTAGATTCTACCAAATCCAAATCCTCCATTTCCATATACAGCATTATTTCAGTCAAGTTCTTTTTTACTACCCAAATTTCACCACCTTTATCGGCATACCAAGTATCGCTATGTCGCGATTCTCTAAAAACCTGTAATGCTTCTTTGCATTTATTTTGCTGAAATAAGAGAACTACTGCGGTTAGTTTCAAATCCATTATATACGTTATTTGCTGTTTGTACTTTTCAAATTCAAAGTTTTCTATAATCTCTAGTCCTTTTCTAGCGTTACCAGAGTAGTTTAAATTTAAAACTCGTAATAAAGTATACTGCGGTATAAAACGTTGGTAATAACTATTGTTTTGTTTTTGCATTTCTGCTTCCATACGTAACAAATAGTTTTTAGTCTGATCAAAATCTTTATTTCTAAAATAAGAGTTAGCTATAAAGTATAAAATTTGAATGTGGTAGAATAAATGCTTTTCAGAGATTTTTTGCTTGAGTTCAATTTCTTTATTCACCTTTTCTATAAAAGGGAGTAGCGAATAAAAATTGTGGGTAATATTTGCCGCTTTATTATTAATCTCCACAATTTTAAATAGCGACCGGTAACTCAATCCGTTTTCTATCGAAATATTAAACTTAGATAAGGTTGCTGCTATCGTCTGGGTTGCGTTTTTGTTTTGCTTGAGCAATTCATTTTGAATACTAGCATAAAAGAGATTCAAATTTTCTTCTTGCTGAAACAAGTTTTTATTAGCTTTAAACTGGCCAATTAAGTCCTCTAAGCCTACTTTTTTATCTAAATGAGCGTATTGTATGCGTGTGTAGTAAATTTCATTTAAAATGCCATACAACTCGTATTGAACTGCTTTTACTTCTGCCTTTTTAATTACCTTAAGCGCAACTTTGTATGCTTTTTGTTCAAAAAGTATTCTACTGGCGAGCAATAATTTTAAAATTTCCATTTCTTCAGATTGCTCACCTTCAAAGCTTTTTGTGGCCACAAAATCAATTAAGCCATCAAATAATCGCTTGCTTACAGCATGATAAGCACCTTTTGCTTTTTTTCCATAAAGCAATACATCAATATTTTCAGCATTTGGGTTTGCGGCCAATATTTTAAAGAGCATCACATTTTTAGTGTCGTGTCTTTTATTCTTTTGGTTCAATTGAACTACAAAAGTTTTTCTGTCTTCTGCAGTTAATGTAGCAATCAATGCCGAAATTACATTCATTATATCGTAAGTTAATATGTTGCTAAATATAGTAAATTCGGTAGTTAAATAAATTTAATACTAGTTTATATCGTAAGTTTTATAAAAAAGTAGAATTTTAAAAATTTATAGAGCACCTCATCTTTGCCTTGTTGAAACAATATAATTCAACCCAATAATTAATCATCAAAAATCAATTATTATGAATTACAATTTTAGTAGTGACACAGAAAAAAAGGTGAAAACAAAAATGAATAAAGAGTATGATCAAAAGCCAACACCTGCTTTTATAGGAGCATCGTGGGTGGCACTTATTGCGGGTATGCTTGCTTTTACTACAGGTTTGGTAAATGCAGAAATGCTATTGAATGAAAAAGGGTACTATTTTACTATTCTATTGTTCGGGTTATTCTCTGCAGTATCGGTACAAAAAAATGTGCGTGATCGATTAGAGGGTACACCAGTAACTGATATGTATTACGGTATTAGCTGGTTTGCAGCATTAGCATCAATAGCGTTATTAATAATAGGTTTGTGGAATGCCGATTTAGGGCTGAGTGAAAAAGGGTTTTATGGTATGTCGTTCACCTTAAGTTTGTTTGCGGCTATTGCAGTACAAAAAAACACGCGTGATAAAAAGTACATTGAAAGTAAAGACGAGGAATAATTTCAAAAGAAGGAAGTGTCAATTTAGGCGCTTCCTTTTTTTGATGATTAGAAAAGGCAACTGCAAGTATGTAGTTGTCTTTTTTTGTTTTTAAGAGTTGATTACTTTAAAGTTGAATTTGACTATTTTTAAGGAATGGAGTTAATAAAATAGTAGTATTATGGGCACGATTGTGGTGTTTACGCTGGTAATAGCAGGTAAAAGTAAAATGAGAACAAAAATTGTACAAATTAAAAGTAAAATCTAAAAACTAGTATTATGACTTCTGTAGAAAAACGCAACATATTGTTTGAAGGTTTAACTGCTGTTTTAAAACAGAAAGGATATAAATTATTCAAAACAGGTGGAGATCCTTGCTTTATTTATTTTGAGGATAAAATTGCTATTAAAATCGGTTTTAGTTTTTTTAAAATAGGTAATATAACTTTTTCCAGTTTTGGTATAACTCATTATGAAGTTGAAGATTATATTTTAGACTTAAATTATTTTCAGGATATTTTTAAAGAGAAAAAACGTCATCATTTACCAACCGTATATGATTGGACTAGTAAAGGACCATTTGGCTTTAATGCCAACACTCCTGAAGAAATAGAAAAAGGCATTGAACAAATAAAGAGCTATATAAATGGAGATGGCCAAGCCTTTTTAGATAAATATATGTATATCCCCAATATTCTAAAAAGAATGGATGAACTTGAAGCTAAAAATATCGACTGGCAAGACAGAAATAACGGAGGTATTTTAGCTGGAACATTAGATGCTGAATTTAGGGGTTTAATTATCTCTAAATTATGTAATGACCCCAATTATGATTTTAAACTCGCCATGATAAATGAAGTTTTTGAAAAGTCAAATTATGCAGACTGGAAACCTTATTATGAAAAACTAAAACTTGTTTTGCCAACAATAGAACCTAAATATAATTTAGGTGTAATCAATTCTTAAAAAACAACCATGCCCGAAAATACCTTAATTCGTTTTTTAGAATCTAACATTCCGATAGAAAAGAGTGCTGTTCGGGAGTATTTGAGTACTTTAAAAACTAGAAAAGTAAAAAAGGGCGAGCAGCTTTTAAAACAAGGCGATATTTGTAAGCACACTTTTTTTGTAGAAAAAGGCTTGTTGCGTTATTTTTCCATCGATAAAAAAGGAAAAGAAAATGTGTTACAATTTGCACCCGAAAATTGGTTTATTACCGATCGTGAAAGTGTGTATTTCAATCAGCCTTCAAAATATTATATTGATGCTCTTGAAGATGCTGAAGTTTTAGTTCTAGAGAAAGATTTTGTAGAAAAAATTGCAGCTCAAAACAATTCGTTTGCAGCATTTAACAACAAGTTATTACATAACCATATTCGAAACTTGCAAAACAGAATACAACTATTGCTTAGCGCTACTGCCGAAGAGCGATATTTAGATTTTATAAAAATATATCCCGATATTCTTTTACGAGTTCCGCAAACATTAATTGCTTCTTATTTAGGCATAACACCAGAAAGTTTAAGTCGGGTTCGAAAAGAGTTGGCTACAAAACACAAAAAATAACTTCTTACCATACATCAATGCATAGCTTTTAAACGATACCTAAATTTGTTTCTTTAAAATTCAGAGTTATGATGACAAAAAAAGTAGAACTAGTTGTAGCGCCAAAAGAACCACATTTTGTGGGCGACGGATTTAGAGTTCATAATTTTATACCAACCGGTTTTAGATTGGATATGAAACGAATGGACCCATTTATAATGCTCGATTACAATTCAAAATATAATTTTCCGCCAAGCGAAGAGCCAAAAGGAGTAGGTGTGCATCCGCATAGAGGGTTTGAAACTGTTACTATAGCCTATAAAGGCAAAGTTGCGCATCACGATAGTAGTGGTGGTGGCGGAATTATCGGTGAAGGTGATATTCAATGGATGACTGCCGCATCTGGTGTATTACATAAAGAATACCACGAAGAAAATTTCAGCAAAACAGGCGGAATTTTTCAGATGGTACAATTGTGGGTAAACTTACCAGCTAAAGATAAAATGTCGGCACCAAAATATCAGGCAATTCAAAACAAAACAATACAAAGGTATTTTTTAGAAGATAATTTGGGTGAGATTGAGGTAATTGCTGGCGATTATAAAACTATAAAAGGAGTAGCAAACACGTTTTCTCCAATACACATGCTTAATGCTAAATTAAAAGGTGGTGCGAAAACTGATTTTAGCTTTCCTGCGGCATTTAATACAACACTTTTGGTAATAGAGGGTAGTGTAATAGTAAACGGTTCAGATAATGTACCTACAGATCATTTAGCGTTATTTGAGAATGCTGGTGAGCATTTTGAAATTGAAGCTACAGAAGATGCTATTGTTTTAGTTTTAAGTGGCGAGCCTTTAAATGAGCCTATTGCTGCACATGGCCCTTTTGTAATGAACACGAAACAAGAGTTGATGGATGCTTTTAACGATTTTAATAGCGGAAAGTTTGGATATTTAGAATAAAAAAATGATTGGTATTTTTTAAAATATTAAATGTTCTTACTTGTTTTTCAAATGATGTAAGTTAATAAGATGAGTTTTTAAGTAACATACTTTTATAAGCAAAGCGTTAAAATTTTGCGATTTTATATGCTTAAAAGGTCTTTCGTGGTAAGTTTTTGCAATTAATCCAAAACCTTTTCTATTTTTGCCCAACATTTTAAAAACAAAAGATGAAAAAAATAGTAATGGCTTTAGCACTAATTAGTGTTTTTGCGTGTCAAGAGAGTAAAATAGGATTTGTTGATAATCAAAAGCTGATGGAAGAGTATCAAGAAAAAGTTGATCTTGAAGATGCAGTTAAACTTAAGGTAGATAAGTTGACAAAAAAGAGAGATAGTATTTCTCAATCTTTTCAAATGAAAGCTCAAGCTTTTCAGGCAAAAGCTCAAAAAATGGCTCAAAGCAAAGCTCAAGAAGAGTATGCTCAATTACAACAACAAGGACAGATTATTGGTCAGCAATTACAGCAAGAAGAGCAACAATTGCAAATGGAGAACCAAACAGAAATGGATAGTTTGATCAGCAAAGTTAAAAAAGAGATTAAGGCTTACGGTAAAGCTAATGGTTACACTTACATTTTAGGTGGTGGCGATGGTGGTAGCGTACTTTATGGTGATGAAGCACAAGATATTACAACACCTGTTTTAAAAGCACTTAACGATAGTTATAAAAAATAATACAATTGGTATAATATTAAAAATGCCTCAACATATGTTGAGGCATTTTTGTTTTATCCTTGTAGCAAAAAAACTAGGAATATTGCTGGCACAAAATATATAGCAATAGTTTTTGCTCCTTCGTAATCTTTAGCTACTCGTTGTCCAAATAACAACATAAGTAAAGCAATACAAGATATAAGAGCTCCGTAAAAGGCAAATTCTATAGTGCCATAAGCTATTATTTGATAAACGCCTCCGATACAAAATAATGCGGCGGCCATTTCAGTAATCAAAATAATACCAACCAATAAGGGCACATTATTTTTAAATGCTGTTTTTGAAAAATGTTCTTTTAGCCAGCTAATATTGCCTGTCCAATCTATTATCTTATCTATACCACTTTGTAAAAAAGTAATAATTAAAAAAACTAATAATAAAATCTCCGTTGCGTAGTTTAATAATTGACTCATATGTGGATATTTTAAAGTTAAATTCTAAGTAGTGCTAACTGCTTTTTTGTGTAAAAGTCTCGTTAGTTTAATAGACAGGTCTGTTAATATTATTTTAGAGTTTCCATTACGCTCTATATGGTAAATAGCGCGCTCTAGCTCATCAGTAATTTCTATAATATTGTTTTCATGAATAAAAGGAGCAAATTTATTTATGTCAAAACCATCTACGTGAATGCGCATAAAGGCTAACTCTTTTACATTAAAATTAATTAACATAGATTGTCTCATGATAGCGATACAGTACTGTAAGAATTTTTTTTGTGTTTCTCTACCTGTTTTAGCAACTTCTGTTCCCCAAGATATTAAATCATGTATGGCAGCTTTATTCCCTTTTGCTTTAAAGGCACTCCGAACCCACTGTACAAACCATTTCTCAAAAATCAAATCTTCAGAGTCGTTATTCATTAAGTCTAATGCCTTGTTGTAATTTCCATTGGCTTCGTTAGCGAGCCTCAAAGCTTGTTCTTTTGGTAAGCCTTCAGTAATTAGCCCATTTGCAATAGCATCTTCTGCTAATGGCGGAAAATGTAATACTTGACATCTAGATCGTATGGTTTGTATTAATTGTTCTTCATCTTCAGCAATTAATATAAATACCGTTTTTGCTGGAGGCTCTTCTATTAGTTTTAATAATTTATTCGCTGCAGAGTTATTCATTTTATCTGCCATCCAAACAATACAAATTTTGTATCCGCCTTCGTATGATTTTAATGATAATTTTTTTACAATCTCTTGAGCTTCATCAACGCCTATTTGACCCTGCTTTTTCTCTATATGTATAGCTCTAAACCAATCAAACAGATTACCGTAAGGTTGTTCTTTTACAAAAATTCTAAAATCTTCAATATAATTATCACTAACCGCATGAGATTTTATCTTATCAGAATTAGAAACCGGAAATGCAAAATGCATATCAGGGTGGGTAAGTGAGTTACATTTTAGATTACAAGCCTGTAAACCTTGCTCTGTTTTGTTTTCGCCGGTATTGCAAAGTATGTATTGTGCATACGCAATGGCCATAGGTAAAGTTCCACAACCTTCTGGACCAATAAATAATTGAGCATGTGGAATTCTGCCTGCATCGGCGCTTAATGCCAAGTGGTTTTTTATATGAGATAAACCTAAAATAGAATCAAATAACATACCCCAAATATAATGAATTTGAGATTATTCTATTCTAATTGCATATACCATGTACATATAAAAACTAGTACCTTGTTTAAAGATTTATTGTAGAATTCATAAAAGAATTCTTTTTTAATAGTGATTTTGTTAAATCACACATAATTAATAAGCATCAATTGTACTTGGTTGTAAGAAATCTTTACATTTGTTACTATTCAAATAGCAAAATAAAATGAAAACTGTAGATAATTTTAATTTTAAAGACAAGAAAGCTTTAATCAGAGTAGATTTTAACGTGCCACTTGATGGTGATTTAAACGTTGCTGATGCTAGTAGAATTGAGGCTGCAAAACCAACAATTATAAAAATTTTAGAAGATGGTGGTAGTGCAATTTTAATGAGCCATTTAGGTAGACCTAAAGGAGCTGTAAATGCTGATATGTCTTTAAAGCATATTTGTGATAAAGTTTCTGAAATAATTGGAGTAAATGTAAGGTTTGTAGAAGATTGTGTTGGTGAAGTAGCTGAAAATGCAGCTGCCAATTTAAAAAGTGGTGAGGTTCTATTGTTAGAAAATTTACGTTTTCATGCAGAAGAAGAAAAAGGAGATAAAGCATTTGCTGAGCAACTTGCTAAATTAGGTGATATATATGTTAACGATGCTTTTGGTACCGCACACAGAGCACATGCTTCAACAACAGTAGTTGCTGAGTTTATGCCAGATGCTAAATGTTTCGGATTTTTATTAGCGAAAGAAATTGAAGCTATTGATAAAGTAATGCAAACTGGAGAAAAACCAGTAACTGCAATTTTAGGGGGATCTAAAGTATCTTCAAAAATTACAATTATCGAAAATATACTTGATAAAGTAGATCACTTAATAATTGGCGGTGGTATGACATATACTTTTATCAAAGCACAAGGTGGTAAAATTGGAGATTCTATTTGTGAAGATGACAAACAAGAATTAGCATTAGAAATTTTAAAACAAGCAAAAGCAAAAGGTGTAGAAGTACATATACCTGTTGATGTTTTAGCTGCTGATGATTTTAGTAATGATGCGACTACAAAAGTAGTTCCAGTAACGGAAATACCAGACGGATGGCAAGGTTTGGATGCTGGCCCTAAAACATTAGAAAACTTTAAAGAAGTTATCTTAAAATCTAAAACCATTCTTTGGAACGGACCAATCGGTGTTTTTGAAATGCCAAGTTTTGCTCAAGGAACAATTGCTATCGGTAATTTTATTGATGAAGCAACCTCAAAAGGTGCATTTTCACTTGTTGGTGGTGGTGATTCTGTTGCTGCAGTAAAACAATTTGGATTTGAAGAAAAGGTAAGTTATGTGTCTACAGGTGGTGGTGCAATGTTAGAAAGTTTAGAAGGTAAAACTTTACCTGGTATTGCTGCAATACTATAAAAATAGATACGTTATCGGTTAACAGGCCTTTAGTGAAAGGTCATTTAAAAGCTCGAAAATTTTATTTTTAGTGAAAAATATACGATTTTCGTCGACTGCTTTTTATTAAAGGTCTTGTTATGATAAAAAAATCTATTACATATTTAAGCATTTTTTGTGCTTTTATTTCTCATAATTCTATTACTGCGCAGGCAGATTCTACTGCTATAGCTGCAGGCCAGAATATAGATACTATTCAAAAAACAACTTCTCAAATTACTCTAAAAAAGGATACTATAATTACTGTGCTTCCCGCAGGTACTTTTGATAAACCTGATTTTATCGTAAAAACAGAAGAGAAATTTAACCTTCTTGATCATCCTTTAGCTGCAAAATATGATAGCTTGTGGTTAAAAGAAATGCATGACAGCGCATCTCTTTTTGATGAAATGTATGATGAGGTTTCAAATTTAGAAATTGATGATAGTTTTTTAGCTACTGTAGATACAGAAACGCTAAAGATTCGATTAGAAAAACTGAATCAAAAATCACCATTTAATATAGAGTACAATCCATCTTTAGAAAGCGTAATTCAATCTTTTTTAAAGAGAAAAAGGGGCTTGATGGAACGTATGCTAACTTTAAGTCAGTTTTACTTTCCTTTATTCGAGCAAGAGTTATCAAACTACGATATTCCACTAGAATTAAAGTATTTAGCAATTGTTGAATCGGCATTAAACCCGAGAGCAAAATCTAGAGTAGGGGCTACTGGTCTTTGGCAATTTATGTACCCAACAGGTAAAATGTACGATTTAGATGTGAGTAGTTATGTAGATGAACGTAGCGACCCAATAGCATCGACAAAAGCAGCATGCCAGTATCTTTCTAAATTATATCAAATTTTTGGAGATTGGGATTTGGCATTAGCAGCTTATAATTCTGGTCCAGGAAATGTAAATAAAGCAATAAGACGTTCGGGTGGTTATAGAAACTATTGGAACATTAGAACACATTTGCCAAGAGAAACGGCAGGGTATGTTCCTGCTTTTTTAGCAACAATGTATTTATTCGAATATGCTGATGAGCATGGATTAAAACCTAAAAATGCTGAAAGACCATATTTTGAAACGGATACTATTGAAGTGAAGCAAATGATAACCTTTAAGCAGGTATCAGAACTGGTAGATGTAACTGTTGAAGAGTTAGAAGTTTTAAACCCTTCTTTTAAGTTAAATATTATTCCTTTTGTTGAAGAAAAAAAATACGCATTACGTTTACCACTAAAAGCAGTAGGTAAGTTCGTAACTAATGAAGATGCTATTTATGCTTACGTAGAAAAAGAAATTAAAGTAGAAGAAAAAGTACTACCAAAATTTGTAAAAGCACAAGACCAAATTAGATACAGAGTAAAGAGTGGCGATTTTTTAGGAAAAATTGCAGAACAACATAGAGTTCGGGTTAGTGATTTAAAAAGATGGAATGGACTAAGAAGTAATAACTTAAAAATTGGGCAACGATTAACAATTTATTCTAAAAACCCAGTAAATACGAGCAGCAGCAAAACAAATTCAGTTACTAAAAGTAATGCAAATAAAGCAATTGCGAGCTCATCAAAAGTGCATACGGTTAAGGAAGGAGACTCTCTTTGGACTATTTCAAAAAAATATCCTGGAATTTCTATTGAAAATTTACGAAAATGGAACGGTATTAGTGGTAAGAACTTAAAACTAGGCGCAAAGTTAGTTTTGTGCGATTGTCAACCATAATTAATATCACTCATGAAAACCATTAAAACCTTATCAATTTGTTTATTAGTTCTATTTTCCGCTTGTAAAGATGGGAAAGAGACAAAGTATTCGCCAGACTCTATCGGCGCTATTAATTCTTTGGCTGTTGTTATGGATAACGAGCTGTGGCAAGGCGAAGTTGGAGATAAGGTAAGAGAGTATTTTGCTGCTCCTGTAGTTGGTTTAACTATGGAAGAGCCATTGTATACGATTAATTATATGCCTCCTTCCGTTTTTTCAGGTAGGATAAGACATACTAGATCTGTACTTTACGTTACAAAAGACGACACTAATACAGTGATGATTAAAGATGATGTATATGCAAGACCTCAGAAAGTAGCTGTAATAAAGGGAACGAATGTTCAAGAAATTAAAAAGAACATCGATGAAAAGGCTGGAGAGATTATAAAGGCTTTTAAAGGCTTAGAGATTACCGAGGCACAAAAGAGGTTTAAAAGGTCTTTAAATAAGCAACAGGTGCTAAAGGAAAAGTTCGGAATAACGTTAGATATTCCATCTGCATATAGAGTAAGTAAGCAAGTAGATAATTTTGTTTGGATTGATCGTCAGGTTCCTAAAGGAGAAATGAGTATTGTTGTTTATGCAATGCCTGAAGATTATTTTAAAAGCGACTCTACATTTGTAAGAGATATTATTACAATGAGAGACTCTATTGGTGCAGAATACATTCCTGGTTCAGATGTAGCTGGTAAAAAGAACCATATGGTATCTGAGCCTAACTTATCTCCTCACGTTTTTCCTACTGAAATTGATGGTAAAAAAGCAGCAGAAGTTAGAGGTCTTTGGGAAATGAGTGATTACCCAATGGGAGGCTCTTATATTACTTACATCATAAATGATAAAGAAAATAAGAGAAAGCTAGTTGTTGAAGGTTTTATTTTTGCACCAGCAACTCAGAAAAGAGATAATATGTTTGAACTTGAAGCGATAATTAAAACAGCAAAGTTTCAATAGTATTTTAATTCACACGTTATAAAAATAAAACCCCTATAGCTTTAACTATAGGGGTTTCTTTTTGTCGAAATTTATTTTGAAACTATTGAAATGCAAATCCTGTTGACATTCGGAATACTAAAGCATATATTGAAATAGCTATTAGTATAAAACAACACCAAGAAAATATTTTCAAATAGTTTTTTATTAAGAAGCTCCCCAAATTCCTAAATGCTTCAAAATAAATCTCTTTAACGAGTAAAATATTCCTCATAAGTCCCCAAATTTTAAATTAACAATGGCGCAATTTCTATTAATTGTTTATGAATCAGAATTTTACTTGATAAAAGGGGAATTTCTTGGGTGTATAAAAAATAGAAGTATCTTTTTTCTTTAAACTACTTTTTTATTCGATTAAATACACAATCATTTAATGAGTATTTAATTTTTAAATGGTGGTTGAGTGTCAAAATGTGAGCTAATATTTAATTTTAAATAAAAAGAGGGACTATATAAATATAGTCCCTCTTTTTATTTTTTTTGATGGTGTTAAATTATAGCATAAATAACTTTTTTGCTAAAATAAGAACTCCACTTAAAAAATTGTTTCTGTAAACTTGAATTTCTTCGCTTGAAGAGTTGTGGTTCATTTGAGCTTCCATAGTTGAATAGATTAATTAGGTTTTGTTGGGGTATTTTAATTTTTAATAAATTTAATAAAAAAGAAAAGACAAATTAAATTATTGTTGTGAAATTGGTGGTTTATGTTGAGAATTGCAGAATATTTGTTATTCCTTCATTTCAGGAACCTCTCCATTTATTATTAATTTACCTTCTGTAGCTTTTTTAATTTCATCAATGCTAACACCTGGTGCGCGCTCTAATAAAAGAAAACCATCATTAGTAACTTCTAAAACGGCGAGGTTCGTAACTATTTTCTTTACACAATTAACACCAGTTAAAGGCAAGCTACATTTTTTTAATAATTTAGATTCTCCCGCTCTGTTAGTATGCATCATGGCTACAATTATATTTTCGGCTGAAGCAACAAGGTCCATTGCACCTCCCATACCTTTTACCATCTTACCTGGTATTTTCCAATTTGCAATATCTCCGCTATCAGATACCTCCATGGCACCTAGGATGGTTAAATCGACATGTTGACCTCTAATCATTCCGAAACTAGTTGCAGAGTCGAAGAAGGAAGCGCCTGGTAAGGTTGTTATCGTCTGTTTTCCTGCATTTATAACGTCAGCGTCTTCATCTCCTTCAAAAGGGAAGGGCCCCATGCCTAAAACGCCGTTTTCGCTTTGGAACTCTACATTAATATCTTCTTGAACATAATTTGCAACAAGTGTTGGTATGCCAATACCTAGGTTTACATAATAACCGTCTTTTACTTCTCTTGCAATTCTTTTCGCGATTCCTATTTTATCTAACATAATTATTTTCGTCTTATCGTATATTTATTAAAGCCATTAACCGCATTACTTTCTTGTAACCACATGAGTATTGGTATAGCAAATGAAACCATTCCAATCGCGCCATATAGGCCTAGTAATATTAAAGTTGAAAATATGCCTAAGGCAATACCTAAAATAATTAGCCTCATATCAATAACGGCTTCAATATTGTTAATATGTTTTTTTTCGACTCTACTACATTTTGTACAGTTTACTCTAACTTCATCACCTTCTTTCATTTGTAGATCACCTCTTGTAGTTTCACTAGACTTGTAATAATTCAATTTTTTACAAGAAGAACAAGTGTATCGCAGTCTCATTACTTTTTGGGTCTAACTGTTTTCTGTTCTATTCTTTTCTCATAATCAGATCCTTGAAAAATTCGTTGTACAAATATCCCTGGAACATGAATTTCGTTTGGATTTAATTCTCCAGCAGGTACTAATTCCTCTACTTCTGCAATGGTTATTTTTGCTGCACCACACATTACCGGATTGAAATTACGAGCAGTACCTTTAAATATTAAATTACCAGCTTCATCACCTTTCCAAGCTTTTACAAATGCAAAATCAGCTTTATAAGCTTCCTCTAGCACATACATTTTGCCATTAAACTCTCTTGTCTCTTTTCCTTCTGCAACTTCGGTACCATAACCAGCTGGGGTATAAAATGCAGGAAAGCCAGATTGTGCGGCTCTACATTTTTCAGCAAGTGTACCTTGAGGTGTTAATTCTACATCTAATTCACCACTTAACATTTGTCTTTCAAATTCATCATTTTCTCCAACATAAGAAGAAATCATTTTTTTAATTTGATGCTTGTGTAACAACAATCCTAAGCCAAAATCATCTACTCCAGCATTGTTTGATATGCAGGTAAGGTCTTTTACACCTAATTGCACTAAATGTGTAATTGCATTTTCAGGAATTCCGCACAATCCAAAACCACCCAACATGAGAGTCATTTTGTCTTCTACACCTTTTAACGCTTCTTGAACGTTTGAAACGGTTTTACGAATCATTATTGATGTTTTTATAGTTAAATTAAGTTGCTCTAATTTACTTTTTTAAAATGAAAAAGCCCTCTCTTTTGATAAAGAAAGGGCTTTTAAAATATGTTTTAATGCTATTTTAGAAATCTAAATCTTCTAAATCATCTTCAGCAGGAGCATCATTTTCTTGTTGCTCTTCTAAGTATTTAGCACAATCTAAATCAATAGACATGTTGCTAGGTTTTTTAAAATCACTATCAGAAACGTCTAATTCTTTATTTGCATAATTTTTTGTCATATAAAGGCCCCAAATAGGTAATGCCATTGAAGCACCTTGACCGTAAGTAATACTTTTAAAGTGGGTTGCTCTTTCTTCACCACCTACCCAAACACCTGTAACTAGGTTAGGTACCATACCCATAAACCAACCATCACTGTTGTTTTGTGTAGTTCCTGTTTTACCCGCAATTGGGTTTGTTAAATTATACGGATACCCTGTGATTATTTCCTTATAGACTTTAGCATTTTTATTATAATTATGTCTCAATCTTCCACCTGAACCAGATTGTACTACACCTTTCATTAAATCAACCATAGCGTATGCAACATCTTTACTCATTACATCTCTAGTTTCAGGAACATATTCGTAAAGTACAGTACCATTCTTATCTTCTATACGAGTAACTAAAACTGGATTTACAAAAACACCTTCGTTAGCAAATGTTCCAAAGGCACCAACCATTTCGTAAACATTTACGTCTGGTGTACCTAGTGCAATAGAAGGTACTTCAGGTATTTCTCTAGTAATACCCATATTTTTAGCCATATTAACAATTGCTTTTGGTCCAACTTTATCCATAAGTTGAGCAGTAACAGAGTTCATAGAATTTGCTAAGGCCTTTTTTAAAGATACCATTTCTAATGAAAATTTTCCATCAGAGTTTTTTGGACACCATGCATCTGGGTTACCATGTTTACCAGCCTCGATACAATATTCATCATCAGGGAAAGTATGACATGGAGATAAACGTAATTGGTCAATAGCGGCAGCATAAACAAAAGGTTTAAAAGTAGAACCTGCTTGTCTTGCACCTTGTATTACATTGTCATATTGAAAATGTTTATAATTTAAACCACCAACCCATGCTTTTACGTGACCTGTTTGTGGCTCCATAGACATCATTGCAGTTCGTAAAAATGATTTATAATAACGAATAGAGTCTAAAGGAGTCATTATCGTGTCTCTTTCTTGGCCTTCACTATTCCAATCAAAAACAACCATTGAAGTTGGTTTTTTAAATGAAGCTCTTATTTCTTTTTCAGTTTTACCTTGCTTTTTTAATAACCTCCATCGGTCAGAAGATTTCATTCCACGCTCCATGATACGATCAGTTTCTTTTGTCGTCAAATCTAAAAAAGGAGCTGTTTTGTTTCTTTCAGGTGTGTTTTGTACAAAAAATTCAGCTTGTAAACGCGTCATATGCTCTTTAACAGCATCTTCAGCATTTTTTTGCATACGTGAATCTATTGTCGTGTATACTTTTAAACCATCTAAATAAATATTCCATTTATCTCTTTCGCCTTCTAATGCTGGTTTAGGGTTCTTTTTAATCCAATCATTTAAAAAAGATTGTAAATGCATTCTAAAATACGTGGCTAAACCATCTCTATGCGATTCAGGTGAATAGCGTAAAGCTAACGGCTTTTTTTGTAAAGAGTCTTTCGTGCTTATGTTAATGTATTCGTATTTAGCCATTTGTGCTAAAACTACATCACGCCTATTTTTTGTGCCAACTGGGTTTCTTTTTGGTAAAGGATTGTAAAGAGATGAGTTTTTAAACATACCAACAAGCATAGCTGACTCTGAAACGTTCAAATCCTTAGGTTCTTTACTAAAATATATTTTTGCAGCAGAACGGATACCATCAGCATTGTTTCCAAAATCGTAGATATTGAAATACATGGCTATAATTTCTTCTTTAGTATATTGTCTTTCTAAACGCGTTGCAATAACCCATTCTTTTATTTTTTGAGTATATCTCTGCCAACCACGAGCAGCAGTACCTGTAAAAAGTTGTTTTGCTAATTGTTGAGAAATAGTACTTGCACCACCTTTTGTTCCTAAATACACAAAAGCTCTTAAAGTACCCCAAGCATCTACACCTGAGTGACTGCGGTAACGTGCATCTTCAGTTGCAACTAATGCATCTACTAAGTTTTTTGGTAACTCTTCAAAAGCAACAGGAGTTCTGTTATCATCTAAATAATATTTACCTAAAGTTTCCCCATCTGAAGATATAATTTCAGTTGCTAAATTTGTTTGAGGGTTCTCTAAACGTTCAAAGGTTGGTAGCTCACCTAGCCAGCCCCATGAAGCTATTAAAAATACGAATACAACAGATAGGATACCTGTTATAAATAAAATCCAAAACCATTTTATAAATTTAAAATAGTTGTTTGTTACTTTCTTTTTCTTAGCCGTTGCCATAGCTTTATTTATTACTTTTTTCTATTTGATATCCGACATCTGTAATGCCTTCTAAATTTACAATTCCATCTACACTACCATTTTTTCTCATGGCATGCGATACTTTTAATTTGTAAATACCTTTTGTTGGTAAAATGATTTTTTCTTTATACCAAAGCTTATTCTCTTTAAGGCTACCATAACCTTTACCTAACCATTGCCCATCAGGTAATGTCATTTCATATTCTAAAGTATCTTTTACTGATGATCCGTCAGGATAACCTAACTCTGCAATGATGAAAATATTGCTGTAAGCAAAAGTTTCATCATTTCTCAAATTGATAAATAAATCGTACGATTGAATAGTATCTATATCTGAGAATTGAAACTCAATTTGAGCATCTTTTTCCCATTCACCATCTACAGTAGCTTTATACTCAGATTTTACAATATTTGAATCACAAGAGATAAATAATGTGATTAACAAGAGAGCAAGAATGTGCTTAACCATTATCATTATTAGTAGGTCTTTTTCTATCGTTTCTACGCTTATTCGGATTTGCTTTTTTAACAGGCGGATTTTTTGTAGTATCGGCAGGTTTGTTTGGATTTGGTCCTTTAGCGTTCGGATTAGTGTTTTTAGCTTTTTGAGCCTTATTTCTAGGTTTGCTATTTGGATTAGGTTTTCTGGCCGGCGGATTTTTTGTGTTATCAGCAGGTTTATTTGGGTTTGGTCCTTTAGCGTTCGGATTCGTATTTTTAGGCTTTTGCGCCTTATTCCTAGGTTTGTTATTGCGTTTTTGTTTTGGCTTATCAAACCTTGTAAGGCTATCTTGCCCAACAACATTTTCAAAAACCTTTTCTATTTCTTTATCATCAGAAACTTCTAACGCATACTCTTCTATACTACTTACTTTTTCTTTATTTTTTACTTTCTCAAGCATTTCATTTACTTGATCTTTATGTAAAGGATGCCAGTTAGCCCAATCATCTTTATAACAAAACCAAAGTGTAGACTTAAATATGTCTACTTTTTGACACATAGCTAAACCTTTCTCAGTCATTATTTTGGTTTCTTGAGAAGGAAAATCTTTTAAGGCATCTAAATACACATCAAGCTCGTAATTTAAACAACACTTTAATTTACCACATTGTCCAGCTAATTTTTGTGGATTTAAAGATAATTGCTGATAACGTGCTGCTGATGTACTTACAGATCTAAAATCTGTTAACCAAGTAGAACAACATAACTCTCTACCGCATGAGCCAATGCCACCAAGCCTTTGTGCTTCTTGACGATAGCCTATTTGACGCATTTCAATTCGAATACCGAATGATTTTGCCATATCTTTTATTAACTGACGAAAATCTACGCGTTCTTCAGCTGTATAATAAAAAGTAGCTTTAGAACCATCACCTTGAAACTCTACATCTGAAAGTTTCATTTGTAGGTTTAAAGCAATAGCAAGTTCACGAGAGCGTTTTTGTATTTCAGCTTCGCGATCTCTACATTTTTGCCAAATATCTATATCTTTTTGAGAGGCTTTTCGGTATAGTTTAGGAACATCATCGTTTTTATAATCTTGATTTTTCTTTTTCATTTGAACTTTCACAAGTTCTCCTGTAAGCGTTACCATTCCTATATCATGGCCAGATTGTGCTTGAGTAGCAACAATATCACCGATAGATAATGAAAGATTTTCTGTATTTCTAAAAAATTCTTTTCTACTATTCTTAAATCTAACTTCTACGCAATCAAACGGTTTATCGCCATTAGGCAAAGACATGTTTGAAAGCCAATCAAAAACGGTTAATTTATTACAACCATCTGTGCCGCAAGTACCATTGTTCTTACAGCCCTTTGGTTGTCCGTCTTTACCAGTTGAACAACTGCTACAACCCATATTATTTATATTGATTTCTTAAAAACTAGATGTTTTTTAAGAAAAAAGGTTCATACTAAAATTTAATAAATGTAAAGATAGTGAAATTTAAATGCGACTGAAATTATAAAAAAAGCAACGATTTACTACTTTTTATATTTTAGGACCTCAGATCGCCCTTTTTTGAATATTTTATTACTTACTGTTTTGCCTTTTCGGAGTGCTTTTTGTTCTTCAAATGGCAGTTCATGAACATCTTTACACGCTGTTGAACAGCAATTGTTCATGGTTTTAGCACACTCTTCGCATTGAATGAATAGCAAGTGACAGGCTTCATTTGCACAATTTTCATGATTATCACAAGGTTTCCCACACTGGTGGCAATTAGAAATCACATCATCAGTAATTCGTTCACCTCTTCTATGGTCAAAAACAAAATTCTTGCCCATAAACTTATTTTCAAGATTATCACTTTTTACCTGTCTTGTGTACTCTATAATTCCACCCTCTAATTGGTAAACTTGCTTAAAGCCTTTGTGTTTGTAATATGCGCTAGCTTTTTCACAACGGATACCGCCAGTACAATACATTACTAACTTTTTATCTTCTTTATGATCTTTTAAATCATTCTCGATAATATCTAAAGAATCGCGGAACGTATCTACATCAGGTGTAATGGCATTTTTAAAATGACCAATTTCACTCTCGTAGTGGTTACGCATATCAACCAAAACAGTGTTTGGGTCTTCGATTAATTTATTAAACTCTTCTGCATCTACATGAATACCTTTTTTAGTTACATCAAAGGTATTATCATCTAAACCATCAGCAACAATTTTATTGCGGACTTTTACTTTTAGTTTTAAAAAGGATTTGTTGTCTTGCTCAATAGCAATATTTAAGCGTACATTTTCTAAAAAGCTAATACTATCAAGGTGATTTTTAAATAGCTCGAAATTTTCTGCAGGAACAGATAACTGGGCATTAATACCTTCTTTAGCGATGTAAATTCGACCTAAAACATCTATTTCGTTCCAGGTGATAAACAAATGATTTCTAAATAATTCAGGGTTGGCAATATGCGCATATTGATAGAAAGATATCGTAAGGCGCTCTTTTCCGGCCTCTTCGATAAGAGCTGCTCTTTCTTTTGCGCTCAAAGTATTGTACAGTTGCATGCTATACTAATTTTTTGAGTTAGTAATTAGATTAAGCTACAAATTTACTGGTTATATAGTAGTTAGGCAAGTAAATACCAATCTACTTAAGATGAGTGGGTTTGTTTAAATTAAAAAGACCTTGAGTGTGTCAAGGTCTTTAAAAGGTCATTTTAAAAATTTCTTTTTCATAGAAATAAATAATTTAAAAAAGACCAAACAACCCATTGTCAAAATAGATAATGAGTTGTTGAGTTTGTTATAGTCACAATATAGATGCGAGTTTTATAAAAAGGTTGCGTGCTAATTGCGATATGGAAAAAGAAATGGTAATTTAGCCTTTCTAATACTATAAAGATGAGCGCAGAGAAAGAAGCAAAATTAAAAGCACTAAAACTTACACTTGATAAACTTGACAAAACTTACGGTAAAGGAGCTGTAATGAAATTGGGAGATAGCGTTGTTGCAGACGTTGAGGTTATCCCGTCAGGTTCTTTAGGTTTAGATATTGCTTTAGGTGTTGGAGGATATCCAAGAGGAAGAGTAATTGAAATATATGGTCCAGAATCTTCAGGTAAAACAACATTAACGTTACATGCAATTGCTGAGGCTCAAAAAAATGGAGGAATAGCGGCTTTTGTTGATGCAGAACATGCTTTTGACCGTTTTTATGCTCAAAAATTAGGTGTAGATATTGATAATTTAATTATATCACAACCAGATAATGGTGAACAAGCTTTAGAAATTGCTGACAACTTAATTAGATCAGGAGCAATTGATATTGTAGTTATTGATTCTGTTGCGGCATTGACGCCAAAAAGTGAAATTGAAGGTGAAATGGGAGATTCTAAAATGGGTCTTCATGCTCGTTTAATGTCTCAAGCATTACGTAAACTTACAGGGTCTATCAGTAAAACAAATTGTACTGTGATATTTATTAACCAGTTACGTGAAAAAATTGGGGTTATGTTCGGTAATCCAGAAACAACAACAGGTGGTAATGCTCTTAAGTTTTATGCTTCAGTTCGTTTAGATATTAGAAGATCTACTCAAATAAAAGATACTGATGGTAATGTACAAGGAAACAAGACCAGAGTAAAAGTTGTAAAAAATAAAGTTGCTCCACCATTCCGTCAAACAGAGTTTGATATTATGTACGGAGAAGGAATATCTAAAGTAGGTGAGATTATCGATTTAGGTGTTGAATACGAAATAATTAAAAAGAGTGGATCTTGGTTTAGCTACGGAGACACTAAATTAGGACAGGGTAGAGATGCTGTTAAAAACCTTCTACTAGATAACCCAGAACTTTTTGAAGAGTTAGACGTTAAAATACGAGAAGCCATAACAACTGTTAAATCTTAATTAAAATCCCGATGAAAATCGGGATTTTTCTTTTTTAAACGCAACCATTTTTATTATACATCATCTTAAAAGAAAAAGTATAGTATGAAGATTAAATTTGTATTTTCCTTGATGGCTGTTTTACTTCTTTGTTTAACAAGTTGTAGTATAGAGGACAATGAAAATTTTGAATTTGTAGCATTACCAATTGCGAGTGTAGAAATACCAGAACATTTTACTTTAAATGAAACGTATGAAATTAAGGTAGTTTACAGTTTAGATTCTGATTGCACTTTTTTTGAAGGTTTTGATTTTATTAATGAAGAAATTACGACCAGAAACGTTACTGCGATTGCGTCTACAATTGTAGATTCTGATGATTGTAAAGAAATTTCTGAAGAAATAGAAACTTCTTTTAACTTTATTGTTTTGTATGAAGGTACTTATTTATTTAAGTTTTACGCAGGGCAAGATGATGAAGGAGAGCCTATATATATAGAAAAAGAAGTGCCTGTAATGGCAGAGTAAATTAGCAATCATATAACCACCAAACAATTTGAGTCTAGAAGAACTCATTAATAATTGCAAAAAAGGCAATAGGAAAGCTCAAGAGCAGCTGTACCGAGATTATTCTCGAGTACTGTTTGGTGTGTGTCTCAAATATTCAAAAAACAAAACAGAGGCAGAAGATAATTTGCATGATAGTTTTTTGATTATTTATAAAAAAATAGATCAATTTAAATATAGCGGATCTTTTGAAGGATGGTTAAAAAGAATAACCGTTAATACTGTATTACAGAAATACAGAAAAGATTCTAGTCTAAGTTTAGTTTCAGAAGAAATAGAAGAAGAAGTAGAGGTGGAAACAAGCTATTTAGATATTAGCTTACCTAAATTATTAAATTACATTCAAAATTTACCGAATAAATACCGAATAACATTTAACATGTATGTGTTAGATGGCTATTCGCATAATGAAATTAGCGAGATGTTAGGTACATCAGTTGGAACATCAAAATCTAATTTGGCAAGAGCTCGAAAGATTTTAAAAGAGAAAATAGAAGCAGACATTAAAATTAATACGTCACAAGTATTAAAATAATTAGTGATCTGTATCAGTATATAATAATGCAATTTTTGCAATATGAGTAAGAAAAAATTAGACGAATTGTTCAGAGAACAATTTAGAGATTACGATGCTACCCCAGATGAAAAAGTTTGGGATAATATTGAAGCGTCTCTTGATAAAAAAGATAAACGAAAAATTATCCCTATTTGGTGGAAGCTAGGTGGTGTTGCAGCTATTCTTGTGGTTTTTTTCTCTTTGTATAACCCTTTTGAAATTATAATTAATGATGGAATTGAAGAAGTTGATATTACTTATGATTCTGACAATGAAATAGATGGTGTAAATATTGAAGAGACACAAATTTCGGATACGGAAAGTAGTGATGCTAAAGAAGAAATTAATACTGAAAAAATAGAAGAGAATCATTTAGACAAGAATTCATCTTATGTTTCTAATTCAACTAAAAAGAGTTCGAATATAAAAAAACAAAATACAGTTAATTTTAATAGTAAACGTAAATCAAGTGTTGGTGCTAACAACGTAGCCAGTAGCTATAAGAGTACATCTGAAGATCAAAACAATTTAATAAATTCAAGTGAAGTTAATAAAGGTTCTAATGTAGATAATGCATCAGAAAATAATATTATAGTTGTTAATAGAGAAATAGATTCAAAACAAAAAAATGATTATAAAGCTTTGGCTAAAATTGATAACAACGAAGCAATTGCTAATAAGTTAACGAGGGAAGAAGAAGCTGCTCAAAAAAACAAAGAAAAGAAGAAATCTATTTTTGATGAGATAGAAGAGAAAGAAGAAGAAGTTGCTGAAAATAATGTGAAAAAATGGTCTGTTGGGCCGATTGTTGCTCCTGTTTATTTTAATGGAATAGGAGAGGAGTCGCCCATAAGTTCTAGTTTTAATCCAAATTCAAAAACTGGAGATGTTAATTTTAGTTACGGAGTATCAGTAGCTTATGAAGTAAGTAAGAAGCTTAAAATTAGATCAGGAATACATAAAGTTGATTATGGTTATACAACTAATCAGATAGAGTTTTCTTCATCTTTTAACGGTGCATCTGTAGCTCAATTAGAAAACATAAATTATGCGGTTAATTCTGAAAATGTTACAGTTAATAGCGCTTTTGTAAATACAGCAGACGCTCCGTCTTTTTCAAATGATATTACTGGTAAAAATGCAAGTTTAAATGGTAACTTACAACAGCAATTTGGTTATCTAGAAGTGCCATTAGAGGTTAATTATGCATTGCTTGATAAGCGTTTTGGTATAAATATAATAGGCGGTTTAAGTTCTTTGTTTTTAGTAGATAATACTGTTTTATTAAACTCAGGTGACCAAAGCACCTTATTAGGCGAGGCAAATAATATAAATTCAATTAATTTTAGTACTAACGTGGGTTTTGGCTTAAACTATAATATTACGCCTAAATTTCAATTCAATGTAGAGCCAGTATTTAAATACCAATTAAATACATTTTCAAACACCTCTGGTGGTTTTCAACCATTTTCAGTTGGAGTATATAGTGGTGTAAATTATAAGTTTTAAATACTTAACTCTTTAAGAATAACAGATCTAATTTCGTCTCTTAAAGATGCTTTGTGAGCCTCATCTAAATCTGAGGTCTTAAAAAAATGATGAATTTTAGCCCTTGTTCTTCCTGGTTTACCTTTGGTAATCGTAAACGGTAAACGTTTTTTATTGTCATAAAACGTCATGGGTACAATAGGGATTTCATGAGCAATGGCCATTTTAAAAGCACCATCTTTAAATTGATCTAAAACAATGTTTTCTTCAGGTACACCACCTTCAGGAAATATACATATACTAAGTCCGTTATTTAACCTTTTTTGAGCGCTACGGTAAACTGCGGTTCTACTTTTAGCATCACTACGATCAACCATGATGGCAACTCTTTTAAAGAAAAACCCAAACACAGGTATTTTCGATAATTCTTTTTTACCCACAAAAACAAAAGGGTTTTTGCTAAGTTTCAACATCAACATAATATCTAACATGCTTGTGTGGTTAGCGATCAGCATATAACTTTTTCCTTTTACAATTTTTTCTTCTCTTTCTATTTTAGGAATGCAACCCATTCCGAATAAGATAAAATTTGCCCATAAGTTTCTGGTAACCCAAAAAAACTGTGGGTACCATTTTTCTGAGAGAGAAAGAATTATAAGTACAGGTAGTAAAATAAAGATTGGAATTGCTACCAAAATGTAGAACCAAATCTGATAAAGTATGCTTCCTATTTTTTGAAGAAATTTAATCATAAATTCAAAAGTAACAATTTTATGAGGTTATACTATTTGTTTTACCTTTGTAGGATAATTTTTTATAAGAAATGGCACGAATTTTAACGGGAATACAAAGTACAGGAACACCACATTTAGGAAATATTTTAGGGGCAGTTATGCCAGCAATTGAAATGGCAAATGATCCTAAAAACGAATCTTTTCTATTTATAGCAGACATGCATTCACTTACTCAAATTAAAAATGGTGAAGAATTAAGGTATAATACGTATGCCGTTGCAGCAACCTGGCTTGCTTTTGGTTTAGATATTTCTAAAACTGTATTTTACAAACAAAGTGCTATTCCGCAAACAGCAGAACTTTCGTGGTATTTGAGTTGTTTTTTTCCATACCAACGTTTAACGCTGGCACATTCTTTTAAAGATAAAGCAGATCGTTTAGATGATGTAAATGCAGGTTTGTTTTCATACCCTATGCTAATGGCAGCAGATATTTTATTATACGATGCAAATATAGTACCTGTTGGTAAAGATCAATTGCAGCATATTGAAATGACACGTGATGTTGCTTCTCGTTTTCATGCACAAATGGGAGAAACTTTTGTTTTGCCAGAAGGTAAAATTCAAGAACAAACTATGTATGTTCCAGGAACAGATGGTGCTAAAATGAGTAAGAGTAAAGGGAACTTAATTAACCTTTTTCAGACAGATAAAAAGTTGCGTAAGCAAATTATGGGCATCCAAACGGATAGTACACCGATGGAAGAACCAAAAAACCCTGATACAGATAATGTATTTGCGTTATATAAAATACTTGCTAACGATGAGCAGGTAGAAGAAATGCGAGCAAATTATATAAACGGAAATTACGGATATGGCCATGCAAAACAAGCCTTATATGAAGTAATTATAGCTAGATTTGGTGAAGCTCGTGAAAAGTTTGATTACTACATGAATCATACCGATGAAATTGATAAGGCGTTAGAAATTGGTGCAGTAAAAGCACGTAAAATTGCTAATGAGGTTTTATCAAGAGTTAGGGAAAAAGTAGGGTATTAGATATATATTTAAATTTGAAGATAAAACAAGAACCGACCATAGCGTCGGTTTTTTGTTTTTAAACATAGTTTTAAAAATGGTATTTAAAGTTTTAATTCAACGATTTATCGACAAACGGCATAATATTTTATATTCTTAATAATACTCAAAAGCTAACAAACTAAATGGTTTGTAATTTTGTTTTTAGTTTGAAGCTAAAACGTGTTTTATTAATCTCACTTTTGATTAAAGTGCCTCAAATAGCTTTCCAGGCAGAGGTCGAATTACGCCTTTCATTTCCATATTCAATAATGTAGAGGATGTTTTGAAAATGGGAAGTTTACAATCTAGTGCAATAGTATCTAAAACTTGTTTACCTTCTTTTTGTAAGTAAGAATAGATCATTTCTTCAGTAGTTTCTAATTGTACAAAAAGTTGTTGCTGTACTGGTTTTGAATTTTTATTATTTATTTCCCAGCCTAAAATATAAATTAAATCAGCTGCTGAGGTTATCATGTGAGCTTTCTGTTGTTTTATAAGGTTATTGCAGCCAATACTATATTTATCTTCAGAGCGCCCAGGTACCGCAAACACATCTCTATTATAACTGTGTGCTATATCAGCAGTAACTAAGCTTCCTCCTTTTTCGGCAGACTCTATAACAATTGTTGCTTCACTCATACCTGCAATAACTCTATTCCTTTTCAAAAAATTTTCTCTTTCAGGGTTGCTGCTAGACCAAAACTCTGTAAGAAATCCACCATTTTCTTCTATTGATGACATGTATTTAAAATGTGCTTTTGGATAAATTTGATTTAAACCATGAGCCAAACAACCTATTGTTTGTAGACCATGTTTAACTGCTGCTTTTTGCACACAAATATCAACACCATAAGCAAAACCACTAACGATTATTGGATTGAGTGGAGCTAAGTCTTCAATTAGTTTTTCACAAAAAGATGTACCGTAACTCGTTATGTTTCGTGTTCCGACAACTCCAATGATTTTCCTATTTTCTAAATTAATATTTCCTCTTTTAAATAATAAAATAGGACTATCAATACATTGTTTTAAATAAGCAGGGTAATCTGCATCCATAAAATAAAACACTTTTATGTTTTCTTTTTGAATATAATCGTACTCTTTTTCGGCTGCTTTTAGATATTCTTCATTAAAAAGGTTTTTTAATGTAAAAGAACCAATACCATCAATCTTTAACAAATTGTGCATTTTGTCGGTGAAAATTGCAGTTGGACTGCCGCAATGTGAAATTAACTTTTTTGCAGTTACATCTCCAACATTTGGTATGCGTTGTAATCGTAGTGCTGCAATAAGTTCAACTTCAGTCATTTAATAAGTGTTATGTATGAGGTTGCAATGTAAAGGAAATAAAATGTTAATAAAAAGTAATTTTAGATGTTTTACTGCATCCGATTTTTTACAATCTTTGTAATGATGAGATTAGAACACTACATTGAAGAGTTATTATACAGATACAACTGTGTAATTGTACCAGAATTTGGAGCATTTTTAACACAAAATAAATCTGCATACATAAAAGACGATACCCATACATTTTACCCGCCATCTAAAGTTTTGTCATTTAATAAACTGTTGGTTTCTAATGATGGCTTGTTAGTTTCTTATATTGCAGACGCTGAAAAAACAACGTATGACGATGTTTTACAACGATTAGCTGTTTTGACAAAAAAATGGGAAAAGCAACTTCAAAATAGTGAACGTTTAGTTTTAGATAATATCGGAGAATTTTGGATTGGGAAAGAAGGTAAATTACTTTTTGAACCATCTAAACGTGTAAATTATTTAACGACATCGTTTGGCTTATCATCATGTGTTTCTTCTGAAATTACACGTGAAATTTTAAAGGATCAAATAGTAGAGTTGGAAGAAGAAATTCCATTTATTATAACACCTGAACAAAGAGAAAAAAAGTCTTTCAGACCATTTTTAAAATATGCAGCTGTAGCTTTTTTAACATTATCATTAGGTCTTACAGGTTTTCGTTATTACACTGAAAATAACTCAAACCAAGTATTAGCACACCAAGATGCTCAAAAAGAGGTTTCAAGACATATTGAAGAGGCAACTTTTTTTGATGCTGCACCTTTAGAGTTGCCAGCATTAAATATAAAAGCAACCATTATAAATAACAGTTCAGAAACTACATATCATGTTGTAGCAGGTGCTTTTAAAGTAAAAGATAATGCTGATAAAAAAATCAATCAATTAAAATCAGAAGGGTTTAATGCTAATTACATTGGTATTAATAAATTCGGTTTTCACGTGGTTAGTTTTGATAGCTTTACAGAAGTAAATGAAGCCTTAAATTATTTAAGAACTATTAAGCGCACAAAATCTAGTGATGCTTGGATGTTTCAAGAATAATCCGCACTTATTTTTTAAAGAGTTTTAAGCGTGTATCTTTACGCAAAAAATTAGAAGTATGAACTCTAAGACTCCTAGTGAATCTAGAACAATTATGACCGATATGGTCTTGCCAAGTGAAACAAATCCATTAAATAATTTATTTGGAGGAGAATTATTGGCGCGTATGGATAGAGCAGCAAGTATTGCGGCACGAAGACATAGTAGACGTATAACGGTTACCGCATCTGTTAATCATGTAGCTTTCAACCAATCTGTTCCTGTGGGTAGTGTTGTAACTGTTGAAGCATCTGTTTCAAGAGCATTTAGAACCTCTATGGAGGTTTATATAGATGTTTGGATGGAAGATAGGTTTACAGGCGCTAGAAGTAAAGCAAACGATGCTATATATACATTTGTTGCCGTTGATGATACCGGTAAACCAACTGAAGTGCCGCCAATTGAACCAGAGACTACAATGGAAAAAGAACGTTTTGAAGGTGCATTACGAAGAAAGCAATTGAGTTTGGTTTTAGCAGGTAAAATGAAACCACATGAGGCAACAGAGCTAAGAGCTTTGTTTATGAATGATCCTAAATAAACTTATAACTGATAAATCCACTCTTCAGGATTTAAACGAGAGGTGTCTTGGTATAAATAGAATTTTAATAAGGTTTGGTTATTTATTGCATTTGTATAAATAACACCTAATTCTTCTTTTGTTTTTACTTGGTCACCTTTTTTTACATACACATCCGACAAATTGTAGTACGTACTAATAAAATTACCATGTTTTATTTGCACACCTTTATTACCACCAGGTACACTAATTACTGCAATAACCTCCCCTTCAAAAATAGCACGAGCTTTAGTTCCACTATCTGTTGCTAATATTACGCCATTATTTTGGTGCTTAATACCAGGGTAAACAGCATCATTATAAATACCAAAACCTTTACTTTTAAAACCTTTTTCTACTGGCCAAATTAACTTGCCTTTATTAGATGCGAAATTTTTCGCAACTATTTTAGCTTCTGGTGTTAAAAAGAATTTACTACTATTTGAAGTTTTACCAGCTTTTTTGTTTGAACTAACAATGGCGCTACGTATTAATTTTTCTATTTGTTGATCTATTTTGCGAGCTTCTCTTTCTTTTTTCTTGATAGTAGCTGCATATTTACTTTCGTTTTTACGAATCGTATTTAGCAGTTCGCTTTGAGAGCTTTTTTCTTCAATAAGTTTCTTTTTAGCGCTTGTGTTTTCGGCTATTAATAGATCTTTAGTTTTACGCTGCTCCGTTAATTCAATATTTAATGATTGTAGTTCAGTAGTTTTAGAAGAAATTTCTTCTCCTTGCTCTTTTCTAAATTTAGTATACTGCTTCATATATTGAAGCCTTTTAAAGCCTTGATAGAAGCTTTCCGAAGAAAGTAAGAACATTAGTCTACTTTGTTTTGATTTGTTCTGATATGACTTCTGAATCATTACAGCATAATCATCCTTGAGCGTTTTTAATTCATCTCTAAGCTTACTAATGTTTCTAATATTAGCATTTAGTTGACGATTTAGTAAATTCGATTGTTCATTAGTTACCCTAATTAACTGCTGGCGTACTTTTATCTTTTGGTCTAAAGCATCCATTTGATCTAAGACATTTCCTTTTTCTTTTTTCTCAGCATATAATAATTTATTTATTTGCTGAATTTCTTGCTGAAGCTTAGCACGCTTAGCTTCTAAATTTTTTTGCTCAGTAGTTTGTGCATAGCTAAATGTAGAAATGAGCAAAAAAGAAATAAATAGAATGTATATACGAAATAATGAAGATGCTTGCATATTACTTTAAGATAATTTCTTTAAAACCATTTGGTATACTGTATGGAAATTTTAAATTTTTATCAAACTCAATATTTTTATATTCAATTGTAATCAAGCTTTGGTTGCCATCCATAGTAGCAACTATGCCAATTTCATTTGGTAAAACCTTTTTCTCAATCTCTTGATAGTTTTTATAATCGATTTGTAATAATCTACCTTTTTCAGGTTGCGCTATTTGTTGCATTCCTATTCTAAAATTTTTAGGCTCAATTTGAAAAAGAATTTTAAATAAATTGAGAGTCTTCTTTGGTTTTAGTTCATAGGTGTCATTTGTGATGGCCGCGTCGTATTTATCTTTTTTTAAATCTAATATAGCTTGGCCAAGTAAAACACTTTGTACTTTCTCAAAATTGAGCTCTGTTCCTAATATATTGCTTAAATACGTGAAATCACCATCAAAATAAGTATTATCTAATTTATTATAAAATGTTACTCTTTCAGGTGTGATATAAGCTTTGACTAACCCAAGTGTGGCACTTATCCATATAGCCTTATCCTTCTCCATTCTAAGGCTTACACTAAAGCCTTGAGACGCATTCTCATCTTGATAATCAATTTTCATTTTACCAGAAATAGTATTAAAGTCTAATGCATTTGCATAATGGGCCTTAATAATGGCTTTTGAAGTCAAATCGTTATTGATTGTGCCACCCGTAACTACTTTGGTAGATTTGCAAGATACTATTGAGAGCATCAATACACCGTAAATTATATTTTTAATCACTTTCATATTTTTTAAAATCCAGGTCTAACTTTACGTAAATACTGGTTTGCCTTAGCGGTATTTTTAATAGCATTATACGCATCAGCTAACTCTCGATAAATATTATTAGCTAGTTTTATATCATCTAGCATGTAATCTAACGATTCTTCTAAAGTGCTTATCGCTTCTTTAAAACGTTTCTTTTTATTTAGCGATAATCCTTTTGCATAGTAAAAGTAAGGTTGGGCAGGGTAACTATCTAATGCTTCTTGAGAAACAGTATCTAATATTAAATAATTATTGGTTCTTATTAAGCCAGATATTCTTACTTTATAATATTCTATTGAGGCAGCTTCGCTGTTTGAATTATCTACTTTGGTGTATGTATTCTTAAAAGTAAATGTTTCTTTTTTTACCTCTTTTTGAGCTAATCCTATATTTATTTTAGAATTTAATTCTTCTGTGAAAGATGATTTTTTTAAAGTGTTGATTATTTGATTTGCAGAATCGTAGTATTCCATTTGATAATATATCAACGCTAAGTTTTGTTTAAACTCTAAGTTAGAATTAGGTAGTTGATTAGTAATATCATTAACTCCACTATGTTTTAAATTTAAAACCTCTAACAATGTGCGTGTGTACCAAAAATTACTAGGGTCTGAGTTTACTGCACTAATTGCATATTGTTGTGCCAATTCAAATTGTTTTGTTAGCTGATATACTTTTGCTAATTCAAAATCAACAACTGCATTATCAGCATCTATTTGTTTGCAGTTTAAAAATAGATTTGCGGCTTTATCATAGTTTTCAATCCCTTTTTGTTTTAAGGCATCAAAAAAATTTTCTTGAAAACTATCGGTATATTCTTCTAAAAAAACTTCAGCACTTTCTTCAATATTTATTTTTTCTTCTTGGGTAAAAGCAGAGCTAGAGATTATAATAAACCCCCAAAAAAATATGTTATGAAGTGTGTTTGTTTTCATAATATTTATAAAAGCTAGCCTTATATTTAATAAAAAGGCTAGCTGTTTTAAGTAGCTAAAATTATTCTAATATAGAATAATCGCCAATACTAATGCTTTCAAAATTACCATTATATTTCACATGGTTACCAACCATTGCGTTGTCTAAATTAGCATTAGTTATTTTAGTATTCGTCTGTATTAAACTATTCTTAACAGTTGAGTTTTCAATAACCGTATTTTCACCTACTGAAACGAATGGTCCTACTGTTGTGTTTTTTAGTATAACATTATCTCCAATAAAGCATGGTTCAATAATATTTGCATTTTCTAAAGTAACAGATTTAGAAATTAACTCTACTCCATCAGCATGTAAAAAACCTAACATACGTTGGTTAGTTTCAATAGTTACAGCTTTATTGCCACAATCCATCCACTCACTAACAGTACCAGTTTTAAAAACTTTACCATCAGCCATCATTCTTTTAATACCATCATTTATTTGGTATTCTCCACCATTGATGATATTGTTATCTAAAACATATTGCAATTCGTTTTTAAGAACAGCAACATCTTTAAAATAATAAATACCTATAACAGCTTGGTCACTAACAAAAGTTTCAGGCTTTTCTACTAGTTCAACAATTTCGTTTTTATCATTTAAATTCACAACGCCATATGCAGAAGGGTTATCAACTCTTTTTGTCCAAATAACACTATCCGCATCTTTATCTAAATCAAAATCTGCTCTAATTAATGTATCTGCATAAGCAATAACTGCAGGACCAGATAAAGAGGGTTCAGCACACATAATTGCATGACCAGTACCTTTAGGATCTAATTGTCTATAAATACTTGGTTTTGCGCCAAGTTCTGTAGCTAGCTCTTTTAAACTTTCGACAACATCGTCGCCAAAAAAAGCAGGATCGCCTAAGATAAAAGCAATTTCATCTATTTTCTCGTTTAACACTCCTGCTATATCAGCAACTAACCTGTGTACAATAGGTTTGCCAGCAACAGGAATTAATGGTTTTGGAACCGTTAAACTATGTGGCCTTAGTCGTGACCCACGACCTGCCATTGGAACAATAATTTTCATAATATTATGATATCAATTTATTAATGATTGTGTTTATTTTGATGAGCAATTTTCATGCTCAAAACAGCAACGTTTTAATTACATATTTGTTTTGCGAAATATTGTAAATTATTTAACACCGGTACTCCCAAAGCCACCTTCGCCTCTTTTAGTTTCTGATAATTCGCTAACAACAACCCATTCAGCACGTTCGTGTTTTGCAATAACCAATTGTGCTATTCGTTCTCCATTTTCAATCACAAAAGGCTCATTCGATAAATTAACTAAAATAACACCAATTTCGCCTCTGTAGTCTGCATCTATTGTTCCGGGAGCATTCAATACTGTAACTCCTTTTTTTGCAGCTAAGCCACTACGTGGTCTTACTTGCGCTTCAAAACCTACGGGTAGTTCAATAAATAAACCAGTTTTGATAATAGAACGCTCTAAAGGCTGTAATGTAATTGCTTCAGAAATATTTGCACGAAGATCCATTCCTGCTGATGCACCAGTTTCGTAATGCGGTAAATCATGTGATGATTTGTTGATAATGTTAATCGTCATTTTTTTAAAAGTATTTGTCTTATTTTTTCATTTTCTAATTTATATACTAATGCTAAAAACAAAAGTAAAAGAATAGAACCGATTACTAAGCTTCTATCAAAAATGTAAAACGATAAGATAGAAAAAAGTATAGAAACGGATAGGTAGAAACCTATTTTTCGCATGTTATAGGGTACTGGATAGTGTTTTTTTCCATAGTAATATGATAAAAACATCATTGTTCCGTACGCTACAACTGTTGCAATTGCAGAAGCCATATAGCTTATGTATGGTATTAAGGTTATATTAATTACAATAGTTAAAAAGGCACCTATAAAAGATATAAAAGCTCCATACCTTGTTTTATCTGTTACTTTATACCATACCGATAAGTTATGATATATACCCAAGAAAAAGTTTGCAAGAATAATTAAGGGTACAATTTTCATTGCCTCCCAATAAGCTGTATTGTTTACGAAAATAATTTTTAAAACATCAGCAAAAACTACGACAGATAATAATATTACACTACCTAGTATTACAAAGTAATTTGTAATTTGAGCATATGTTTTTTGTGGATTTTCAGATTTAGAATGACTAAAAAAGAAAGGTTCAATACCCATTCTAAAAGCAGTAGAAAATAAGGTCATAAATAATGCTAGTTTATAACAAGCTGCATATTTTCCGATTTCAGCCTCTGCAATATTCTCTGGTAATAATTTTTCCAATAAAATTTTATCAAATACTTCGTTTATCGTAAATGCTATTCCTGCTAGTAATACGGGCATAGCATATTTCATCATTTTTCTCCACAACTCTTTATCGAAAACATATGTGTTTTTTATATAAAGTCCAAGCATAAATAAAAGTGTTATTCCGCTGGCTATTAAGTTTGAGATCAAAATATATGATACCTGAAAATCTTCTTTATAAATTGAAGAAAAGAAAGAATCGCTGTTTGTAGCTATTATTTTGGGTAGTGCAATTAAGAAGAATAAATTAAGCCCTAAATTAATTGAAATATTTGCAATTTTTAATATTGCATATTTTAAAGGCTTTTCATTTGCTCTTAACCAGGCAAATGGAATTATAACTAAAGCATCTAGCGCTAATATATATATGGCGTATTTTATATATTTTGGATGAATACCAGTAATAGATACTAGTGGACTTTGTAGTATTAACGATAGTATAAAAAACAATATAGTTGAGGCTGCTATAGATAATAATGCAGTTGAAACTACTTTGTTTTTATCTTCTGTATTATGGTAAAATCTAAAAAAAGCAGTTTCCATACCATAGGCGAGTATGACATTAAAAATGGCAAACCATGAAAATATAATAGATACCTCGCCATATAAGCTTGGTGCCATCGCATCTGTATATATTCTCACCAATATAAATGACAGCATCCTCGGAAGAACCGTAGCTAATCCGTAGATAAAGGTTTGCTTAAAAAGATTTTTTATTAGGCTCAAAAAATTATTCTAATTAGGCCTCAAAAGTAGGTATTAAATGCCTGTGTACAAAGTTAGTTCATCTGTTTACTTGAATATATTAAAGGTTGTTTTTGTTTAATTCCAGTAATTTTAATGTATTTAACTTTTTTACCGTCTTTTTCAATATAAGAGAGTATGGCTTCGTTATTTTCTATAACAAAAGGAAATTGTTCATTTTCGTTTTTTTCTAGCTTAGGTGGTCGATTACCTACTTCATTTTTAATGTTACCATGCATGATGATATCATTTTGGTGAAATTCTTTGTCTAAAAATTTAGCAAGTATATATCTCTTACCATTATTTATTTCATAAGTAACATCAGTAATTTTTCCTCTAAAATATAACTGCTGCATCGCTATATTTTCATCTTTTATTTGACTAATCGGAATTTTAACTTCAGTTCCTGAACCGCTCTTCTCTTTACCACCAACCCATTTTTGACTTGTAGGTGTTGATACTTTGAATGGAGCATTTTCTTGTAGTTTTTTCTGAGATGAACAACTGCTAATAGTAATTAGCATTGTTGTTAAGTATATTAAGTTTTTCATAATCTGGTATTTAGTACTTTATAAAGATATAAAACCCAATTTTAGTGCCAAACATTTTAGTTAAGAGTTTAAAACAAAAAACCCCGCTTTTAGCGGGGTTTGTATTTATAGAATATAAAAGTATTAATTACTTAATGCTTCAGCGCCACCAACAATTTCTAAAATTTCGTTCGTAATAGCAGCTTGTCTTGCTTTGTTATATGTTAATTTCAATTGATCTCTCATTTCTGTAGCGTTATCTGTGGCTTTATGCATTGCTGTCATACGTGCCCCGTGCTCACTAGCGAAAGAATCTCTAACACTCTTGTATAATTGTGTTTTAAGTGATTTTGGTATTAATTGTTCTACAATTTCGGTCTTAGAAGGCTCGTAAACATATTCAGCACTAACAGTTTCTGTGCTAGATACAGGAACAATTGGTAAAAATTGCTCAGTCATTATAATTTGAGTAGCTGCATTCTTGAACTTGTTATAAACAATTTCAATTTTATCATAAGAACCACTGGTAAATTTATCCATTAATTCTTCTGCAATTTCAGCAACATTATCAAACGTTAGGTTATCATAAACAGAACTATAATTATTAAGTACAGTATGTTTTTTTGATAAAGCATCATTCGATTTTTTACCGATAGCGATAAAATCTACTTGTTTTCCTGCATACGTTTGGTTTGCAAGAAGTAAACTTTGCTTGATAACGTTTGTGTTAAATGCACCACATAAACCTCTGTTTGAAGTTATAGATACTATTAATACTTTGTTTACCTCGCGGTTATCAGCATACTGGTTGCCTGTGTTTTCGTCTAAACTAGCACTCAAGCTTTGTAAAAGCTCAGTAAGTTTGTCAGAATAAGGACGCATAGCAGTAATTGCATCTTGAGCTTTCTTCAATTTAGCAGCAGATACCATTTTCATGGCACTGGTAATCTGCATAGTAGAAGATACTGATGCTATTCTGTTACGTATTTCTTTTAAGTTTGCCATATTTTATAGTATTTAGTACTTAGTATAAAGTTATTAGTTACAAACAACCCTATACTAAGTACTTTGTACTTAATACCTATTTTTTATATTTAGCTGATAAATCTTTACAAACTGAAGTTAATACATCAATAACCTCGTCTGTTAATTTACCTGCTTTTAAAGAATCTAAAGAATCTCTATGCTTAGCATTTAAAAACTCAATAAAGTCACGTTCAAATTCTTTTACCTTAGTAACAGGAACATCTCTCAATAAGTTTTTAGAACCAGCATAAATGATTGCTACTTGATCTTCTACCGTAAAAGGATCGTTTTGAGCTTGCTTTAAAATTTCAACATTACGACGTCCTTTTTCAATTACACTTAATGTAGCTGCATCTAAATCTGAACCAAATTTAGCAAAAGCCTCTAACTCACGGAAAGCAGCTTGATCTAACTTAAGTGTACCAGATACTTTTTTCATTGATTTAATCTGAGCATTACCACCAACACGAGATACAGAAATACCTACGTTAATTGCAGGACGTACACCTTGGTTGAATAAATCTTGCTCTAAGAATATCTGACCATCTGTAATCGAAATTACGTTTGTTGGGATATAAGCAGAAACATCACCAGCTTGAGTTTCAATAATTGGTAACGCTGTTAATGATCCACCACCTTTAACTATAGGCTTTAAAGAATCAGGTAAATCATTCATATCTTTTGCAATAGAATCATCTGCGATTACTTTAGCAGCACGCTCTAATAATCTAGAATGCAAGAAGAATACATCTCCTGGGTATGCCTCACGTCCTGGAGGTCTTCTTAATAAAAGAGAAATTTCTCTATAAGCAACCGCTTGTTTAGATAAATCATCATAGATGATTAAAGCTGGTCTACCTGTATCTCTAAAGTACTCACCAATTGCAGCACCTGCAAATGGAGCATATACTTGCATAGAAGCAGGGTCAGATGCATTAGCTGCAACGATAGTTGTATATGCTAAAGCTCCGTTATCTTCTAGTGTTTGTGCAATGTTTGCTACTGTAGATGCTTTTTGACCTATAGCAACATATATACAATATACTGGCTTGCCAGCATCGTAAAATTCTTTTTGATTTAAGATAGCATCGATACAAACTGTAGTTTTACCAGTTTGACGGTCACCAATAACTAACTCACGTTGTCCTCTACCAACTGGGATCATAGCATCAATTGCTTTAATACCTGTTTGTAAAGGTTCAGTAACTGGCTGACGATAAATTACACCTGGAGCTTTACGCTCTAAAGGTAATTCATAAAGTTCACCAGAAATTGGGCCTTTACCATCAATAGGTTTACCTAATGTGTTTACAATACGACCAACAATACCTTCACCAACTTTAATAGAAGCAATTGTTTGTGTACGTTTTACTACAGTACCTTCTTTAATATCTCTAGAAGGACTTAATAGTACAACACCAACGTTGTCTTCTTCTAAGTTTAGAACGATACCTTGCAATCCACCTTCGAATTCAACTAACTCACCGTATTGTGCATTAGATAATCCGTAAACTCTTGCGATACCATCACCGATTTGTAAAACCGTACCTACTTCGTCTAAAGAGGCTGTAGCTTCAAATCCTGATAATTGTTGTTTTAATATTGCTGATACCTCAGCGGCTTTTACTCCTGCCATGTTATTAAAGATATAAGTTGTAGTACAAATTTATACTTTGTAACCACGTTATTATAATTATAAACTGTTTGTAAACTCTCTTTTTAAATTACTTAATTTACTTGCGATGCTAGCATCGTATTGTAAATCTCCTACTCTAAGTACAAAACCACCAAGAATTTTTTCATCGATAGTACTTTCAATAACGACTTTTTTCCCTGTTAATTCTACTACTTTTTCTAATATCTTCTTTTCTAAATCAGAAGTTAAAGGAACTGCAGTGGTTACAAAAGCAACACCTTGTCCTTTTAAATCTTCATTTAAGATGATGTATTTTTGAGCAACTTCATTTAATAGACCAATTCTTTTATTGTCTACTAAAACTCCAATTAAGCTTTTTGTAACTGCATTTGCATCTTTAAAAATTTCTAATAAGATATTTTTCTTATCTAAACTTTTAACTACAGGGCTACTTAATGTGTCAGCAAGCTCTTTACTTTCATTAATTGTTTGTGCAATAGAACGCATATCGTTTTCTAAAGCCTCCAAAGCCTTATTTTCAACGGCTTGGTCTAATGTTGCTTTTGCGTATCGTACCGCAGCTCTAGATTCGCTCATGCTCCTAGTTTAATTTTATGTCACCCAACATGTCTTCAACCAATTTTAATTGCTTGTCTCCGTTAGATAATTGTTCTTTTATAACTTTTTCTGCTATTTCAATTGATAAAGAAGCTACCTGATTTTTAATATCAGCAACAGCAGCTTTCTTTTCACCTTCAATAGCTTCTTGAGCTTGCTTAAGCATTTTATCACCTTCAGTTTTAGCCTGATCTTTAGCATCAGCTAACATCTTATCTTTAATGTCACGTGCTTCTTTAATCATGCTTTCTCTTTCTGTACGAGCTTCTTGTAATAAACGCTCACTATCAGCAGTAATATTTTGCATTTCTTTTTTAGCTTTTTCAGCAGCAGCTAATGCATCTGCTATACCCGTTTCTCTTTCGTTTAAAGAATTCAAAATTGGTTTCCAAGCAAATTTAACCATTAATGCAATTAAGATTAATAGTATGAAAGCTTGCATGAAAAATAAGCCTATCGGAAAATCGTTAAAAATATCCATACGATGTTATTCTGTATTATTTGTTAGTTTACTTTTTAAAGCACAGTAGTAACCAACCGTTAATACTGTGCTTCAATTTGCTTTGATCGGAAATTAGTTTTTACCTAAAAGTAAAGCACCGAATGCTAAACCTTCTAATAATGCTCCGATAATGATCATCGCAGTTTGGATTTTACCAGCTGCTTCAGGTTGACGAGCAATACCTTCCATTGCTTTACCACCAATCATACCTAAACCGATACCACCACCGATTACGATTAATCCTGCTCCAATTAAATTGTACATACTAAATTGATTTATATTAAATTAAAAAATAAACTCTTGTTAAATAAAATCTGCTCTTACATCTTCTACATCACTTACTTCATGGCCATGATCATCATGTTCGTGATCATGATCGTGTTCCGCTACAGCCATACCAATAAATAATGACGATAACATAGTAAAAATGTAGGCCTGTAAAAAGGCAACTAATAATTCTATTACGGTTAAAAATAATGTTAAAAATACAGATATACCTGTTGCGCCTACTGTACCGAATTGTGCTTTCAATAAAATCATTAAAGCTGCAATACCCATAACTACTGAGTGACCTGCTGTAATGTTTGCAAATAAACGTACAAATAATGAAAATGGTTTAGTTAATATTCCTAATAATTCAACAGGAATAAGTGCTATTTTCATAAGTACAGGTACTCCAGGCATCCAAAAAATATGTTTCCAATATTCTTTATTACCACTAAATTGAACAATTAAAAAAGTGAATAAGGCTAAACATACAGTAACAGCTATTTGTCCCGTAACATTAAAACCTATTGGCGTTAAACCTAATAAGTTTAGCACCCATATAAAGAAAAATACGGTTAATAAAAAGCCCATGAATTTACGGTAGTGCTTTTCGCCAATGTTAGGTCTTGCAATTTCGTCACGTACATATAAAACCAGAGGTTCTAATACACGAGCAAAACCAGTAGGTATCGCATTCTTTTTATATCCACTAGCTAAAGACCTGAAACCGAATAACATTAATAAACCTGCTAATAACATTCCGAACACACTTTTTGTAATCGAAAAATCTAAAGGTTTATGTGCATTTGTTGGGTGATGCTCTTCATCAAAGTTGATGTTAGTTGTGTTAGCATCTAATTCATAAATTACACTGTGTAATTTTGCAAATTTAGAACCGTTACGTTCTACAATAACTTGTCCATTATCATCATGGTGAAATTCTGATGACATAAAAGTTGTTAATCCATTACTTGACCACAAGATTACAGGTAGAGGAAAACCGATATGTTTAGTCTCTTCTGCATCATTTGTATAGGAGAAAAGGTGAAAATCGTGAGAATCCTTAAGGTGATGCTTGATATAATCGTCAATATCCCCTTTAGTATTTATTTTACCACTTACAGCCTCAGCATGATCTTCTTTTTCAGGATCTGACATAGAAAACCCTTGAAATGAGGATATAAGGATAATTAATAAAGCTACTCTACTAATGTATTTTGATGCTATATTCATTATAAACGATTCGAAAAATTACTCCCTTAAAATTTTGCGCAAAGGTAGTTATTAAAAATATAAATCAAATATTTTTTTTTGTTATTCTTGATGAACTACAATCGTTTTAAAATTTTGGAAATAAAAAGAACCTCTACGGTTAAGAATAAAGCAAGTGGAACTAGCATATAAAAGCGCTCTATACGAGGTAATGGAGTTGCGCCAAAGACTAATTCTTCAAAAATAATTACAAAGAAAATTATTTTTAAAAAAAGTGTTCCTAGGTATACAAATCCTAGTTGTTGTTTTAAAATTTCAGCAGATGCTAAGTATGCAAATAAAATGCAGATACCTAAAGAGAATAAATAATGGTATAAATAGACCTTACCCAGCGGAAAAGAGATCTCATCTTCAACTAAATATAAATGAGTATATTTTGAAAAAATGAATAGTATTGAAAAAACTACAATGTAGTTAATGATAGATTTTAACAAAGTAATTATGTGTTAAGTTTATTCGCTTGGCGAATTAAAGAATATATAGATATAAAAATAGCCACAAGTGTAACTGAAATTTCTAAGTAAGTGGTAGCGAATTTTTCATCTAACCAAGTACCTAATAGGTTGCCCAAATAAATAGTTAAACCCATTTGAATACCAATTCCAGATAGTTTTGCAGCAGTTTGTAACCCTTTGTTTACTTTTTTAAGAGGCTTTTGCGGTTCCATTTGATGTGTTGCCTGTTTTGTTTAAGCTACCACCTTTAGCATTGCCCATAGTACAAGATGCATTAAAAGTAGCGCCAGGTTCAACAGCTAGTTTAGAAACAGATACAGTACCTTCAATAACAGCAGTCGATTTTAAAGTAAGTAATTCAGAAACCAAAAGTTCTCCGTTAAAATTACCTTCTATATCAGCATTAACACATTCTACCTTACCGTGTATATAACCATCTTTACCAATAACAACCTTACCAGATGTCTTTACATTACCATCTAGCTTACCATCTATTCTGAAATCTGCTTCAGAAATGATATCTCCTTTTATTTTTGTGTTTTTTTCAATTCTATTTGGTTGTCCTCCTAATTCTGTCATTCCTTTAGGTTTTTTATTATCTGAAAACATGTGCTACGGTTTTGGGGTTATAATGTGTTTTTTGTACGCTGTTAGATTCTTATGAACCTGTACAACTTTATAGTTCGAAGATAAAATTACAAAATTATCATACGGTACGAGGTAATCTTTGTTGTTTTTTAATAATTCTGCATATCCTAAAGCAAATTCTTGACTTCTAAAGCCATGTGCTATTACAAATTGATTCTCTAAATCATAGACATCAATAGAAATTTTATTTCTGTACTTCAAGTCTACAATTGATTTTTCTAAGAGTTCTTTTAAATCTTGTGCTTTTTGACTATCGATCATTTTAAATGAGAAAACAAGTTTCCAGTTTTCTGCTTTCTTAGCAGAATTAGGTGTCAAAAAATCCTTATTGGCTAACTTAGGTAGTTGATCTGCTATAATTTCTTTTGCTTTTTTACCTTCCGGATTGTTAGGATAGTTAAGAGCTACGTAGTTTAATGCTTCTTCAAAAGCATCATACCCTTGTATGCGACCTATAGCATTTGCTTTTAATAACTCAAACTTAGGAGCAATTGGGTCACCAGTAAATTTATTTATGTTTTCTTCTGAATTTGTGATTACAGCTAAATATTCTTGATTTAAAAATTGTTTATATAAAGCAGAATATTTGGCATCTGGACTCTCTGCATCACCCTGTAAGACGGCTTGTGGGTTTAAAAGTATTTCTGAATACCTAGAGTTTGGGTGATTTGTAATTATGTTTTGCTTCATCTGGGCCACTAGAGGGCTGTTAGATTCTTCGTATATTTTATATAAATTATATTTTGATGGTAATATTAAACGCTCTTCTGGATCTGATTTTAATACGGTTTCTAATTTACCAGCTGCTAAAAAATTCTCTTTAAACTTTTCTTTATAAATTAAACCTAATTGATAGTTTGCAAGGTTTCTTTCAGTCTTTAAGCTGTCAATTACAGTAACTTCAGTCGGAATTTGATTTATATAATAATCAACCGAATATTTTTGATCTTCATTAATTTCTTTTGTCGTGTTTTTATTATCATTCGCAACAAAATCTTGATCAGATAAAATGGTTGAGCCTTTATCAGCCCATCTCCAGTTATCTTCTAGGGTTCTATCACCCCAACGCGATCTAAAATCTGTTTTACCATAACCTAAGCTTGTAATATTATAAAAGTAAAACTTCCCTTTGTTTTGTTTTCCTCCTTTAGTTTCGGCAAAAGCAGCAACACCCTTCGTTTGACGTTCTTCTTCTTTTTTAGCAGCTGCAGTCTCTTTTTCTTTCAAGTCGGCTATGTAATCACCAAAATATGCAAATTGCTTATCTTTTGGCATATTGTATAATGTAATTACGCTATCCGTATATTGAACAATTTCTTCATATGCAATTACATCTTCTAAGTTGTCAAACTTCTTTTTTATTAAACGATATTTTTTAATGTTTTCAGGTAGGTTGGTGAGTGTACTATCATAATAAGCACCTGCAATTTTATACTCATTTTTATCAAAGTTGTATTCTCCTAAGTTTTCATAATTAAGCGCATTTAATTGTGGCTTATTTAGTGTTGCTCTTAGCGATTTGTTGAAGTATGAAATAGCTAAACTATCAGATTGGTTTGTTAAATGATATTCAGCAATTTGTCGATATATTTTATCAAGAAAAGGTCTGTTTTCTCTATTTTCCTCTAAGTCTGTTAAATACTCTAGTAATTCTAACTTATTTTCAGGAGTGATATCTGTATTTTGAATTTTTTGCAAGTGAGCATTAATCATATACTCACGTGGGGATTTTCTGTTAAGATCAATAATTTTATTGAACGCGTAGTTGGCACTGTCTTTATAGCCGAGTTGGTTATATAATTGACCAATTATATAATAATAACGTCCTTTTTCAGGATTTTTTTTGGTATAAGCAGACGCTATTTTTAAATTTTGAACGGCAGTATCAATTTTGCTAAGGTTAATATAGGCTTGTGCCATCATAGCTCTAGCATCTGCATATTCTTGATCTTTTAGCACCTCAAATTTAAAAAGTCTTTTAAAATTTCTTAAAGCTAATTCATCATTCTCTAAGCGTATGTTTACTTTTTCACGCCAAATAGCAGCTTCATTAAGTTTATCGCTTTGAGGGTATTTTCTTAAAATGTAATTAAAAGCTTCTAAGGCAGGTAAAAAACGCTGCTCAAAGTATCTTGTTTTTCCTAGAAGAAGAAAAGCTTCGTCCGTTTGTGGGTTGCGCTCTTCGTCTTTAATATCCATACTGTGCTTTTGTATGGCCTTAGCAGCTTTTTCTTCTGCAATTTCAAATTTTGGATTTTTATTTTCTGAATCTAAAATGATTTCTTCGCGAATCGTAAGTCGTTCAACAGGTAAAACCTCCCAATAATTATCTTGGTAAGATAGGTTGAGCTCTTCACGGGCTTCTTCAAAAGCAATGTTACCATTATACAGTACATTATATTTTGTGTTTAGCGCGTGCCAATTGCGATTTACGAATGCATCTTTTTTGGTAGAACACGCATTAAAGAGCATGCAACCAATTAGTGCTGATAGAATAAGTTTAAACCGAAGTTTCAATTTTACGTATTTATGTACTTACATTAACTTAAAAAAAGGTTGATTATTATGTAGTTTATCGATAAATAGTGCATTTATTTTGGCTAGACACTTAAAAAGACTTTTTGCAGCGTTACTTTTTACAAACCAAGTAGTTTGTTGAATCGCACTCGAAGTTTTAATTTTTACACATTTATGTAGTTAAACTGATTTTTAACACTCAAAACCTAAGGTCGTTTAACTTGAAGTGGCTTTATAAGATTTACAAAAAAGACTATACAGTCTGTTTTGTCTAAATCGAGTTATTTTATTTTACCCAGCAAAAAAGACCTCTAATTCCTTTAAAGTTTCTGTAGATGTCTTAATATCTTTTACAATTTCACCTTTGTTTAAGACAACAATTCGTTCACAAACTTCTGTAACATGTATTAAATCATGACTAGAAACTAAAACAGTCACATTTTTATTTGCAGCTAAATCTTTAATAATTTCCTTTAAACGTATTTGTGTAGTTGGGTCTAAATTAGCAAAAGGCTCATCTAAAATAACAACATCAGGGTTGCCAATAAATGAGGCAACAATTCCTGCTTTTTTTTGATTTCCTTTTGATAAATCTCGTAAATATTTTTTCTGCCCTAAAATTTCACCATGAAAAAAATCTTTAAAATCATTTAATAGAGCATTAATATCTGCCTTGTTTTGGTTTCTTAACTCGCCTATGAAATAGAAATATTCTTCAGCGGTTAAATAACCAATTAAAAAAGTTTCATCTATAAAAGCTGAAGTAAACGGTTTCCAATCTTCGCTAATGTTAACCTGTACATTGTTATTAAAAATATGACCAGTACTTGGCTGTATTAAATCAAGCAAAAGACTGAAAAAAGTTGTTTTTCCAGCACCATTATTACCAACTAAGCCAAAACTTTGACCTTTAGGTATTTCTAAGCTTTCAATATTTAATACTGTATTTGTATTATATGTTTTTGATAGGTTTTGAACTGATATCATATAACGATTTTTTTATAAAATCTAAAAATTAATAATTAATGACTTCTTAATTGGTTTGTTTGTAAGCTAAAAGGGTTTTGTACTTTTCTTTTTTATAAATCTCTTCAATTTTTTTAAAAACAAAACTTTTAAAAACAAAGCCAATAACACCTGATGCCGCAACGAAAGTATAACCCGCAGTTGGGTTAATCAAATAATAACCAAGTGCATAAATTATAAGCGGTAATATTAATTTTGGCATCGTAAGCATAATTGTTTTTAAGTTGAAAGATTGCTTATCACCAAATGCTTTTTTAGCAGAAGTCAAATCAATAGGTGTTCTAGTGTAAGCACCACCTAATAATACTAGATACGAGTTTACACCAATATTATAAACGGCACCAACCAGCACAGCTAAATAAGCATCTACTCCGATTAGTAAATAAAAAGAAGCTAAAATTGTGCTTATTATTGTTGCAATTACTATTAGATACCATTTAGAATTAAGGTATTCTTTGTATTTGATATTTTGGCTCATCATTAATGGGTAGTAAGAGCTGTCCCAACTTGGAACAAATTGACCGAAATTAAATAAGAAACCACCAGAAATAAATATGCCCGCAAAAATACTCCATACAGGGCCATCGTATGCCTTAATAGTGTTCGTGAAAAATAATAATCCGTAAAATAAGAATACAAAACTTGTTATTACAGCCATTTTTGACCGCTTGTTTCGTCTGATTAATTTTATATCATTTTTTAAAAATATTCCTAAGTTACCAAAACGATTTAACCAAGTATAATCTTCTGTTTTTACAACAGTATGTTTTGTTGCTAAACCAGCATCTAGGTATAAATTCTTTTTAAAATGCCTAAAAGCAACATAGTATAAACCTATTGCAATCGCCCAGAGTACAATTGAAAACCAAGGTGTACTACTAAACATATTAAAAAAAGGAGCGGTATATGTGGTAATGTCAAAAACTTCAAAATATTGACAACCAGCTAAAATAGCTATTACTGCAATAATTGGATAAAAAACGCTATCCTTATTATTGATTATAATATTTATAAAATTATTAGAATAAATTATAGCAATAATTGAAATGTGCCAAGTGATTACACTTAATAGCTCATAATCTTTTACTAATAAAACAATGGAAAAAGGAATAAAAAAAAATGCATGAGACCAATTAAAATAAGATACTATAGTTTTTCCTATTGAAAAATTAACGATTTGGCTTTTGTTGAAAGGAAGATAGAGTAGTGGCTTTATATTTGTTACAGGCATTTTTTGTAACATATATCTAAACACAAGGTCTACAACTATATAGTAAATTATGTATTTATTTACAATGGTAAAAGGGTCTCCAATTTTTTGATCTTCTATAAAAAAATAAACACCAACACCCAAGCCTATAAAAACTACAGTCATATAAATAGCAGCAAATGCCATTAATATTTTAATTGCAAGATTACTTTTTAAGGAAGCTGCTCTAAAAAAAGATTTCCATTGAAGATTGATAAAATGCTTTAGCATGGTTGTTTTTTAGATTATTACTGCGCGTATTTTTGTGCTATTTGCGCAACTTTCGCACCCCAAGATTGACCAATCATCATGGCTTTTTGCGAAATTAAATTTTGTTTAACACTCAATTTTTTACCTAAATCAGTTTCATAAAATTTTAAAAGTTCATCAATTTCATTTTCTGTAAACTCTTCAGCATATAAAACACCGAGTTGTAGGTATATATCATTTAAAGTACCGTTTGCTTCAGCTTTATAAGCTTCTTTATTGTCAGCACCGACACCAGCACCAATCTGTGCAATAGCATCTTCAAAGGCACTAGCCCCACCTGATACTTTAATTAATTCAATTCCTTTTGCTTGAATTGCAGAATTTTCTTGAGCTTGAATACTTAATGTTGCAAGCAAAATAATAGCAAAAAATAACTTTTTCATGGTACGTGATTTATGTAATGTAATTAATAAGTATTAAAAGTAAAAGAATTGTTACAGTTAGAATAATTGTTTTTGTTATCATTTCAGTTTTAAATCGTTTAACCTTTGCTTAATTTTGTATAAAATATTTTTTATGAGCGATTTTCATTCTTTAAAAGTTTCCAATATACAGCCATTAACTTCTAGTTCAGTAGCCATTACTTTTGCTGTTCCTGATGATTTAAAAGATGCATTTACATTTAGTGCAGGTCAATATATCACAATCAGTAAAGAAATAAGTGGTGTTGAAGTAAGAAGAGCTTATTCTATTTCATCTGTACCAGCTTCAGGTAAAATTACTGTTGGAGTTAAAAAAATTACTGATGGTACCTTTTCTGTATATGCAAATGATAAAATAAAAGTTGGTGATGTTCTTGAGGTAATGCCACCTGAAGGGCGTTTTGTTTTTCAACCAAGTAATTCTGCAAAACATGTTGCTGGTTTTGTAGCAGGTAGTGGTATTACACCTATTATGAGTATTGCTGAAACAGTTTTAAAAAGTCATTTAAATAGTACTTTCGTTTTAGTTTATGGAAACCAAAATACTGATGAAGTGATGTTTTCTAAAGAAATTAAAGATCTTCAAAAAAAGTATAGTGATAGATTTACGGTACAGCATGTATTTAGTAGGGTTAAAGAAGAAGGAGCACTTTTTGGTAGAGTAGAAACTTCTACAGTAAATTATATTGTTAAGAATAAATTTAAAGACACTGCTTTTGACGGCTTTTATTTATGTGGGCCAGAAGAAATGATTGATGTAGTTTCTGATACATTACAAGAATCAGGAGTAGCGAAAGATAAAATACACTTCGAGCTATTTACATCATCAGAAACTGTAGATACAATGGCTGAAAATTTAGATGGTAAAACTAAAATTGAAGTTGTTGTAGATGATGAAACTTTTTCATTTTCAATGGACAAAAAAATGCTGGTTTTAGATGCAATTCTAAAAGAAAATATTGATGCTCCATATTCTTGTCAGGGTGGTGTATGTAGTAGTTGTATTGCTCGCGTTACAGAAGGAAAAGCAGAAATGGTTAAAAATCAGATTTTAACTGACGGAGAAATAGAAGAAGGTTTGATACTAACTTGCCAAGCACACCCATTAACACCATCATTAAAAGTAGATTTTGATGATGTTTAATTGTTAAGCAATTTTTCAAATTCTTTACAAGCGTAATCATATCCGATAGTGAAGGCATTTTCTATGCCTTTTCTATCTAATACTCGAATGTGCTCTAAATCGGGAGACTCTAATAAAAGATCACATGATCTTATTTTCTTTTTAGCAGAAGCATATATCATTAAATTCGTTACTCTTCCTGTTAGTTGAAAAGAGTTTTTTAAATCTTTCGGTTGTAGTTTACTTACTATTGAAACATTACTACCTATAATGTAATCACACTTATTTTCAAGAGGTTCTAACGGAAAATTATTCATGATGCCACCATCGGCATATAGTTGGCCATTTAATTCGATAGGGCTAAATACTGGTGGCAACGCTGCTGATGCTAAAAGAGGTCTAATTAGCTCGCCAGTTGAAAAGAAAACTTCATCTCCATCTTGAATATTTGTTGCAACAATATGAAGTTCTCTTTTTAAAGACTCAAAAGAATTTTGAGGAAAATATTTTTCGAAAATATTTATATATCTATCTGTATCAATAAACCCAGCTTTTGTAATCGTTAAAAAATGATAATTAAAAAGAGGTGTTTCTTTAAAAAAAAGAAGCATATTTTCGGCAGAAATATCATTGGCGTATAAAGCACCTACTAAAGCACCAACACTACTTCCTGTAACCATCTTGGCATCTACTCCAAATTCTTTCATAGCTTTAATCAAACCTACGTGAGCCATGCCACGAACTCCACCACCTGATAATACTAATCCGATTGATTTACTATTAGATAATTCTTTGGTCATAAATAGCCATTTTTAAAGCAGTTGTTTCAAATTTACTATAAAAATCATGGTATTTACATTCAATTTTTCAGACCAGCCAGTTTGTTAATTTTTTATTATTGTATTTTTTATATTAGATTATGTATTTCATCGGTTAAATTTTATTTCTTGTTGAGGTTTAATAGGGTACTCTTATTTTTATAAATGACAAAAACCAACTGCTAGGTTGGTTTTTGTTTTAATTGATAAATTCTGTTATACTTATTTTATAAGCACATGTTGTGCTTCTTTTAATAACATAATTCGCTTTTGTAAACCTATCTGTAAAGGCAATTGTGCTAATCCAATAATCCTCCTAATGATTTCTATAGCTACAAATTTTTCACATAAACGATCATCTAATGAGCAAGATTTTTTATAGTGATTTAATGCTTTTTCAATTAATTTTTCTGGCTGATCGGCCATTTTTAAATGTGCAATTGTAACTCCTATTTCAAATTCAGCAAAACCAAAAAAACAAAATTCAGGGTCTATAATTTTTATACCTGATGTTGTTTTTAACCAACTACCAGGAAAGTAATCGCCGTGCAATAATATATTACCATCTTCTAGATATAGTTTACCTAATTTTAGTACTTCTTCTTTTAATTTTTCATCTTGTTTTAATAGGTTTGCTTGTGCTTGTAAACCTGGCAGAATATCATTTAAGTTAATTCCGTTTTCTTTTAAATACGGATACTTGAAAATATGCTCATGATTAAGCTCGCGCATTTTCTGATTTACAATTTTCTTAGTAGTAGTATCCGTTGTTATACTATTGTGTAAATTGGCGATAAAATCGATAACAGTAAATAAAGCTTCTTCTGAAATAAATTCTCCTTTTTTGTAGAGGAATGAATAGTCAGACCCAGGACCTAAATCATCCATAAGCATTACACTATTTTCTTGATCTAAACCAATAAGTTTAGGCATCATTTGTTTTAAATTAGATACATTTTCAATCAATGCGTAAAACTCAGCTTCACGCAAAACACGTTCAGTTGGCGCTGCTACTTGAGGGTATTTTTCGACATAATCACGACTTTGCTTTATAATAAAAGATCTTTTATCAGTACGTATACGAAGTGTGAAATTCATATTACCCTCACCTGGTTTTTCTACAGAAAGAATAGTTTCTCCACTGTTAAGCCAATTTTTAGCTTGAAGATATGAGTTTAATTCTTTTATATTACTGTTTAATTTTATCACTCTATTTATTTTTATAACTGTCAATTAATTTTTGATGATAATCGGGTGCCACATCAAAGCAATATTTTACTGGTGTTCCTTTGGTGTCATCACAAAGTAGGTATTGTTTAAATACTTGCTTTTCATTTTCTTTTATAGTGTCATCAGGATGCAGTTCTAAACGCGCTAATAAAGGCTCGGAAATTATATCTTCAGGTGAAATGATATAATGACTAGCTAAAGCATCAAAAGGATTGAAACCTGTTGCGCCTTGTGTTTGCCATTGCTCTAACCAAGGTTGTGATGCTGTTGCCAACCAATTCATTGGTATATTGAAAGCTTTAAGCGTATCTAAATCTTGTTGTTCAATCCAAACTTTACTAGAAACTTCAAAAGGACATAGCACTAAAGGAACTTCATAATCTAAAAGAACTTGGAATGCAGCATTGTCTAAATCAAAATTTAAATCTTTTGCTTTGACACCTTTCGTACCAATATTAAAAATATCATTTGGTGTTCTACGACCCGCAACTAAAACCACTTCTTTAATTTGTGACTTCAGCTCAGGATATTTTAATATTAATATTCCAATGTTTGTTGCAGGGCCTATGGCTAATATGGTCATAGGTTCTTTTTTGAGAGCGCTTGCCAAAGCTTCTACAGCATCATTTGTCTTTACGTTGTTTATGTCAATAGGCTCTCCTGAACCTTTAAAAACGGAGATTTTATGATCGATAAACTCTTTGTTAATATAATTACCAATAGCAAAAGCATTTTCAATACTATTATTACCATAAACAGTACTCATCCCTTTTATTTCTACATTTTCAGCATTTAATAATTGCAATACAGCATAGCCATCATCAACATCAGAATATCCAGGTCTATTGATATTTTTCTTGCCAACGGCTAAATCAGCATCAATCCATACCATTTTTTTACTTTCAACCTTTTCTTCAATTACAGTCTCTGTTTTTATTTTTTCAGTTTCTGCAATATCTTTTTTCTTTTCAGAGTTACATGCGCTAAACACTGTTATTCCTAATAAAATACCGATTAGATTAATTTTTTGTCTCATAAATTTATTCTTTTTCCCACCATCCTTTACTATTAATATTATCTCCGCCAATCCTTTCAGATGCTTCTTGGTAATTTGCATTGTTTGAAGCTTGTTCTGATTCTGGATATAAATACCGAACGGGATATTTTCCTTCATTAAAATTATCAGGTCCTGCTTTTAAATTAGGAATACCTGTTCTACGGACATTAAACCAAGCTTCGTGCCCTACAGAAATTAGGCTAAACCATTTTTGAACTAGTATCTTAGTAAGATCATTTTCACTTCCGTCTAAAGCTATTTCAGGTCTTGTAAAATAATCTGCAGGTAAAACGGTTTTGTAATAATCAAAACTAGCTGTAATTGCATTTTCGTAATACGTATTTGCATCTCCAGAGATATAGCCTTTAATAACAGCTTCTGCTAATGCAAATTGTGTTTCTGAATATTGCATGTATTGTGCATCTACACCATCTGGAGCATCGCGGAAAATACTTCCGAATAAAGAAATGTTATTTAAATCGACTCCACTACTTGCAATAGTGTTTGTAGATTGCCCATTTCCTAAACCATTATATTCTGGTGTTGTATTGTTGCTAGTAGCAGGAGTGGGGCTATAAAGTACTATCATACGTGGATCATTCCATGACTTTAAGATAGAATCTGCAGTAGCAGTCATACGGTGTTCATTATAGGTACCTGAAGGAGCGTTGAATAAAGGAAACTGATTTGGTGCAGAACTCAAATAAGGTACCACGGCATTATCTGCATTTGATTGCATTAGGTTACCAGAATCTGCCAAGGTTTGTAGTGTACTAAAATCAGTACTTCTTTTACTAATACGCATTAGATAGCGTACTTGTAAGGAGTTAGCAAATTTCACCCACTTGCTTAAATCACCATTGAATAAAACATCCCCTTCAATAGTGGCGTTGCTATTTTCTAAGGTAGCAACCGATTTTTGTAACACGGCAATAATCCCAGTTTGTGGGTCAGTATAAATGCTTTCTTGCGTATCATATTTTGGTAAAAACTCACCATCTAAAGCGCCTAAAGCTTCTGTATAGGGCACATCATTCCATAAATCTGTAAGTTGTGAGAATAAATAACTCTGCATAATATCGCCCACAGCATTGTAAGCTTCATTAGAGGTTGTTGATGCTTTTATAGATTGAATGTCTGAAAGTAATCCGAAAATTGAATTCCAGTATTCACTATTAGAACCCATTTCATAACGATCTATACGTTCAAATTCTATACTAGCTGAGAATTGGGCTAAATAATTAGACTGTCTAAACCCTTGTTCGTAGGCATTTAAATCTGATGAAACAGATAGTACGTTCGTCAATAAAAATTGTGGACTTACCGTTTCTGGATTATTATTGTTTTCGTTAATTTCATTAAAATCGTCAGTACACGCCGTAAAAACGGTACCAAAAATAAGTAGTGCTAAAAGTAGCTTTATATAATTTTTCATTTTTCTTAAAATTCAGTTTTTAGACTAATACCAAAGCTTCTCGTAGACGGATATGAAAAATCTTCTACTCCGTAAGTAATACTTTGTTCTTGTAACGCATTTAATTCAGGATCAAAATGAGGGTTTTCAGTAAATAACAATAAATTGCTTCCTACTAACCCTAGTTTTATTTTATTAAAACCAATAGCACTTACCAATTGATCAGGGAAATTGTAATAGATGCTTACCTGTCTTAATTTTACATAAGAGGCATCATACAAAGCACTGGCTTCATTACCGCGATCAAAAAAAGTGTTGTTGTAATCTTGAGCAGAAACTACAGTAGTATTCGCTACGTACTGTGGCGTATCTGTAGTACCTACATTAACTACACCAGCACCAATAATACCAGTTTCTCTGCCTTCAAGCGTTTCTTTTAAAACTCCAGAAGTGCTACCTAAAGCTTTTGTTCTAGAAACAATGGTGCCGCCTTGTCTCCAATCAAATAAGAAGGTGAAATCTAAATTTTTGAAAGAGAATTTATTGTTGAATCCAATTTGAAAATCTGCATTGTAATTTCCTAACAAGCGTAGGTTAGGATCTTGAATAGGGAATCCGTTTGAATCGTGAACCACTTGGCCGTCAACCTCTATAAAGCCTGTTCCGTACATATCACCAACACGACCATTTTCACGAGCAATGTAAAATACCGTGTTAGAACCACCACCACCAGAAAAGATGTTTGCAGTGCCAGTCACAAATTGGTCTACGCCCTCAGGAAGTTCTGTGACAATACTCTTAGAGGTAGAAAAATTAGCAGAACTCTGCCATTGAAAATCAGCATTCTTTATAATAGTTCCGCTTACTAAGGCTTCAAAGCCTCTAGTGCGAACTTTACCACCATTCACGTTAAAGTTTGCAAACCCACTAGCTTGTGATATGGGTCTAGATATAATTTGATCTACACTGGTATTCTGGTATCCCGCAAGATCTATTTGTAACCTTCCATCTAAAAACCAGGCTTCTAAACCTGTTTCAAAAGCATTTAATCGCTCAGGTTTTAGGTTGGCATTTTTTAGAACATTTTCATTGGTTACCCTAAAATCTGCACCATAATTTTGATTCAATAGAAAGTTCTGATTGTTTTGATACGGATCTGTGTCATTACCAACACTAGCAGCACTAAACCTTAAGTTTAAGAAAGTGATTGCCTCTGGCATGGTAAACATATTACTTACCACATAACTGAACCCTGCAGAATAATACCCAAAAGAGTTGCTGTTTTCTGGTAATGTGCTACTCCAATCATTACGGTAGGTAAAATCAAAATATAAGGAGTTTTTATAGGATAGATTTCCTGTTCCATAGATACTATTTATCCTTTTGGTAAATAAATTGCTCTCTGCAACTAAAGCAGATTTAGAATTTGCTAAGGTATAAATGTCTGGAATGGCTAATTGTGACGCTTCAGTGAAACTGTATTTAATGTCTTGATCAAAACGGTTAGCACCAGCAGCAACAGTATATTTCCAATCCTCATTGATGATATCTTTATACGAGAGTAAAATATCTGTATTCAATTCTCGAAAATATACATTGTCTTCTCTAAATGAACCTTCAGGATTTGCATTGGTACTTACAGCACGCCTAAATTCTCTTTTATCATTATAGGTGTCAATACCTGCACGAACTGTTACATCAAACTTATCAGTAATATTATAAATAGCAGAAGCATTTCCTAAAAACCTATTTTTATTAAAGCTATTAGTGTTTTCAAAAACAGTTAAATACGGATTTGTCAACCAATTGTAATTAATATCGAAATGTTGAACATTGGTTTGGCCAGCTTGCCAGTAGTCTTTCAATGACTCAACGTTTGCCTGTCTGCCTGTCCAATTAAAACCATATAGTGGGTTTTCATATCCATACCCTAAATTAGGGCGATTACCACTTCGGGTGTTTATATAGTTTACAAAAGCGTTTACATTAAGTTTATCACTTAAAATCTGATTTACACTTAAAGATATACCATCTCTATCTAAATCTGTATTAGGTACAATACCTTCATTTCTTAAACTACTATAAGATAAACGACTACTTCCGTTTTCACCTGAAGAATTTATAGCAATATTATTTTGCTTTGTAATTCCTGTTTCAAAAAAGTTACGGACGTTATCAGGGTTAGATACCCAAGGTGTTGCTGTAATAGGTGAGTAGGTGCCATCTGCAAAAGTTCTTGCAAGTACATCACCAGCACGTACGGTATTACCGTTAATATCTGTAGAGGGACTATCAAATTGATTGATTAAAAGTCCTTCGTTTAATCTTGGACCATAACTACTTAAACCACCATCGTTAACTCCAGCTCCAGCGCCATTCTGAAAAGAATATGCACCATTGGAACCACCACCATATACGTTTTGGTAATCAGGTTGTGTTAATAATGTTTCAACAGTTAAAGAGCTACTAGTTGTAACACCAAAACCTTTTTTATTCTTTCCTCTTTTAGTGGTAATAACCACTACTCCGTTAGCGGCCCTAGCCCCATACAATGCTGCAGAACCAGCACCTTTTAGTATAGAAATAGAAGCAATATCATCAGGACTAATTTCAGATCCACCATTACCAAAATCTACTTCTTGTAATGCACCATTATTTACAAGATTACTTGTAATTTGTTCATTGCTAATAGGTACTCCATCTACAACAAATAAGGGTTGATTGCTACCGCCTAACGAATTTTCGCCACGGATAACAATTCGTGAAGAAGAACCAACACCTGATGAGCCATTCGTAATTTGTACCCCAGCTACTTGACCAGCAAGACTGTTTACAACATTGGTTAATGTAACTTCAGTAAGTTTTTCAGAAGCAACAGTGGTTACCGCTGAAACTAAAGATTGCTTTTCCCTTTCAATACCTAAAGCAGTCACCACTATTTCATTCAATTGTTCAGTGTCTGTTTCTAATATAATTTGTTGAGGAAAATTGCCATTGGTTATTGTGATATTTTGACTTTTGTAACCAATTGATGTAATATTAATTATAAAATTATTGGCACTTGTTTCAAAATTAAAACTACCGTCGTCAGAACTAACAGAGTAGTTATTTGTTGTTGTCTCGTTTATTGTTGCATAGGGTATTGGCTGTTTATCAGTGTCTACCACAATTCCTTTATATGTATTTGTTTGAGCAAATACAGTAATTGCAAATAACTGGAGTACAGTTATAAGTGCTATTTTCATAATAATGTTTTATAGGTTGGATAAAATAATTGCATAAAAAAGGAGTCTAGTATGATACTAGATTTATTTTATGCTGATTTTGATTTTGTAATACCTATAAAGTAGGAGGGCCTCTTAAAAAGAAATTATGAAGTGGTATAGTAAAAGAAAAACCGCAAGTGCTAGTTTCGAATTTCTTTTTTTCTGACGTGTAATTAAATAAAATATAAGAGCTTACTTTAGATTTAGGATTGCTATATGCAAATTCTAAAGCATTGTTTTTCGAATCAATGTCAATCAAAGTTTCTAAAACAGAAAAAGAAAGTTCTTTTTCTATAGCAAAACGTTCTATTTCATCAGAAAGTTTACTCGTAAGCCAAGAGAAGTTTTTAAAAGCCTGTTCATTGAAAGCATTTTTGGTATACCCTAAAAGGTATATACCACCATCTTTAGATGGACCAAAAACCATTTGTTGATGCGAAAGTGATTTTATCGCTTGGCTAATATGGTTAGCGTTAAGGTTAGGTGTGTCGTTACCAATAGAGATAACTTTTTCGTAACCCTCATTAAATAATGACTTGTATGCATTAAAGTAACGTTCAGCGAAAGTAGATCCTTTTTGCTGAGTTTCGTCAACCCAAACAACATCAACACCACTATCTTTTGCAAGATTAAGTGTATTTTGATTAAGGAGCTTAAAAAATTGTTTTGATATATTTTTTTTGCTGACCCCAAATAATGGTTTCCTTTCCGCTTCGATTGTAGCAGAAAGTGAAAAAACAAATAAAACTGTTTTATTATTATTTGGTATCATTAATCGGGTTGGTCGATGAAATAGTTATAACCTTAATTTATTTAGTAAAAATGTTTAAAGTAAAGATACTTAACTTTTAAAGTATCTGTCAGTGTAATTACGAAAAACCTTACTAAAGGGTTTGCTTAAATTCAAAAATAATTTCAGTTGTGCTCTACTTTTTTTAAAACAGAATTTTAAAAAGAGTAACTCTATTATCAAGAGCATAATTATTTAAACATAAAATTTCTCCCAAATGTAATTTTTAAAAGCTTGTGGAGCCCAAGATATATAATAATAAACGAATAAATAGATCTTTTAAACCGACTAGGCAGTTTAAAAGGGTTTCGGTGAATGGTATTTTATTGCATGTATTTTACATTTCACCGAAATATTTTAGGTTTTCACCTTTATTGTAATCTATTTCTTATATGAGATTATATTTTTGTAAAAGACTTTGCGGTCTGTTTGTTAATTTCCTAAAACCCCAAATCATGGAAAAAAATTTAAAGAGTATGGCTACTGTTCAGCGAATGCAAGTAGCAGGATTAGAGTTATTTTATAAGAATGGATTTTATAATACTAGTGTAGATGATATTTTAAAAGAGTTGTCTTTATCTAAAGGTGCTTTTTATTATCACTTTAAATCTAAAGAAGATTTTTTCATATCAATTTTACAAAACCTAGTAGTACGTAAAGTGTATAGCATGCTAATTGAACCTATTGAAGGACATGATAATCCATTAGACTTAATTACTAATTGTATTGAAGATGCTTTACAAACAGCAGAGCATAATGAGAATGATTATGGTTTTGTTTTAAGTAATTTTATAAGTGAATTTAATGGTAAAAACCCTGAAATTATGAAGTACCTGAATGATACTTTAAAAATATGGGAGGTTAATTTAGTTTCATCTTTGCAAAAAGGAAAATTTAATGGCTATGTAGACCGTCATATTGACTGTGAGGGTGTAGCATCATACATTATGTCTTCTTATATCGGAATAAGGTCTTTAATGGTAGAAGGTACAGCATCTGCTTTAAGATACCGTTATATGCAACAGTTAAAATTCTACTTTAAAGCAATGGCATCAAAGCAAACAGCTTAATTCGTTAATTCGGTTATTTTTTCAACAACAGAGTCAATTGAAATAGTTTTCATAGCATTTTCATATCCTTCGGGGAATTTGTTGCCATATACAGAAGTCGGTATTAAAGGGTATTTTTCCCTATCTGCTGTAAGCGCATTTTCTTCTTTTTGAACAAAAGGGTAAAAACCAGCATAAGGGTGAGTTACGCCCCAAAGCGTTATAGTAGGTATTGCAAACATTGCGGCTAAGTGAGCGTTTCCACTATCCATGGCTATCATTACATCTAATTTAGAAATAACAGCTAATTCTTCTTTAAAAGATACTTTTCCAGCTAAACTAGTTGCGTTTTCATAGGTAGTTGCCCATTTGTTTAATTGCTCTGTTTCTGATGGTCCTCCACCAAATAGCAGTATTTTATACGTATTGGTAACATTTAAAATAGAAATAACTTTTTCCATCATATTCAACGGGTACATTTTTCCAGAAAAAGCTGCATATGGAGCTATACCAATCCATTTTTTAGTATCCTTTCCAATAAGATCTTGAGTTGTATCTGATACGTTTTCTTTAGATAGAAGGTTTGCGTTGTTTAATTTAATATTAAAACCCAATTCTTTAAAAACATCAGCATAGCGTTGATGTGTTGTTTTTAAAGGGGCAAATAGTTTATTTTTTTCAGCAGTTAATTTTTTCTTTTCACTTCTGCCTTTCTTAATTTGAATAAATGGAATTCTTGTACTTTTAAAAAACATTTTGAGAATGTTGCTACGAAGCACATTGTGTAAATCGGCAACAGCATCAATTTTTAGAGCTTTTAATTCTTTGTAAAGCTTTAAAAGTCCTAAAACACCTTTGTGTTTTCCTTTTATATCTGCCTCGAATACTGTAACATTTGGTAGTTGTGAAAACATGGGTTTGAAAAAACCTCTAGTCAATAAAGTAATTTTTATTTCAGGGTGCTGTTGTGTTAATGCAAGAAGTACAGGAACAGTCATGGCAACATCACCCATTGCAGATAACCTGATAACCAATAGGTGCTTGTGTTGTAACATGTTTTTAAATTAGGGCTTATTTTTTACCTCTAAGAACAGGGTTTAACTCATCATCATTATACATTTTCATCTGTTTGTAGACTTTCATGTATTTGTTTCCCTTTTCAATATCTTCAAGCAATTGATCTATTGCAGTTGATAAATCCTTTTTTTGTTCTAAAAGAATTGCTAGTTTATCTTGACATTTTTTTAGATGATCTTGTGAAGCGCCCGTTCTGTTTGCTTCTTCTTTCATGTGATAAACTTTAAGCGAAAGAATTGATAATCTATCTATTGCCCAGGCCGGACTTTCTGTATTTATAGTAGCACCTTCTTTTAATTGTACTGACTGATATTTATTTAAAAAATAACTGTCAATATACTCAACTAAATCTGTCCTGTCTTGATTGCTAGCGTCAATTTTTCGTTTTAAAACTAAAGCGTCTGTTGGGTTTATGTTCGGATCCCGAATAATATCTTCATAATGCCATTGAACTGTGTCAATCCAATTTTTTCGGTATAATAAATGAGCAACTTCATCTTTAGGGTAAGGGTTTTCAAAAGATTGGTATACATCATCTTTGATATGATATTTATCTATACTTTCTTCGAAAATGGAAAATGCAAAATCACTAAACATATATACTAAGTTTTGTACAAAGATATTTTATTTGTTTTAAATAAATCGACCCAATAAGGCAAGGAATGGAATTAGAACAAGCGCAATTAGTAAAATCTCTTTAATATTAGGCTTTTTAATAGTTTCAATATAGTTAGATAAGAATACTGAGGTAGGGAAAAAGGTTAATAATATTGGTGTTATTGCGTTTGACGATTTAAGTAGTGTTATTACCAAACCTAAAACGAAATACACGGTAATTAAGCGCATGGTATTAATTCTACCTTGACCTGAGTTTGATAGTTTAATGAATGTGAGAACAATCAATGTTAACGTTGCAATAGCGTATAATAATAGCTTGATACTATTTTGCCAAACATAAATAAAATCTAATGTAATATTTATAGAAAAAGTATAATGTTTAATTAAAAAATCGTTTTGATTTAAAAGTGTAGAAACACCTAAGCTAATTATTAAAACAGTTAATAAACCGATTATAGGAACAAACCAGTTTCTAATATTTTTAGGTTCGTATAAATAAATAGTAACAAAGATTAAAAATATGAATAGTAGTGCCCAATCATAAAATAGACTAGATATTACAACCCACAATGTAGCATCAAAGAGTTTTAGCTTTATATTTTTTAAAGATTTTATACTAACCAGGCGCCTGATTGCTAAAAGCATGAAAAATGTGCAAAAAACGGAGTTATGGTCTATTAAAACCTCAGGAAATAGTACTATTAATAACGTAAAAAATAAAATTGTAAAAGAGTGTGGCTCTGTAATTTTATTACGTTTAATGATAAAATTTATGATAAAAACACTAAATATTAAAGTAGCTAAAGTTATAACTTCTTCTATTAAATTTTCGTGTTCATAGAGCTTCGAGAATAGAGAAAATACGGCAACAAAATAGAATACAAACAGGAAAGTAAGTACAATTATATAATTAATTGGTTTTGTTTTGCCAAAAATGCTTGAAATCATCTACGGTTTTTATATTTTTGCTTTGTAAATATAATTAAGATGGAATCATTATTTAAAGCGATTGAAGATTTATTTGTAAACGTACTTTTTGCACCGTTAGATGCATTACGATTTATGGAGAGCTGGTGGGCATCAAACACACTAAATTGGATATTTATGATTATTGGTAGTATTGCCTTTGTTTATTGGATGCTACAGTTGAAAAAATATAACGATAGTGGAGAAGAAAGAAAAGATGTAACTGGACACTCTTACTTATAAAACATTTTAAAAAAGCCCTTTTCTTAAGAAAAGGGCTTTTTTATGTTTAAAGATCAAATCCTAAATCTTTTCGATAGTACATTTTATCGAATTGTATTTTTTCCATGTTTTCATAAGACTTTTTTAAAGCCTCTTTAAAATCGACTCCAAAAGCAGTAACTGCTAAAACTCTACCACCTGCAGTAACAACAGCATTGTTTTTCAATGTAGTTCCTGCATGAAAAACAGTAGCATCATCAATTTTATCAAAACCAGTTATTTCAATTCCCTTTTCATAAGCTTCAGGGTAGCCACCAGAAACAGCCATTACGGTTGTTGCAGTGCGTTCATCTAACTGTAAATCTATTTGATCTAAAGTTTGGTTAGCAACAGCTTCAAAAACCTCTAGTAAATCATTTTTAATTCTTGGAATAACAACTTCTGTTTCAGGATCACCCAAACGAACATTGTATTCTATTACTTTAGGACTATTATTAACTTTAATTAAACCAATAAAAATAAATCCTTTATATGGTAAATTATCCTTTTTAAGACCTTCTACGGTGGGTAAGATTACATTGTCATGTATCTTGTCCATAAACTCCTTATTAGCGAAAGGAACAGGAGAAATAGCACCCATACCACCAGTATTCAAACCAGTATCACCTTCACCAATACGTTTGTAGTCTTTTGCCGTTGGTAATACTTTATAATTTTTACCATCAGTTAAAACAAAGACACTTAATTCTATTCCGTCTAAAAATTCTTCAATAACAACGGTAGTACTTGCTGATCCGAATTTGGCGCCAACAAGCATTTCTTTCAACTCGTCTTTAGCTTCTTGTAAATCTTTTAAAATAAGAACACCTTTTCCGGCTGCTAGACCATCTGCCTTTAAAACGTAAGGTGGTTTTAGCGTTTCTAAGAATTGATATCCTTTTTCAAGAGTTTCAGAAGTAAAGCTCTGGTAAGCTGCGGTTGGAATGTTATGACGCATCATAAATTCTTTTGCAAAATCTTTACTACCTTCAAGAGTGGCAGCAGCCTTTTGTGGGCCAATTACCGGAATAATTTTTAATATTTCATCATTCAAGAAAAAATCATGAACACCATTTACTAAAGGATCTTCAGGACCAACAATGACCATATTTATTTTTTCTGAAACTACAGCGTTTTTAATAGCTTCAAAATCGTTTACACCAATAGCTAAGTTTGTGGCAATGGCAGCAGTACCTGCATTACCTGGGGCAACAAATAGTTTAGAAAGTTTCGGACTTTGTTTTAATTTCCATGCAAGTGTGTGTTCTCTACCACCTGCACCAAGAATAAGAATGTTCATAAGAGAAGATTTTGGCAAAAATACCTATTGAAGTTGAATCAATAGGTATTAATGGTCGGAATATTATAATATAATTGGTTAAGATTGTTTAGAAAAATCACGGTGTTCTTTTTTCTGTAACTCTTCAGAAGATAATGATTTAAAATAATCATAAACGATTTTTAAACCTTCAGCACGCTGGACTTTTGGCTCCCATCCTAAAATTTCTTTAGCTCTAGTGATATCTGGTTCACGTTGCAATGGGTCGTCTTGTGGTAAAGGCTTAAAGATTATTTTTTGATCTGTGCCAGTCAGTTTAATAATTTCTTGCGCGAACTCAAGAATAGTAGTTTCATGTGGGTTACCAATATTTATCGGGTCAGTATAATCACTCATTAATAATCGATAAATACCTTCTACTTGATCATCAACATAGCAGAAAGAACGTGTTTGAGATCCGTCACCAAAAACTGTTAAATCTTCACCTCTTAGAGCTTGCCCCATAAAAGCAGGAACAACACGACCATCATTCAAACGCATACGAGAGCCGTATGTGTTAAAAATACGAACGATACGAGTATCTACACCATGGTAACGGTGGTAGGCCATTGTAAGCGACTCCATAAAGCGTTTTGCCTCATCATAAACACCTCTTGGACCTATAGAACTTACGTTCCCATAGTAATCTTCAGTCTGCGGGTGTACTAATGGATCGCCATAAATTTCAGAAGTAGATGCAACTAAAATTCGTGATTTTTTTTGTTTTGCTAAGCCTAATAAGTTTAATGTACCTAACGAACTTACTTTAAGTGTTTGAATAGGTATTTTTAAATAATCGATAGGGCTAGCTGGCGATGCAAAGTGTAATATATAATCTAAATGTCCACTAACATGTACAAAGTTTGAAATATCATGATGATGAAATTCAAAATTTTCTAAAGGGAAAAGGTGCTCTATGTTTTTTAAATCTCCTGTAATTAGGTTATCCATAGCAACTACAGAATACCCTTCTTTTATAAATCGATCACATAAATGTGAACCTAAAAACCCTGCGGCACCTGTTATAAGTATTCTTTTCATTTATATTGCTTTTTCATCACCGACAATTGCTTTTAGAACTGTTTGGACTATAATTTTAAAATCTAATATTAGAGACCAATTTTCAACATAAAAAATATCAAATTTCACTCTATTTATAATATCTGAATCTGTTTCAATTTCACCTCGACACCCTTTTACTTGAGCTAAACCTGTAATGCCTGGTTTAACTAATTGTCTAAGCATGTATTTATCTACTATGGTATCATATTCTAGAGATAGCTTTAACATATGCGGTCTCGGACCAACGACAGACATGTTACCAAAAAAAACATTATAAAATTGTGGCAATTCATCCATGCTGGTTCTTCTTATAAATTTTCCAACTCTGGTAACACGCATGTCATTTTTTACCGTTTGAAACTTATCACCACCATTATCTAGGCCCATAGATCTAAATTTATAGCAATAAAATTCTTTGTTATCTATTCCGTTTCGGAGTTGTCTGAAAAATATTGGTCCTTTTGATTCAAGTCTTATAACAAGAGCGATTATAGGTGTTAACCAAGATAAAATACCTAAAATAACTACAATAGAAAATATAATATCAAAAGCTCTTTTTAATGCAGCATTAAAAGGATTATGTAATGAAATATCTCTAAGAGAAAGCACAGGGATATAATCGTAGTATTCGAATTTTAATTTTTTTGAAAAAATATTCTTGTTATCGGGAATGAATTTGAGTAACTTAAGGTTGTTATCGGCAAAGCTGATAATTGAGCTAATTTGTTGGTTCTTTAATTCAGATACTGAGCAATAAATTTCGCTTACATTATTATAGGTAATGAATTCAAAAATTTTATTTAAATCGAATTGAGGATCTTTTACGTCAAATTGGTTTAAAAAATGATATCCATAATCTGTTCTTTCTTTAAATACAGATATTAATTGATCAGTTTTTTTATTTTTTCCTATAACGATAACATTCCTAAGGTTTCCTTTGACAACTTGTCTGAATTTTTTTATTAAGGCATAGTTGATGAATTTTGAGCAGAAAATAATTAAAGTAACAATTAAAAAATACTTTAATAAAAGAATTCTACTTATATCAAATTGCTTAAAAAAACCTACAAAAGAGAATAGAATTAAAAAAAATAATGAGAATTGAGTCATTAATAATTTTAAAATATAGGTAACTCTAGTATGTCGATATATTGTATAAAATTTACTTATAATTGATATTGTAACCCATGCTAATGAAATAACACAATGGAATAACAAAGGATTCTGAAAACTTGTAAGAATGTATGAACCAAACAAATTTATTATTGCTAAATCTATTATGTAAGAAATAGGGTTTAATAAATTAGAAAATCGATGTTTTTTAAAAATCATACTACAAATTAAGTTTTTCTTTTTGAGTCAAATCAAGTTTTTCTAAAATTAATATTTAGTAGGTATTAATTTTTTGAATCCAAATTAGTAAACTGAGATAATATTTTTTTATTTATTAATTTTCTTTCCTTATCAAATATCCATCCCCATTTATTAAAATACTTAATCATAGACGTAACGTGGTAGTAAAGTAATTTACTGCTTTCATAAGAACCTTTACCATGTTTATGCTTTATGGAAACTAAAGGAAAATAGATGGTTTTATATTTGTTATAAATTCTTCTAGTTAAATCAATATCCTCTGGATACATAAAGAATCTTTCGTCGAATCCATCAATAGTCTTAAAAACGTTTGTGTTTATGAACATAAAGCAGCCCATTACATATGGTACTTGAATTATTTTGTCAAAATTAAAAAATTTTAACTCATAGTGATAGTCAAATTTGTTCTGAATATAATTAATAGGTAAAAACCTTCTAACAATTAAATTTAATGGTGTTGGTAATAATTTTGCAGAATATTGGATAGAACCATCAAAGTTAAGAATTTTAGGCGCTAGAAGTCCGACATCTTGATTTTCATCCATATATTTTATAATAATGGGTATTATAGAAAATTCAAAATCAACATCTGCATTTAATACCAAGTGGTATTTTGATATTTCTTTTGCTTTATTAATGCCAATATTATGACCCGAGCCAAATCCTACATTTTTCCCCGTATATATATATTCAACATTATTTGAGTTATCAATTTTATGTTTTAAGGTGTCTTTAGGTGAGTTGTCAATTAGAAATATTCTGTATTCAAGTTTTACGTTTTTAAATTTTTTAATAATATTTATAATTTCATCATAATCTGTATTATAAAGAACAATAGATATTGTTAAATCGTAAATTTTCATTGGTTTATTTTTTAGTTGATAAAATTTGCTTTAAAAAAAGTGCATTAAATAAGCCATAAAAAACAGCGCCATGCATTCTTGAAAGTACATTTTCGAATAAGAAAAATGGTATTATTAGTATAATGAACGATAAGTAAACATAGTTTTCAAATTTGAGAGCTAACTTCAGTTGCAAAAATAATGAACTCAAAAATAGTAATAGAGCAAATACACCTCCAGAAAGTAATAAATTTAAATACGTACTATGTGAGTTGTAATTCCCTTCTTCATATACTCTTGTGTGAAATTGCAAATAACAATTATTTAATTTTGCTTGAACGTCTCCGACACCAATACCCATAATTGGATTTTCTTTAAATATTTCTAATGCACATTGGTAGATACCAACTCTAATATTTGAAGATGTATGTGCGATACCAACAGGGGGTCTTAATTTTTGAGCGTTAATTTCATCTAAAAACCTAACCCTCAAAAATGATATTTGTGTTACTGAAATTACAATAATTAAAATAACGGATGCAGTAGCAACAAGCCTTTTAATTTTTGATTTAATGGCTAAGAAAACAAGAATAGATACAGCAATAAAGAAGCCTATTAAAGTTGCTCTTGATGCAAATAAAATTGATGTGAACAGGAAAAAAACAACTTGTAGTATTATTAATATATTTCCTAATCTAGATTGTACGCCTTTTAAAAGTTTATCTATTAAGAAAATTGAACAAAATAGCAACCATATTGAAAAATATGATGGATGCACATTTAAATTTTTTAGAACAATCCTAAATGGATTATTCCAAAAAGTTACTTCCTCTTGAAATATGAAATTATAAGCTCCAGATCTATAGATGTCAAAGAAAACATACACCGTAAATAATAGGCATGCTGTGTTAAATACCGCAATCAATTTATTCAATTGATTAACTGTGATTTTTTTTATAAAAAAAAGGATAAAAAAAGATAAAATTAAAACACTTGAACTTTGTTGAACTCTAGTTAAACCTTCTTTTAAGTTATCGGTATATAATAGACTGACCATCATTAACAGGACAAATGATGCACTTGATAAAAAATATAATATATTTTTCTTTTCAAACTTTTCTTTAAAATATATAAAAGACGATAAGCTAACTATCCCAAACAATCCAATAGATATAGATATTATATTATATTTATAGAAAGGAAAGCATAAAACTAAAGCAAGAAAATAGAAACGGACGTCTATTTTTTTATTAAAAAGTTTAATCATTTATTAAATTATTAAAAAGATCTTTCCATCCAACAAAAAAAGGTGGTTTGATTTTTATTTGCTGTGTAGGGTTAGGTTCCAACTTCTGATCAACAAGAAGCTTCATAAGGTTCATTAATTCAGATGAATTTTTTGGATTGAAAAAATAACCTTTTTCATAACTGCCTAATGTTTCTTTTGCATAAGGTAAATTAGATAAAAAAATCGGTTTCTTAAATTTTTTAAACTCAGTTATAGGTAAACCCCAACTTTCAAGCTTTGAAGGAAAGACTAGAGCATCTACCTGTTCGTAGTATTCAAAAACTTTCTTTCTATCTATAAGACCTATAAAACAGAGTCCTTCTTGATCTTTATATTTTTCATGAATGTATTTAGCATATGAATTCAAACTTTCATCTAAAGTTAGATATATTTTAAGACGGTTTTTGTAATTCTCAGGTAGTTTTTTATATGCATCACAAATCACTTCAAAATTTTTGAAAGATCTTGGAAAACTGGGAAAGAACATCTCCTTAACAGTGGTGTCTACTTTTTTATTTGAGTAGTTTGGTTTGATATCTGTTAAATCAATATCAGGATATGCTACAATGACATTTTTAAGATTAAATCTTTGTTCAAATTCTTTCCTTAGCCAATCTTGTTGTACAATAACACCTTTGTTTTTCTTTATGTTAATTGCGTATAAATAAATGTAAAACAAACTAAATAAAGAAGCTCTTCCTCCATAAATCCAATCTTTCCAAGTGGGTTTATAATATGGGGTAGCATTATGGCAGTAAACATAAAGGTTTTCACAACTAACATTTGGAGTCATATCATGCATTGAAATCCAAACTGATGGATTTATTTTTAATGATAATTTTTTAAAATAATAATATTCATAATATATTCTATAGAACCAATTTTTTTTAGAGTTTGGAAATTCTATATATTTTATATTAGGAAAGTTGAATAAGTCTTTTGAATTTACTAGTGCTATTATTTCTAAAGAATCATTATTTATTTTGGATAACTGATTTAGAAAATCCTTCATAACAGAAAGAGGCCCAGCTTCAATTATATTAACTCCAGATATTACTATTACTTGTTTTTTCTGCATATGCCTAGATTAAATTTGAGCTATTCTGTTTGCTTGCTTGGCTAGATAAATAATAGATTAAAATCATTAAAATAAAACCTAACATCGTATAATGACCTTGCCTTAGAAAGCGTAATATTAAGAGTATTAAAACACCATTATTTATCGCCCACAAATTTTGTGTTATTACGTTGTCTTTAATATTATACTTTATTCTATTTTTAAAAATAGAAAACAATAATAGAAAGGTACCTATAAAACCAATTTCTACCAACATTCTAAATAATAGGCTATTTGCATCCTGTCTATTAATTTTGAAATTATTTCTCCAATTACTAGTGGGGATTACATTATTTAAATGTTTATCATAATTTAATTCATACGTTCCAATTCCGGTTCCTAAAAGAGGAGCCTCTTTAAGAGAGGCTTCAGTAATTTTAAAATTACTATAGAGAGCATATGTGCTCAAGTTTGTTTTTGCAACTTCTTTTGAAGTTACTTTTTTAGCTGTAAAAAGAGTATATGTTTCATCAACTCGAAATTTAACTGCTGGTATTTTATAAATTAAAAAAGAACTAACAAATAACCCAATTATTAGGCAAGCAAGAAAGATAGGTTTTTTATAAATCGGATATTTTGATAAGATTAAAACTAACATACTTAACAGAAGACCAAGTAGGCCTAATGTCGACTTTGCCATAAAAAGAATTACGATTAGAAAAATTGACCTTCGTAAAGAAAGTAAGTTTCCAATTCCGAATAGCCTAGCTACAGCTATGAAGATTACTGGCATAAATGCATAAGCCATAAATGAAGGTTCGTAAAACCAAGAGTGAAAACGTCCTCTAGGAGCATTTAACCTAATTCCTCCAGTGTCTAAGCCTAAATAAGAGTAATCTACTAAAAAAGTAAGGTTAGTTTTAGTCCCAATAAATTGTATAACTACTATTATACCAGCTAATGTTATAAGTAGTATATAGTCTTTAAAAATTTTTATGTAGTCAAATTTATATGAATTTAATAATAGGTATGAAAAAGTGAGTGTTATGGATATTAGAACTAATTGTTTAATTACTAAAAGATATGATTCAGCAGTTAATATCGTAATTATCAAAAATAAAATAAGACCAGTAATAAATAATAAGGTTTTTTTTTTATTTAAATTAACTGATTTATGCGTACAGGCATAATAAATTATATAAATAATCATCACAAGATAATTCAGTCTAAAATCAACACCAATGTCTATTGGTAAAAAAATATTATCCAATAGCACAAAGAATAATACAATTTTATTAATAATTGATTTCATACTTATATAACCTTGATTGGTTTATTTATTATGCTAATGCATCTAATAAGAATTTTTTGGAATCTGCGACTAACTCTTTTCTTTTTTTCTCTATTTTATTGTAATCAATTTCTTTTAGGTGAAGATCTTTATTAAAGTCATTTACGGAGTGAATGAATCTTTCTTCAATTCCTAAATTTGACATTAAAGTCAATTGTCTTCTATTTAAATCCTTCATAGTTTCTCTACCTAATACAGTGAAGTTCCTTTTAAAAATAATAGAAAAGGCTGTCCCATGAAATGAATTTGTACAAACATATGTTGCTTTAGAAAATAAACCTAACCATTTAGACGGGTGAATATTAGTGTAATTCTCAGCTTCTTTGCCTGCGTCATAATGACCTAAGTTAATTACTTTTATTTTCAAAATATCTGAAAGTATCTGAATATATTTCCTAAAGTCATTACTATCTTCTGTTGTGTAAACAACAAGGTAATCTTCTTTAGGTACTAACTCAAGATCTAAAACAGCAGAGTAGTCATCTAAAATCAGTGTTGGATCTAAAACTAGTGTTGGATTAACAAGGTTATTAGATATTTCTGACACTTCTTGTTTTGCAAAATCCTCTCTAACCGAAATTGAACTAAAAGATTGTAGTTTGTTCGAAATATCATTTTTATGCTCTCTATTAAACTTAGTATGTCCTATGCTTGCAGCGTAAGCAATTTTTCTAGCGGTTTTAGGAACGAAATCTAAAAAATAACCTGGATCTATTCTGCCATTTGTTATTTTGGCATTCCAAACTTGATCACTTCCGCATATAAACGCGTCTTCAGAGTTTTCGAAAAACTTTACTAAGTCTTTTTGAGAGTATAATATTTTTTCAGTCAGCTTAAAGTGGTTTTTTCTGAATTTATAAAAATTTAAATTCATACCTACTTTTTTTGCAGTTTTCATCAAACCTTTAGCAGGTCTATATGTTCTTGATAAAAAGTAAGAAGGTCTGTAGTCTATAATTTTAGCATCATAACCATTCTCTATTAAAAACTGACACAAAGCATACCCTTGAAATACAGCTCCGTAATTTAAAACATGGTGGAAATTTATAATATATACTTTCATATTTTTTATATTAAAACGACTTCTTTTTCTATGATGACGTCAAATGTCAATAAAACAGATTCTTCTATTTTTGCTGCTAAGGTAATAATATCTTCGCTGGTTGCATTACCATAATTTACAATAGTAAGTGGTAGGTGCTTTAAGGTACCTGCTCCTCCAATTCTTTTTCCACTCCATCCACATTTGTCTATTAACCATGCTGCAGAAACTTTCATTTTATCTTCTAAGTATGGGAACAATATGACATCGGGGTAAGCCTCCTTTAATTGGTTAGCTTTATCAATTGAAATTATTGGATTTTTGAAAAAACTCCCAACGTTACCTAATTCATTTATGTCGGGAAGTTTAGAAGTTCTGGTTTTTATAACTATTCTCCTTTTTATCGATAGAGGTAATAGCCCAGAGTCTTCTAATAAATTTTTAAGAAATCGATAATCAAGTAGTTTTTTGTCGCGTACGGACTTTAAGTTTACACTTTTTCTTAAGTGCGTAAAAAATTCTTTCCAGTACTTAAAACGTTTTGAAATATAATTACCAGAATAAGAATTCATTTTTAAATCATATTTTGATTTTTTTGATAGTTTATAAACTATCGATGTAATAAGAATTCTATTTTTATAATTCTCAGTTTTAAAAATAGAATTTCTATACTCAAAATTACATTCTTCGTTAGAGAGAGTTACTTCTTTTTTTTCGTGTAAATCATAAGCCTTGACGGTTATAATTAAATCTTTAGCTTCAGTACCATACGCTCCAGCATTTTGAACAGCTGTAGCTCCAACATTGCCAGGTATAAGTGACATGTTTTCTGCTCCATAATACTTCTTTTTAACACAGAAAGTTACAAAGTAGTCCCAATTTATTCCAGAGCCAACTTCGAGAAAAATGTCATCATTTGTTTCTTTAATGGTTTTTATAAAATCAATTTTAGGGTGTATTATAATCCCTTCATAATTTTTAGAGAATAGCATGTTACTTCCCCCTCCAAGAATTAAAATTTCTTTTAAGTCGCCTTCAAATTGTGTAATAAATTCTTTTAATTCTTCTAAATTAGAAAATGAAAAAAATCTATCAGTAATGACGTCTAAGCCAAAAGTATTTGATGTTTTTAATGAAATATTTTTTTCAATCATCATTTTTTCTGTTAATCGTTTTTAAGTCATTAAAGATATTTACCAATCCGTAAAACAAACTTTTTGTTTGTATAAAGAAAATATACTTATATCTTTTTATAAAAAAATGAGCAATATAAGATGAGGTTACATAAGCAACAAGGGAAGCCCAAACTGCTCCCATAATGCCATATTTTGGTATCCAAATAAAGTTTAAAACAATATTAAGAATACCAGCTGCAAGACTTTTTATATATGCTACTTGGTGTTTATTATCAATAATCATTATTTGAGCAGCTACCGCTCCCATAGCAATGAAAACGCTTTGCCAGGTAAATACTTTTAAAATTTCTATTGAATCAAGGTATTTGTCACCGTAAATCAAATTTACTATTATTGGAGAAAGAAATGTTATTAAAATGCATAGAATTATACTTCCCCATGTAATATAATCTGAAAATAATTGAAGTTTTTTTAAATAATCAGTTGACTTACTATTTATTTTACTTTTTATCAATGAAGGGCTAATTACATCAGTTAACACCATAGGAATAAAAACAATAAGGCTTATAATTGATACTGCTGCACTATATTGACCAACTGAATATTCGTTCAATAAATGTTTAATCATTATTTGATCAAATTGTTGAAATATTACAAGTGCTAAACTAGAAAGAACTAATGGAGATGAGTTAATGATTAGTTCTTTACTTATTTTTTTATCAAATTTCCATTGTTTAACTTTTTTAAAACCAATCTGATAAAACATTATTAATAATAATGAAACCATTAAGAGATCAAACATTCTTATCAATATATATAACAATATTGAGTTACTGTATAAGCTAACTATACCAGCTGTTAATAAAACTAGTAGGCCAACAATTATCTCTATTTTAAAAATAGTTTTGTTATGAAATTTCGCAATAAAGAATGCTCTTAAAAAGCGAAGTGTTTGAAAAAAGTATGTTAGCCCATATATTAAAATATAAAACCTCAATTCACTATCTTCTTCAATAAAATTTACTAAAATTAAAAGAGTTATATAACCAATTATTGAAAAAAAAAGACAAGTAATAAATGCTGAACCTAGAATTTTTTCAGTATTTATTTCATCTTTTGAAATTTCTCTAATTAAAATATTATGAAGTCTAAATTCTGCCAACACAGAAAGTAACATTACAAAACTAATCGTATAACTATATGCGCCAAATTCATCTGGCCCTAATTGTCTTGCGACAATTACACCAATAATAATTAACTTTAATCCAGATAAAAGCTTGGAAACTATAGCCCATAATGCATTAATTATTATCCCTTTTTTGATAGTTTTATAACCCATCTAATTCATAATTTTTTTGATAAATGCATTTTGTTGATATTTTTGAACAAAGCACTATTTTATTTAGTCACTAAATAAATTTACAATATCATCAGATAGGTCTAAACTTAATAAAAATGGATCGTAAGCTCCATTTAAAATATGACGATTAAAGCTATTGGAACTAGGGTTATATTGAATAAATTGATTGGTTCTAAAATTTTTTCCGATTTCTGAACCAGAAAAGGTTTTACTGTTTTTACCTGTGGATAATTTTATTTCTAAGATTTCTATAATTGTTTCGTTTCTATTTAATCCTATATCTATTCTAAATTTCATTGGATATGTTCTGTCAGGAAATTTAAAATGTATGTTTTGAAAATTTGCCCCCCCCTTTACATTAGCTCTTACTTTATTCTCCGGAAGATATAAGTCTTTAGGATCTTCAGAATAGTATATTTCAAAAATATCATCTTCTAGAACTTTTGCCTTAATATCAATAATTAAATAATCATTAATTTTTTCGCTTTCAGTTTGAGTTGTGTTTTTGCAAGTTGAAAAAGTTAAAAAAGCACAAAATAAAATCACTAATTTCATATCTATTATGATTTTGAAATTACTACATCTAAAATATTATTTTCCCAATTTGGTATTTCTATATCTAATACTTTTTTAATCTTAGATTTAGACATAACACTATATGCAGGTCTTTTTGCAGGGGTAGGATATTCATTTGTAGGGATGGGAGAAATTTTTATATCAATTTTATTTAACTCAAAAATCTTTTTAGCAAAATCGTACCAACTTATAGCTCCTTCATTACTATAATGGTAAATACCATAATCTTCTGTTTTTAAATCAATGATTTTTAAAATCAAAACAGCTAAATCTTTTGCATGTGTAGGTGAGCCAAATTGATCGTTTACAACACTAATCTCATCTCTTTCTTTACCTAAACGAAGCATTGTTTTTACAAAGTTATTTCCATACTCAGAATATACCCATGAAGTTCTGATTATAAAATGCTCTTTTAGTATTTCTAGAATGTATTGTTCCCCTTTTAATTTAGAAGAACCATAAACACTTATTGGTTTTGCACTATCTTTTTCTGTATATGGAGATGTTTTAAGGCCGTCAAAAACAAAATCTGTAGACACGTGAACAAGAGTAGATTTATTTGCTTTACAGGCCTCTGCTATGTGTTTTACTGCATCTGCATTTACTAAAAAAGCTTTTTCTTGATTTTGTTCGGCTTTATCAACTGCTGTGTATGCTGCACAATTAATGCAGTAATCATATTTTTCTTTGTTAAATAAATTTTCTACTTGCGAATTGTTCGTAATATCTAAATCTTTTGATGATTTAAAATGAAAAGTATGCTGAGGATAATTTTTAGCTACATCTTGTATGCATTTTCCTAATTGTCCATTTGCTCCAGTAACTAAAATTTTAAAATCACTAATCATTTAATTTTTTGCATTTTGTAAAGTTGGTAATTCTAGATCTTTGGTAGAAACATTTAAATCATCATGATTTACTTTCCAATCTATATTCAAACTTTTATCATTATAAATAATTCCACCTTCTGATTCTTTATTGTAAAAATTATCACACTTATAAAAAAACTCAGCAGTTTCACTTAAAACTGAAAACCCATGTCCAAATCCTCTAGGTATAAATAATTGTTTTTTATTATCTTCAGAAAGTTCAATTGAAAAATGTTTTCCAAAAGTTGGAGAATTCTTCCTTAAATCAACAGCTACGTCTAAAACAACTCCCTTTAAAACTCTAACTAATTTTGCTTGAGAATGATCTCCTATTTGGTAATGTATTGCTCTAACAACACCTTTAGACGAAAAAGATTGATTGTCCTGAACAAAGTGTACTTTTCCAATTAATTCTTCAAAAGTGTTTTCATTAAAACTTTCAAAAAAATAACCTCTATCATCTTCAAAAACTTTTGGTTCAATTACAAAACAACCCTTTAAGTAAGTTTCTTTAACAATCATTTATCTTTATTTAAAATACCTAATAAGTTTTTCCCGTATCCACTCTTCATTAGTGGTTCAGCTAGAGCAATTAGTTGGTCTTTATTGATGAAACCCATTTCATAGGCAGCACCTTCAATAGTGCCAATTTTTAATCCTTGCCTTTCTTCTATGACCTCAACAAATTGAGATGCTTGCATAAGTGATTGAAATGTGCCGGTGTCTAACCAGGCTGTACCTCTGTCAAGAATGCTTACGCTTAACTTATTCCTCTCTAAATATACTTTATTAATGTCTGTAATCTCAAGTTCACCTCTATGGCTAGGGGTAATGTTTTTTGCAATATTTACAACTTCATTGTCGTAAAAGTAAATTCCAGGAACAGCATAATTAGATTTCGGTTCTAAGGGTTTCTCTTCAATACTTATAGCTTTCCCTTCGTTATCAAATTCAACTACTCCATAACGCTCAGGATCATGTACCCTATATGCATATATAATACCACCGTCTGGGTCGTTATTTGATTGAAGTAAATTTGCTAATCCTGATCCATAAAAAATATTATCGCCAAGTATTAAAGCTACTTTGTCATTTCCGATAAACTCTTCACCAATAATAAATGCTTCTGCTAATCCGTTAGGTTCTTCTTGTACAGCATATTCAAATTTACAGCCATATTTTGTACCATCACCTAACAAGTCTTCAAATAAAGGAAGATCTTTAGGTGTTGAAATAATTAGTATTTCATTTATACCAGCATAAATTAAAGTTGATAAAGGGTAGTAAATCATTGGTTTATCATAAATAGGCATTAATTGCTTACTTACTGATAAGGTCAAGGGGTGTAGTCTAGTTCCAGAACCTCCTGCTAAAATTATTCCTTTCATATAATTTAGTTTATTGGTACATTTTAGAGTAATATTCTTTATAATCGCCAGAGGTAACATTATCTAACCAATCTTGATTTTGTAAAAACCAATCTATAGTTTTTTCCAAACCTTGTTCAAACGTTACTGAGGGTTCCCAGCCTAATTCTTTGTTTATTTTGGAAGCATCTATTGCATAACGTAAATCATGGCCAGGCCTATCTTTTACATAGGTAATAAGTTTTTCGCTTTCTCCTTCTTTTTGATTTAGTTTTACATCCATTAATTTGCACAGTAATTTTACTAAATCAATATTCTTCCATTCGTTAAAGCCTCCAATATTATACGTTTCGTGATTTTCTCCTTTATGGTAAGCAAGGTCTATTGCTGTTGCATGATCTTCAACAAATAACCAATCACGAGTATAATTACCATCACCATAAACAGGAAGTGACTTTTTATGAATAATATTATTTATAAATAATGGTATTAATTTTTCAGGAAAATGATTAGGACCATAGTTATTAGAACAATTAGTAATTATATAAGGTAAACCATATGTTTCTCCGTAAGCTCTTACAAAGTGATCTGAACTTGCTTTTGAAGCGGAGTAAGGTGAATTAGGGTCATATGAAGTGCTTTCTGTAAACAAGCCATTAGCACCCAACGAGCCGTAAACTTCGTCAGTACTAACATGGTAAAAACGTTTTCCTTTAAAATTATTTTTCCAAGATTCTTTTGCTGAATTTAATAAATTCATTGTTCCGATAACATTTGTTTTTACAAAAGCTAATGGATCAGTAATGGATCTATCAACATGAGATTCAGCTGCTAGGTGTATAACACTATCAAAATTATATTCTTTAAAAATAGAATCGATATACTTAGCGTCTGTAATATCTCCTTTTAGAAAAGTGTAATTTTCGGATTTTTGAATATCCTTAAGATTTTCTAAATTTCCTGCATAAGTTAACGCATCTAAATTAAAAATTTGATAAGCAGGGTATTTTGTTACAAACCTACGTACAACATGAGATCCGATAAAGCCAGCACCACCAGTAATTAGAATTTTCATAGATTATTCTTTTTTGTAATCTTTAAGGTATACGTTTAATAGAAGCAATATTAGAATAAACATCGTTATTATTACAAAGCTAAAAGGGATTAAAAATTTATAACTTTTCCAAATTCCTTTAAGTTGAACTCCTTTTCTCGGAAAAGCAGATATAACGTTTAAAATGCTAGATTTATTGGCTTTTTCTTCATTGAGTTCAACTAACTTTTCTTTAAGCTCTTCTGTTTTATTAATTAAAGAAAGTTCTTTGTTTTCATTTCTACCATTTTCGCCAAGGTTTATGTTTGTGCCTTGCATTGGCTTATCTGCCTCTTTAAGCATTACTTTTTTATATAGTAATTGTAGAGAGTCAATTTCAGAAATTTGTTTACTGTATACACTTTCCTGTAATTTTAAATTGTTATCAGAAGTCTCCTTTTGTAAATTAAAATAATCATTTCTAGAAATAGAATTTATTATTGAAGGTTGAATTTTTTTAGCAATACTATTATCAGTAGCAGTTACAGATATGGTGTGAAAACGAGCATCAAATGAATTGAAGTTTTTAAGGTAGGCTTCCATATCAATAGCCTTTTGTGTAGTAGTATCTAAACTACGAACAAACTTATCAAATAATAAAACTTTTTGATTTTCATCTGAATATGACTCAACATTAAATTTTTTGATAGAAAAAGCTTCTTTTACTGAAATATCTAAAGCCTCGGCTAGAGCAGTTGAGTCTTGTGCTTCAGCTAATTCATTGTAAAAATTAACATTGTTATATAGTTGTTGAACACTATTAAAGTTTGGCTCTACAACCATTGAAGAGATGTATTCAGGCTCTTTTTTGAAATCTAAAAATATACCTATAGCTAAACCAATTACACCTGCAATAACAAATTTTAAAAAATGTTTTTGAAGAAATAATAAGAATAAAATAACAATTCCAAATAGCGATTTAAATACTTTTCCGATCGTACTAAATACTTTTCGAAAAGCATTTCCTATTAAATGGAATAATTGACCTAAATCTATCTCATCAGAAGAGTTGTTTTGTTTTTGTGGCAGTTGGTCGCTCATTATGGTTTTAATTATTAAAAATTTGTTCTAATATCTTTTCAGTTATTAGGTATGTTGGTTTAACTCCTGTAGTCCCTAGTCCACCAGAAGCTAATGTGCTACCAGTTTCCAAAGGATTATCTGATGCGTAGTAGGCATAACGTACTTTAACATCTTCTCTAATACTTTTACGTATTTTAGATGCAGATTGTATTGCTTTTTGGTAATGAACACCTTCCATTTCTAAACCAATCACATTCCATGTAGAAGCATGGAAAAACTTAAGGATATCTTTGTTTTGTAATGATGTACCTAAAACAGTAACCATAGTACCTTCTAATACTTTTAAGCCTTTATCTTTAAAATCATCAGCACAAAGCTCATTTTTAAAAGGATAATTATCAGCAGTTCCTTCAAAGATATGAGCAGAAGGAATCATTAAATCTCCTTTTCCACCTTCTAAAATACCAGCTTTACCCATTATCGATATTGATTCAATATCTAAAAATACCTCTTGGTTTTTTTTGAATTTGTATGGTCTTAATAATTCATCTATTGTTTCATACGCTTGCTCACCAAATGCGTAATCCATTACAAATATAATAGGTTTTTTCTCACTAGGAATATCTTTAGAGAAACTATAGCAACAAACATCATCCGTGAACTTAGCAGTATCAAATATTTGTACATCTATATTAGTACCAGAAAGATCATCAATAGCAATCATGCCATTTTTTAGAGCAATATCTGTAATTTTTTTACGTAAAGCGGTGTTTTCAGATGAGCTAAGCTGCTCATATATTTCTAAAGATTCTTTATTTGGGAATTCTTTAGCTAGTGCTTTTTTAGCAAATAAAGAATTCATAACACTATGCATGTTGGCACTAATAATATGAATAGGTCTATCTATTAATCCTGCAGTTTTTAAAGTAGACTTAATTCCATCAGCCCATCTTTCTCCGTGTATATGGTGCCCTAATCGCTCTCTTAATAATGGTGTAAATGTTATAGCTCTTTTATCAGATGTAAGCTCTTCCTCTATAGCTAATTTACCCAACCAATATATTATTTTTAAAAATCTATCTGGATTTTTCTTAGTAGCAAATTTTTCATAAACCTCCATTATTTCTGCAAAAGACCTTCCTAAAATATTAGCGGTATGTATAATTGCAATTTCTCTCTCGGCTTGAGTTAGCTTCGTTTTATTAACGGCACTTTCTAATTTATCCCAATCTCTAATAGTTTTTTCTGTATCTCCGATTAAAACTCTTTTCGAAATTTTATAAGATTCGATGAATAAAAAAGTAAGATGTGTTAGAATATCATAAATATCAGATCTACCTCTTGTTATTTCAATATTCATTTGCTCATCATCAATTCTATAGCAATTTCTTCTACGCTTTGGTGGAACAATTGCTTGAAAATGAGATTTGCTATAGCCTTCATCAGACGTTAAATTTATGAATCGGCATTGCTCTATACCTTCTGGCAACCTTTCTAAAACATAGATTAAACCATTTAGTTCACTTTTTTCATCAGCAATAGTACCATAAATTTCAGGTCTTAATTGCAGAAGTGCGTTTCTCAAGGTTTCACCAGAAACACCCATTGGCTTATAAAAACCACGATTAAATAAATGACGCATGGTTATGTATAGGCGCTCAATAGCGTTTGTAGATTCTTGTGCTCGGGTTGTATTTTTTGTTGTGCTCATGTGTTAAAATTCTAGTAAAATTACGATTATAATTCCATTTTCAAGTTTTATGAAGTTATACTCGTAATTAAGATCATTTTTTAAATTTTATTAGCTTATCGACAACATTTCTATCATTAGATAAGCGTTGTACCTTGTTTTGGCCTCCTAATTTTCCAATTGACTTCATGTATTCTCGGAAGCCTTCTTTTCCAATCTCGGTTACTTTAAGTGTTTGAAGTATTTTGCCATCAATTAAATCAAAATAATAACTGTTTTGTTCTTGTAATGTTTTATCAAGTATTTTTATAAAGATATCCATATTTGATGGCTTTTTCTCAAACTCGATAAACCATTCATGATACGGTAATTCATTTTCTTCTGGGACTATTTGCGGTGCGACCGTAAATTCGTTAACTGTTGCATCTGTTTCTTCAATAGCTTTTTGCATTGCAGCTTCAACTTCTTTACCAATTACATGTTCACCAAATGCCGAAATAAAATGCTTTATTCTTCCAGAAACTATTATTTTAAAAGGGTTTAAAGAAATAAACTGAACGGTATCTCCAATGTTATATGACCATAAACCTGCATTTGTAGAAATTATTAAAACATAGTTAACGCCTATTTCAACATCTGCGATAGTTAGTCGTTTCGGGTTTTCTTCAAAAAATTCATCAGATTTTATAAACTCATAAAAAATACCAGAATTTAATAAGAGAAGCATTCCTTTTTCTGTTTGAGAATTTTGATATGCAAAAAAACCTTCACTAGCAGGAAAGAGCTCAATGCTATCAACTTTTCTGCCTATAAGGTTTTCAAATTTAGCTCTATAAGGTTCGTAATTTACCCCTCCGTAAATAAATAAATTAAAGTTTTTGAAAATTTCACCTACTTTTTTAGAGCTAGTAAAGCTTAGTTTTTCAAAATACATTTGTACCCAAGAAGGTATTCCAGCAATTACCGTCATGTCTTGGTCTATAGTTTCTTTTACTATTTCATTAACTTTAGTATCCCAATCTTCTATACAATTAGTTTCCCAGCTTGGTAACCTATTTTTTTGTAAATAGTTAGGTACATAATGTGCAGAAATACCAGATAGCCTACCTAGCTTTACTCCATTTTTTTCAGTTAATATAGGACTACCTTGCAAAAATATCATTTTGCCATTTACAAAGTCAGAATTGCCTGTTTCATCAATGTAATTCAATATTGCATTTCTCGATGCTTCAACTTGATGTTTGATAGAAACATCAGTAATCGGAATGTATTTAGCACCAGATGTGGTGCCTGACGTTTTCGCAAAATAAATAGGTTTGCCTGGCCATAAAATATCTGATTTACCTTCAACAGCCTTTTGAACGTACTTTTTTAGTTCTTCATAATCTCTAACAGGTACATTTTCAATAAAATCTTTGTGAGATTTTATTTGACTAAATTTATGATCAATACCAAACTCTGTATTTTTAGCTTTTTCGATTAAATTTTCAAAAACTTTTTGTTGAGTTTGAATAGGGTTATTTACCCATTTTTGGGTGCGTTTAGATATTCTTCTGGCAAATAATTTTGCAGCTAGCGATTTCAATGACATAATTTAAATTATTTAAAATCGATATAATTTCTTGGGTTCACGGGGCTTCCATTATTCCATAATTCAAAATGTAAATGAGGTCCTGTGGTTAGCTCTCCTGTATTACCTACAGAGGCAATAACTTCACCTGATTTTACGATGTCGCCCTGAGATTTTGTTAAAGAGCCGTTGTGTTTGTAAACTGATAATAAACCATCTTTATGTTCTATTAAAATAACATAACCAGTATCAGATGTCCATTCAGAAAAAATTACCGTACCATTAGCGACAGATTTTACAGGTGTTCCTTTTGCAGCAACAACATCAATAGCAAAATGCTTGGTGTCTAAATTATAATCTTGAGATATAGTGCCATTTATTGGTGGAAACAAAATCAAATTTACACTTTTAGTATTTTTTTCAAATAAATTATATTTATCTTCAAGTGCTACTTGAGCTCTTAATACAGAATCTTCTCTAATTGGCGTTAAATCTATTGTAGAGGGGTCTAATTTAAATTGCTCAAATAATGAATCTCTATTAATTTTATTGTTTGTAATGTCTCCATTCAAAACCTTTCTAATATTATCTAAATACTTATTGGTATAATTTAAAACATGAACTAATGAATCTGTTTTGTATGTAAGTTCTGTAGCTTGTCTTTTAAGCTTTGTAGATGAATAGCCTGGTATATATTCCCTTAAAGGAGTAAAGGCTACTAAAACAGTAGTTAAAGCTATTAAACATATAATAAAAAGAGATCCAGTGATAAAAACATTTAATCTACTGAGTTTGAAAGAAACTTTTTCTTCAAAAGTATTTTCATTCAAGATGACTAAACGATACTTATGCAGTAGCTTTCGTTTAATTTCCTTTCCCTTTTTTTTGCTTTTTTTAGCCATATAACACAAATATAAGCTTACAATTGTATTTCACTAAAATACTTACACAATTTTAAGTTATATGAAATTAATATATAGATGCTTAATTTAAGGCATATTTACAATAAAATTATGCTTATTTAAACATTAACAATTTGTTGTTATTCTTTTTTAGTAAATTTGTAGTTCTAAAATAAACAATTATGATTTTTTCAGATATAATGTTAGCAATACCCGGACCAGCTTCTATCGTTTTAATTGTAGTAGCTATTTTGTTACTTTTTGGAGGAAAAAAAATTCCAGAATTAATGCGTGGGCTAGGAAGTGGGATTAAAGAATTTAAAGATGCATCTAAGGAAGATGAAACTACAGATAAGATAGAAGAGAAAAAATAGTTTTTCTTTTTAAAACATAATTAAAAGCCCTTGATTTTTTCAAGGGCTTTTTTTGTTTTTATGTATTTGTATTTTATCGATAGTTACTTTAAAAATGTGGCTTTTTGACTGTTTTTATTTTCCTACATATTTAAAAATACAGTAGAATACATCATTTTTCTTATACTTCACAACAAATAATATTTACACTATAAGGTATAAACTAGTTTTGGAGTTGAAATTTATATTGCAACTAATTATAAATTTTAAAGCTTTTTTAAAATACCTGCCATGAAAAATTTAATAGCATCAATTTTCTTTTTTTCTTTTTTGAGCTTATCTGCTCAAGAAAATTTAGATATAAGTTCTTTACCTCAAACTCAAATTTCTAATATTGATTTTAGTGATAGTCTTCTGGAGTCTTCTACAGATAATAAATCTAAAGTCTCAAAAGAAAAGCCGAGCAATTCTAAATTGATACAAAAAGCAGATTCTTATTTTGATAAAATGTGGTACGCTGAAGCTGCTGAGTTATATGAGTTGGCTTTAAAAAAGAAAAAAAATTATTCATTTGAAGTTTTAAAAAAAATAGGTGATTCTTATTATTTTAATACGAATATGGAAAAAGCTTACGAGTGGTATGATGTTTTATATAATACCTATAAAGATGATATGACAGCTGAAAATTATTTCAAGTACTCTCATACTTTAAAAGGTACAGGTAAATATGGTAAAGCAAAACGTCTTATGCGTATTTATAATAAGATGGAAAAAAAGAATTCTGAAGATACATCAGCACAAGATCTTAAAAATGAAATTTTATTAGATAAGATAATTAATACGACAGACAAGTTTGATGTTAAAACTGTTGCTGTAAATACTGAATATTCAGACTTCTCTCCGATGTTTTATGGTGATGATCAAGTTGTTTATGCATCATCAAAAGATTCATCGGTATTTAAAACTAGAAAGTATAAGTGGAATGATCAACCTTTTTTAGATTTATATGTATCTAAAGTAAACGAAGAATCTTCAGATCTTAAAAATGCAGTTAAATTTTCAAAAAAAATAAACTCTAAATATCACGAAGCTTCAGTTACTTTTTCTCCAGATAATGAAACGATGTATTTTACGAGAAATAACTATAAGAAAAAATTGAGAAGAGATAAAGATGGAGTGAATCATTTAAAAATATATAAATCTGTAAAAGTTGATGGTGAATGGGAAGAAGCTGTTGAGCTTTCTTTCAACAGCGATGATTATTCTACAGGTCACCCTGCATTAAGTTCAGATGGTAAATTATTATACTTTGTTTCTGATATGCCAGGTAGTATAGGTATGTCTGATATTTTTGTAGTAGATGTGTTAGAAAATGGTACATATTCAGAACCGCGAAATTTAGGGCCTGGAATTAATACTGAAAAGAGAGAGATGTTTCCTTTTGTTACTGATAATAAATTGTATTTTTCTTCTGATGGGCATGTTGGTTTAGGTGGTTTAGATGTTTATGAGGCTGCTTATACTGAAGAAGGTTTTGAAGAGGTTGTTAATGTTGGTAAGCCTGTTAATAGTAATATGGATGATTTTTCATATATAATAAATGAGGATAACGACAAAGGATATTTTGCATCTAATAGATTAGGAGGTAAAGGAGATGACGATATTTATTCATTTAAAAAATTAGAAATTGAAGAAGTAAATAGCTCTGCTATTTCTGGGGTTGTTACAGAGTTAATTACAGGAGATTACATGCCAAAAGCTATGGTTATGTTATTAGATGAGAACAATATTAAATTAAAAGAAGTTGAGACTGCAGAAGATGGAAGTTTTGTATTCGAAGATTTAGAAGGGGATAAAAAATATGTGGTTAGAACGGATAAGCAAGGTTATTTTGTAGACTCACAAGATATTACTACCGTGGTTGATGAAACAGCAATGTTAGATGTTACTCTTAAAAAACTACAAGAGCTTATTGTTGTAGAAGATGGTATAAAGAAGCTTAAAACAGATATGATTTATTTCAATTTTGATAAATCATTCATTAGAGATGATGCAGCTAAAGAATTGGATAAATTAGTTGCTGTAATGACAGAATATCCAGAAATGGTTATTAAAATTGAATCTCATACAGATAGTAGAGGTTCTAAAGTATATAACAGATATTTATCAGATAAGCGTGCTAAATCATCTAGAGATTACATAATATCTAAGGGTATAGATGCTTCTAGAATTGAAAGTGCAATAGGGTATGGTGAAGATAAATTATTAAATGAGTGTGATGGTACGGTTAGGTGTACTAGAGAACAACATGAATATAACAGGCGTTCAGAGTTTATTATATTAAAAATGTAAAATAAACAAAACGAAATAGAGACATATAAAAAAACCCAAACGATATAAATAAGTTTGGGTTTTTTGTTTTTATATAAAATTAAGTATCTTATCTTTTAAGATTAGCGCTTAATAATTCTCTATTCATTCTTGCAATATTTTCTAAAGAAATTCCTTTAGGACATTCAACCTCACAGGCTCCCGTATTTGTACAGTTTCCAAAACCTTCTAAATCCATTTGAGCAACCATGTTTTTAACACGATCTACAGCCTCAACTTGGCCTTGTGGTAATAATGCATATTGAGATACTTTTGCGCCAACAAAAAGCATTGCTGAAGCATTTTTGCAACTTGCAACACAAGCACCACAACCAATACAAGTAGCAGCATCCATTGCCTCATCTGCAGCGTGCTTAGAGATAGGAAGTGAGTTTGCATCTTGTGTATTACCTGAAGTATTTACAGAAATATAACCACCAGCATGCTGTATACGGTCAAAAGAACTTCTGTCGACTATTAAATCTTTTAATACAGGAAAAGCTTTTGCTCTAAATGGCTCAATAGTAATTGTGTCACCATCCTTAAACATACGCATATGTAATTGGCAAGTAGTAACACCTCTATCTGGTCCGTGAGCTTCACCATTTATAAACATAGAACACATGCCGCAAATACCTTCACGACAATCATGATCAAAAGCAACGGGCTCTTCTCCTTTGTTTATTAACTGTTCATTTAAAACATCCATCATTTCTAAGAAAGACATATGTTCTGAGATTTCAGTCACTTTATAATCGACCATTTTACCTTTCGACTGAGCATCTTTTTGACGCCAAATTTTAAGTGTTAAATTCATAGTATCTTTATTATTTGTATGAACGTTGTTTTAATTCAATTTCGTTAAATTCTAACTCCTCTTTATGCAAAATAGCATCACTAGGTTCTCCTTTATATTCCCATGCAGAAACAAAAGCAAATTCAGTATCATTACGTTTAGCTTCTCCTTCTTGTTCTCCGTCTAACTCAACAGATTCTTCTCTAAAGTGACCACCACAAGATTCTTCTCTTGCAAGAGCATCTTTAGCGAAAAGTTCACCCAATTCTAAGAAATCGGCAACACGACCTGCTTTTTCAAGTTCACTGTTTAATTCATTTGCAGCACCAGGTACACTTACGTTTTTGTAGAAATCTTCACGTAAAGCTTTAATTTCAACCATAGCTTCTTTTAAACCTTCAGCGTTACGGGACATTCCACATTTATCCCACATGATTTTACCTAATTTTTTATGGTAATAATCAACAGAGTGAGACCCTTTGTTAGAAACAAAGAAGTTTAATTTATCGGTTACTTCTTTTTCAGCAGCATCAAATTCAGGAGAATCAGTTGGTATTTTTCCAGTTCTAATTTCGTGAGATAAATAATCACCGATTGTATAAGGTAAAACAAAATATCCATCAGCTAAACCTTGCATTAAAGCAGAGGCACCAAGTCTATTTGCTCCGTGATCAGAGAAATTTGCTTCACCAATACAGTAAAGACCTTCAACTGTAGTCATTAAGTTATAATCAACCCAAACACCACCCATTGTGTAATGTACAGCTGGGTAAATCATCATTGGTGTTTTGTATGGATCTTGATCTACAATCTTCTCATACATCTGAAAAAGGTTACCATACTTTGCTTTTACAATAGCAGCACCTAAATCATATATTTTGGCAGCTGAAGCATTTGTTATGTTATGAATTTTAGCCTGCTCAACTCCGTAACGTTGTATTGCAGAAGCAAAATCTAAATAAACAGCTTCACCAGTTGCATTAACACCATAACCAGCATCACAACGTTCTTTTGCAGCTCTCGATGCAACATCACGTGGTACTAAGTTACCAAATGCAGGGTATCTTCTTTCTAAGTAGTAATCTCTTTGATCTTCTGATAAATCGGTTGGCTTTTTCTTGCCTTCACGAATTGCCATTACATCTTCCATATTCTTAGGCACCCAAATACGACCATCGTTACGTAAAGATTCAGACATCAATGTTAATTTAGATTGATAATCCCCTGAACGTGGAATACACGTTGGGTGAATCTGAGTATAGCAAGGGTTGGCAAAAAATGCTCCTTTTTTGTGTATTTTCCAAGCTGCAGTAGCGTTAGATCCCATTGCATTTGTTGATAAGAAATAAACATTTCCGTAACCACCAGAAGCAATAACAACAGCATGTGCAGAGTGACGTTCTATTTTTCCAGAAACTAAATCACGAGCAATAATACCACGAGCTTTACCATCTACTTTTACTACATCTAACATTTCATGACGGTTGAACGGGGTAATTTTACCACGTGCAATTTGTCTATTCATTGCAGAATAAGCTCCTAACAATAATTGTTGTCCTGTTTGTCCTTTTGCGTAAAAGGTTCTAGATACTAATACACCACCAAAAGAACGGTTATCTAACAATCCACCATAATCACGAGCAAAAGGCACACCTTGTGCAACACATTGATCAATGATGTTTGCAGAAACCTCAGCTAAACGATAAACGTTTGCCTCTCTAGATCGGTAATCACCACCTTTTACAGTATCGTAAAATAAACGATATGTAGAATCACCATCACCTTGGTAATTTTTTGCTGCATTAATACCACCTTGTGCCGCAATAGAGTGAGCTCTACGTGGAGAATCTTGGTAGCAAAATGTTTTTACATTATAGCCTAATTCTGCTAATGTTGCAGCAGCAGAACCACCAGCTAAACCTGTTCCAACTACAATAACATCAATATTACGTTTGTTGGCAGGGTTTACTAAATCAATATGGTTCTTATAATCAGTCCACTTTGTTTTCAATGGACCTTTAGGTACTTTTGAGTCTAATACAGACATAAGTATATAGTATTAATGGTTAAAATGATGATAAAGAGCAATTATTATAAATCCTAAAGGGATAATAATAGCGTATGCTTTACCAAAAGTTTGTAACTTTTCTTTTCTCATTGAAGTAACACCTGCCGATTGAAAAGCAGAGCTAAAACCATGCATAAGGTGCAATGATAAAAACACAAAAGCAATTACATACGCAGCTACACGTAATGGGTTTGCAAATTTGTGCGTTAGTTCTTCATAATAACGAAATCCTTCGCCATCAGCTAATAATCCAGACATGTCGCCTTGAATATATTTTGTATCAATTTCTGGCAACCAAAAATCAATAAAATGAAGTACAAGAAATGCTAAAATAGCAAGTCCACTGTAAATCATATTTCTACTCATCCAGCTAGAGTTAGCTGCTCCATTGTTTTTAGCGTATTTTACTGCTCTAGCATTTCTGTTTTTAATTTCAAGAATAAAGCCCATAATGAAATGATACATTACTCCAAAAATTAAAACAGGCTGCAATACATATTGAACGGCCCAAAATGTACCCATAAAATGCGAAGTTTCATTAAACGCATCAGGACTGAAAACCGATAAAAGATTTATTGCAAAATGTTGAAGTAGAAAAAACATTAAAAAGAAAGCAGAAAGTGCCATGGCATACTTTCTACCAATTGAAGATTTAAAAAATCCGCTCATTAGTTGTTAGTTTTATTTACAAATTTACAGCACAAACAAGTTATTAACAAACTTTAGTAATAAATCCTATGCTTATTTAGAATCAAAATAAGTAATTGGTTAACCAATTAGTAAGTTTAAACTAAAAACTACTAAAACGTTTGAAATTTAAACCTCTCAGACCTTAAAATGAGAAATATGATTACTCAAAAAATCAAACCAGCTAGTTTGTTTCCTGCGATTTTCATTAAAAACCAGACTAAAAAGAGGGTTTCATCTAACTTTTTTTGATATTTATCAGATGTACTGCTTAAAGTTTTTAGTTTTTGAAATACCCAAACAAACTAAAGAGTTTGTTTGGGTATTTAGCTAATCTGTTGCAACTCCAAAGTAAATCCACTCTACATCTCCACTATAATTGTTATGTTGGCTATGTAATTCTCCTTGTTCTACAGTAATACAATCACCCGCAATTAGGATGTTGGTTTCTCCGTTTACTATAAAATCTATTTTTCCTTTTTGTATGTAAAAAACCTCATACATAGTGTCGTGTTTATGCTCTTCAACAAACTGTCCGGGTTTAAAAATAGCGCTACCAAACATCATTATATTTGGAACATCTCCTTTTTCTAAAAACACCTTTTTTTTAATTTCAGAATTATGTGAAACTCCTAATTCTGTTAATTTATTTGTATGTACTAGTTTCATTTCTATTCTATTTCAAAAGATATGGTTTCTTTAGTTTTATCACCCGTAATTTTTATAATGTATTTTCCGGCTGGTAAATATGTCTTTCCGTTTTTAGCCTCTAATAATTCTGTTTTTACTCTTTTTAAATAAGCTGATTTTCCAGATTTTGAAAATGCTAAATCATATGATAATATGTTAAAACCTTTTTCTGCATTTATAGTAGTTGCACTAACGGCTATTGTGTTTTCGGCATAAACAGTTGCCTCTAAAATTTCTGGATTGTTTGTGAAAAAAGTAATATCTAAACCTGGTGTTTGAGGTTCGCCCCAAGTGCTCCATGAGTTACCCCAATTTTTAGAATGTTTTATGTTTTTAGGAGAAAATGCATGAAAGTCTTTCGAGAGCATTTCAGGATTCATTTGCTGTATGGTGGCAATATCTGCCTTATAAATACTTCTGCCATGTGTACCTACTAGTAAATGCTTTTCTTTAGATTGAATTACTAAATCATGTACAGCAACATTCGGAATTCCGTTTTGAAAAACTTCCCATGTTTTTCCTTTATTGAAGGATATATATAAGCCGTTGTCTGTACCCACAAATAATAGGTTTTCATTAGTTGTGTCCTCTAGTATCACATTTACTGGCGAAGCAGGAATGTTAGCCCCTATGTTTGTCCATGTTTCACCATAATCATCACTTGCATAAACATAACTTGAAAAATCATCATTTCGATAGCCATTTAAAGTAGCGTAGACTCTTTCTTTTTTGTGTTTTGAAGCCGCAACTCTAGATACCCATAAGTGCTGAGGTAATTTAGAAGAAATTACAGACCAAGTTTCTCCTCCATTTTTTGAGACTTGTAGTAATCCATCATCACTTCCGGTATATAGTAAACCAAATTTTAATGGCGATTCAGATATTGTTGTTAGCGTTCCGTAAGCAACATTGCCTGCTTTACCACCATTAGTTAAATCTTCAGAAATAGTTTGCCAATCGTCTCCATTGTTAAGAGAGCGGTGTAATTTGTTTCCTCCTAAATATAAGATATCTTGATTGTGGGTTGATAATAAAATAGGTGTTTGCCAGTTAAAACGATATGGAGTTTCACCTAATTCATGCTTTGGTTGAATGTATGTTCGCTTATCGTTTTCTAAATTAATTCTATAATAATTGCCGAACTGATACCCTGTATAAACAATGTTAGCGTTTCGATTGTCAATTTCAACTTGCATACCATCGCCACCCATTATTGATTTCCAAGAGTACTCACCTGTTTGATGCCAACGAACACTTTCTTTTGTTGTATTCGGACCTTTCCAAACACCATTATCTTGTAAACCTCCATAAACATTATACGGGCTTTCGTTATCTACATTAATAGCGTAAAACTGACCAACAGGAGGAGCATTGCTTTTAATCCAATTTTTTCCATCATCATAAGAAATATTAATACCACCGTCATTACCATTTATTAAATGTCCAATCATTTTAGGGTTAATCCATAATGCATGATGATCCGCGTGTACGTTATCTCCATTAATAGAGGTATACGTTTTTCCAGCATCATCCGATTTTATAATAGGTACTCCACCTAAATATATTTTATTAACATCATTTGGGTCAACATTAATTTGAGCGAAATAATAGCCATAGCTATAAAAAAGGTCATCGATATAATCTTCATTTTGTTTACTCCATGTTTTCCCTCCATTATTAGTACGGTAAACTTCAGCTCCAATAACAGGAGTGTCAAATAACATTGAATTTGCGTCTTCTAAATACTTTGCTAAATCTTCTGGTTTAACAGATCCGCTTCGCACCAATTGTTTTACATTGTCGGCTCTATATTTTTCATGAAAACCATTTGTTTTTAAAAACTCATTTAATTTTTTGTCTTTTATCTTTAAAAGTTCATCAGAAGACATATTCTTAAAATTATCTTTTCTTAAGCCACCTTCTTTTTTATTAGAATCTGGTGTTTTTTCTCGCCTATACTGGTTGTCGTGAACAGCATAAACAGTGTTTTCATCAAAAACAGCTAAACCAATTCTACCAACGCCCTTACCTGTCGGGAAACCACTTTCAGCAGTAGAAACTTTCATCCAAGAGCTACCGCCATCAATACTTTTGTATATTCCAGAGCCATCACCATTGCCAATAAAATCCCATGCTTTTCTATCTTTTTCCCAAGCAGCAGCATACATAATTTTAAAATTATTAGGGGTATAAGCAACATCAATAATACCTACCGAATCATTTATATATAAAGTTTTATTCCACGTTTTTCCGCCATCTGTAGTTTTGTAAATCCCTCTATTTTCATTTGTAGAATATAAATGACCCGTAACTCCAACAATAACCTCGTTTGGGTTATTGGGGTTAATCACTATTCTTCCAATATGGTGAGAATCTGGTAAACCTACGTTTTTCCATGTTTTACCTTTGTCTGTAGATTTTAAAATACCAATTCCTGAATATGATGATCTTGATGCGTTATTTTCTCCTGTTCCTACCCAAATGGTTTCTGTTTTCCAATCAACAGCAATATCACCTACATTTTGTGTGTCAGAATTGTCTAGTAAAGGAGTAAAGGTGGTTCCGTTATTGTTAGTATACCACAAACCACCTGAAGCGTAGCCTACATAAAATTCTGTTGGGTTTTCTGGGTTTACATCTAAATCTACAACACGACCACTCATTACTGTTGGTCCGATATTCTCAAATGGGATGTTTTTTACGATAGATTTTTTTTGTAAATCACTCTTTTTTTGAAGTGAATTTATAATTATTTCTGGTTTTGTAGATGAAGTTTGTGAGAATGAAAACAGCGTACTTAAAATAAGTATTGTGGTAAAAATTTTGCTCATAATTGTAATCGTTGGAATTAGTCTTTGGAAAGTTACTAAATAAGAGTTTAAATTTCTGAAGACTTATAGTTTTCTTAAGATTTTGTGCATCAAGAAGAACATATATTATTCTTATTTTTGATGAAATAAAAAATTGAATATGAAGTACGATATTATAAGTAATAGCTTGTTTAAAAAAAACAGGAATAAATTTATGGAGAAAATGCTTCCAAAAAGTTTGGCAGTTTTTAATTCAAATGATGTTTATCCTATAGGTGCAGATAGTACTTTGCCTTTTGAGCAACACAGAGATATTTTTTACCTATCAGGGGCAGATCAAGAAGAAACTATATTGGTTTTGTTTCCAGATTCTTTAAATAAAAAATACAGAGAGGTTTTATTCGTTCGTGAAACAAACGAACATATTGCAGTTTGGGAAGGTGAAAAGTTGACTAAAGAAAAAGCTACTGAGGTTTCAGGTATTGAAACTATTTATTGGCTTTCTGACTTTGATAAAATTTTCTTTGATTTAATGACGGAAGCAAATACTGTTTATTTTAACACTAACGAGCATTACCGTCAGGCAGTTGAAACGGAAACTAGAGAAGATCGATTTATTCAGAAATGTAAATTGCAATTTCCAGCGCATCAATACGCAAAGAGTAACCCTATTTTACAAGAAATTAGAGGAGTAAAAGAGCCAGAGGAAATAGTATTAATGCAAACTGCATGTAATATTACTGAAAAAGGATTTAGACGACTTTTAGGTTTTGTAAAACCAGGTGTTTTTGAGTACGAGATAGAGGCAGAGCTTTTACATGAATTTATTAGAAATAGGTCTAAAGGTTTTGCGTACACACCAATAATAGCATCAGGTAATAATGCAAATGTTTTGCATTATCTTGAAAATAATAAAGAATGTAAAGCAGGTGATTTAATATTGATGGATGTTGCAGCAGAATATGCTAACTATTCTAGTGATTTATCGCGTACCATACCTGTAAGTGGGAAATTCACAACGAGACAAAAAGAAGTTTATAATGCAGTCTTACGTGTAAAAAATGAAGCAACGAAAATGCTGATTCCTGGCACAATTTGGGCAGAATACCATAACGAAGTTGGTAAAATTATGACATCTGAGCTTATAGGTCTTGGTTTATTAGATAAAGCTGATGTTGATAATGAAGACCCTAACTGGCCAGCATACAAAAAGTATTTTATGCATGGCACAAGTCATCATATTGGTTTAAATACACATGATTATGGTGCTTTAAAAACACCGATGAAGGCAAACATGGTTTTTACTGTTGAGCCGGGTATTTATATTCCAAATGAAAATATGGGTATTCGTTTAGAAGATGATGTTGTGATTCAAGAAAAAGGAGAACCTTTTAATTTGATGCAAAATATTCCGATAGAAGCAAATGAGATAGAAGATTTAATGAATAAGTAACAGATTTTGTAGATGATTATAGATGTTCATACTCATATAAATAATTACCACGAAGATCGTGTAGTTTCTCTTGAAGAATGTTTAGATAAACTAACGCAGACCATGATAGAGAATAATGTAGATTATTCATTGGTTTTAACGTCGTATAAAGTAAATGAGCACCGACCGAGCACAAAGCAAGTGGTTGAGGCTATTAAAGGTAGAGACAATCTAGGTGTGGTGGCTGGTATCAGTTATTTAAACTATAATCATCGCGATTTAAGAGAAATAGGTGATTATTTAGAGCAAGGTTTAATAAAGGCTTTAAAATTTTACCCAGGTTATGAACCTTTTTATCCAAATGATATTCGTTTGAAAGTGGTTTATGAAATGGCTTTAGAATACGATGTGCCTGTAATGTTTCATTCAGGAGACACCTATGCGCCTACTGGTAGAATTAAATATTCACATCCAATACATATCGATGATTTAGCAGTTGACTACCCTGATTTGAAAATTGTTATTTGCCATGTTGGTAACCCATGGATTAAAGACTGTATGGAGGTGGTTTATAAGAACAAGAATGTTTATGCTGATATTTCAGGACTAGTTTTGGGAGATTTTTCAACTAAGTTTGAGAAGTATATGAAAAAAGGTATTGAAGAGATGATTACCTATGCTGGTAACCCTAAATACTTATTATATGGTACTGATTGGCCAATTTCAAATATGAAATCTTATTTAAAGTTCATGAAGCATCTTAATATACCAGATGATAAAAAAGAACTCATACTTTGGGAAAACGCTGTTGACCTATATAAGATTGATATCTCAAAACTGAACAAATAAAAAACGACCCAAATTTGGGTCGTTTTTAGTTTTGGATGAATTTGTAATTACATTCTTGGTAATACAACAGTATCTACAACATGTATAACACCATTCGATTGGTTAACATCTGCAATTGTAACAGTAGAAACTGTGCCAGAAGCATCTTTTAATTTAACCATTTTACCGTCTAACATAGCCGTTATTTTAGCTCCATTTACGGTAGTAAATTCAGCCATACCTTTTCCTTTTTTAATAGCCCTTACAATATCTTTAGCACTAAACTTTCCAGAAAGAACATGGTAAGTAAGTACTGATTGTAATTTTTCTTTGTTTTCCATCATTAATAAGCTTTCTACAGTTCCTTTAGGAAGTTTGTCGAAAGCAGCATTTGTTGGTGCAAAAACAGTAAAGAGACCATCGCCTTGTAATGTTGCAACTAAATCGGCAGCTTTTACAGCAGCAACTAAAGTTGTGTGATCTTTTGAGTTAATGGCATTAGAAACAATATCTTTTGAAGGGAACATTTCAGCTCCACCCACCATTTTAGTGTCCATGTCCATTTTTTTATCTTTTTTAGAAGACATGTCCTGTGCAAAAGATGAAGTAGATATTATTAATACTACTGCTAAACTTATTGATTTTAAAATTTTACTAATTTTCATATTATTATTTTAATGATTACACAATTACTTACGAGCTTTAATCTCTAAGGGTTTCGTTTTATCTTTTTTAAAACATTTAATAATTTTAAGATTTTGAAAAACAGTAGTTTATAATCTTAATGTATTTTGCGCTTAATAGCTTTTTTGTTGCAGAAGTTGTTATCAAAAAGCTGTTTTTAATATGAAACTCTAATTTATATAACCAACAGTTATTAAGGTTATGTATACCTTTGTTTACTTATAAAAATATAATTATGCTTGGTTTAAAATTAGCAACAGACCCTCGCTGGGCCAATTTAGTAGAAAGTAATATTGAAGAAATATTAACAGACCATGCTTGGTGTGAGCAAAAAGCAGCCACAAATGCAATTACTATTATTTCTTTAAACTCTGAACATGAAGACTTAGTTACTGAATTGTTGGCGTTGGCTAAGGAAGAGTTAGAGCATTTTCAAATGGTTCATGAGATTATAAAACAACGTGGATATACGTTGGGTAGAGAGCGTAAAGATAGTTATGTGAATGAACTTTTTAAGGTGCAAATGAAGGGTGGGAGCAGGCAACAAGCTCTTGTAAATAGATTATTGTTTTCTGCAATGATAGAGGCTCGTAGTTGTGAGCGTTTTAAAGTGCTTTCAGAAAATATAAAAGATAAGGAGTTGTCTGACTTTTACAGAGAGTTGATGATCAGCGAAGCAGGCCATTACACTACATTTTTAAGTTTTGCCCGTAAATACGGTGAAGGCATCGATGTGGATAAACAATGGAAAGAACTTTTAGAAAAAGAAGGTGAAATTATTAAAAACTACGGGAAGTCAGAATCTATTCATGGTTAAACCTCTGTGTTAGATTTGTAGCTACAAATCCTATAAATGCAGGTAGTACCCAACCCATACTTTGTTTAGCAAAAGGAATGTAGTTTTTAAGTGTAGAAATATAGTTTCCTAAACCAACAGTATCTAAAAAGTCAGGAATACTAAAAAGCATTGTAATTACAATAACAACTCTAAAAACTTTAGCAGAGGCAAATTTATCAGGTGCCACGTTTAAAAGAATTAAAACAATTGTTATTGGGTATATAAACATAAGAGCTGGTAAAGCAATTGTTATAATATAGTTGACATCAAACTGTCCCATTACAACGCCTAAAACACAACCAGAAATTGCCGTGATTAGGTAGGCTTTGTTGGACTCTTTAAAAAGATGTTTCATAAAGTCTGCTGTACCCGCTACAATACCTACTGCTGTAGTAAAACAAGCCAAGCTAACTAGTATACTTAAAATTAGGTTAGCGTTGTTGCCAAGAGCTTTTGTGCTTACCCCATTCAATAAGGCTATTCTTGTTACATCAGGGCTAAACTCTTTATGCATAACGGCACCTGTAAGTATTAAGCCAGTGTATATTAATAATAAAGCAATACCTGCTAAAAAACCAGCTTTTCTAATTAGATCTTTTTTCTCTTCATAGCTAGCGCCTTTTTCACTTAAGTTTATAGAGACTATGATAACACCACCAACAACAACAGCACCAATAGCATCAAAAGTTTGATAGCCTTCTCTAATGCCATTTGAGAAAGGATTAGCGAATAGTGTTTCGCCAAAACTTAAATCGAAAGAGAAAAGAGTTATACTTATCACAATTAAAAGAATAAGAATGATTGCTGGGGTTAACAGTTTTCCTAAAATATTTAATATTTTAGATCTGTTGATTACGAAAATAAATACAAGAGAAAAGTAACATATACTTGTTATAATATAATCGAAATTGAAAAAAGGTTGTATTGCTATTTCGTGTGTTACAGAAGCTGTCCTTGGTGAGGGTAGGCTGATGGAAATTGCGTAAATTAATATGGAATAAACTAAACTAAACTTTGGAGATACTTTTTTTCCAAAATCAAATATAGTTCCCTGTAGTTTTGCATGAGCTAGTATTCCAAAAATAGGAATTAAAACTGCGGACAAACAGAATCCGATAGCAACTAACCACCACATCTCTCCAGATTGGTACCCTAATAATGGAGGGAATATTAAATTACCTGCCCCAAAGAATAGGGAGAATACGGCAAAAGTAGTGACTAGAATTTTTTTAGTTTGATGCATGTTTTATTAAAAAAATAAAGGAAAGATAGTAGAAATTATCACATTGATGAGGTGTTTTTCCTCCTTGAATTGTGCATTTTATCGAAAAAAGAGCTAAAAAGTGCTTTTTTTTGAAAAAAAACAAGGGAGTATTCAATAAAATAAGGCAATCTATCGTTCTAAAAATAAAGCATTTACATTTCTCTTAAAAGAGAAGATAATAAAATCACTTTACCAACAACCATATTGCAAATATAAGTCCCAAAACTTACATGCATGATCAAAAACTTATCATATGAAAAAAGTACTTTCTAACTGTGAATCAAAATTCCATTCTTTATGCTGTTCTATTTTTGGGCATCATTATTCAGTTTCGAAAAAAGTCACTTTACATATTAAAGAATATAAGTGTATTCATTGTGAAAGAGAAGTAACAACCGATGCTAATGGTAAGCTTTCGCAATTAACACCGGAGATGCAAGAAATTAATGCAGCCTTAGAAAAATTATATCAAAAGAAACATCCATCGCCACAACAAGTGGCATAATTATGCTTGGCAAATAAATTTCGGTCGTGGGTGGCCTAGAAATTTAAACATATTCCTAAAAGCTTTATTACATCTATCTTCATTATAACCGTATGCCCTACGGGTATAATATTATGGTGTGTATTGTTCTTTTGGGAATTTTTTTATTCCGCTTTAAAAGAATTCCACCCTTGAGCAGTTAATTCAATTTTTGAACCAGCTCTTGAAACTAAATTAGCTCCTTGGCTTTTATCTGTAATATGACCAATTACCGTCAAGTTTGGATTCCCTTTTATTTTGTCAAAATCTTTCTGATCAATAGTAAATAGTAGCTCATAGTCTTCGCCGCCACTTAATGCAACTACAGTACTATTTAATTGAAATTCTTCACAAGAAGAGATTACTGTAGGGTCCAAAGGAATTTTTTCTTCATACAAATCACAACCAACATCACTTTGTTTACAAATATGTAAAATTTCAGAAGATAGACCGTCACTTATATCAATCATCGAAGTAGGTTTTACTTCTAGTATTTTTAAAGTTTCGATAATGTCTTTACGAGCCTCAGGTTTCAATTGTCTTTCAACAATGTAAGAGTAAGGTTCTAAATCAGGCTGGCTGTTTGGGTTAACTTTAAAAACCGCTTTTTCGCGCTCTAAAACTTGAAGTCCCATGTATGCTCCACCTAAATCACCAGAAACTACTAATAAATCGTTTGGTTTTGCACCATTTCGGTAAGTTGTATCTTCTTCATTAATTTCACCTAAAGCAGTAATGCTTATAAGTAAACCGGTTTTAGATGAGGTGGTGTCTCCACCAATTAAATCAACGTTAAATTTTGCTGTAGCTAAACCAATACCTGCATACAGTTCTTCCAATGCCTCTAAAGGAAATCTGTTAGAAATAGCAACTGAAACAGTAACTTGTGTAGCAACGGCGTTCATTGCGTAAATATCAGATAGGTTTACCATTATAGCTTTATACCCTAAATGTTTTAAAGGCATGTAGCTTAGGTCGAAATGAACACCCTCAATCAATAAATCTGTAGAAACAACCACTTTTTTATTGTTAAAATCCAAGATAGCGGCATCATCGCCAATACCCTTAATTGTAGATTTTTGGGTAATAGGAAATCCTTCTGTCAAATGGTCAATTAATCCAAATTCACCTAATGATTCTATTGAAGTTCTTTTTTGTTCTTTATCTTCTATCATGCTGCAAAAATAAGAAGTATAACCGTAACTAATATTTTTTTGACACTGAAATGTTTAATTGTGGTAAAGCATTTGTGTTTTTAGATGAACAAAGATTTTTGTGGTACTATTTGTAGTTAAGATTTATGACTAATTAAAAACGTAGCGCGTTATTCTGACCTGATAATTCGGCATACTTTTCTAATACTTTTAAGCAGAGTAGATCTTCTTTTTTTTTGTCTTGAAACATTTTTACGTGAGTGTGAGCATTTTTTATAATTTGCTCAGCTTCAGTAGTATTATTTATATAGTACTTTATTTTTTCTTCAAGGTCAGCGCAATCGTTTTCAACTTCAACATAATGTACGCCAGCTTTAAGTGTGCCTTCCATAAACCAAGTTTCAAAATTAGGTTTTGGCATTATACATAATGAGTTTGATGACATTGCCCACTTTAAATTTGTAGCAACATCATTACCTTCTGGGCAAAAAATAAATTTGTAATTTAACTGCTCTTCGATAGTCAAAAAACCTTTTACCCATGGCTCATTGTTTTCAAGTTTATTTACTTGTCCGATATCGCATAGGGGGTGGTTCCAATATGTTTTTGCAAAGTCTGTTCGTAATTTATGCCACGCTTTTCCGCGCCATACCAATTGGTTTTTTTTATCAGAAAACTTATTCGAATCATTAACCCATTGAAAGTGTCGTCTTTTATTTAATTTAAATAATATTGAGTTGGCGTTTTCGCCAGCTATTGGTCTAGCTTTGAATAGTGTAGGGTATGAGTTAATGTGTGTTTCATCTCCAAAATGATATACAAATGAAACGTTAGGCTTAAAGTAATGGAGAAATTCTTTTAAGTCGAAAAAATAGGTGGTGCTCTTTGTTTTTTTAAAATTTTTGACAGCCACAGCCTCTTTTGGAAGGTTAAAACTTTGTGTTACTTTAAAATAGTAATTGAGTCTATTTTGTATTTCAGATGGATCACATTTAACTTCGTAGGCTTTTATTTTTTCAAAATAATTTTTGAAATAAAAACTCGGCATTGCGTTTCTTGTGAAATTTCTTAAATAATAAAAAAGCTTAATGTCATCTAGTTTCATATCAAACAAAAATATAAAGTAAGTGTTAATTCATATCTATTTTACTGAATATTTTAATGACTGATTTATAATAATAAAATCTTATGGTAGTATTTGTTATATTAATGTTAGGAAATATGGATAAAAGCGACATATACCTTATCTTTGTAAATCACTTAGATTAAATCTAATTAAGTATGATTCAAGTATCGGAAACGGCAAAAAAAAGAGTCGTCTCTCTAATGACAGAGGAGGGATTTGATTCGTCTAAAGATTATGTTCGTGTTGGTGTGAAAAGTGGTGGTTGCAGTGGGCTATCTTACGAGCTTAATTTTGATGATAAAATAGGGGAAACTGACAAAATTTTTGAAGATAATGATGTGAGAATTATTGTTGAGAAAAAGAGTTTTCTTTATTTGGTTGGGACAATTTTAGAATATTCAGGAGGTCTTAACGGTAAAGGGTTTGTTTTTAATAATCCTAACGCACAAAGAACGTGTGGTTGTGGTGAAAGTTTTTCACTATAGAAAAATGAAATAATTAATCAGTGGCAAGCAATTGTCTTTGATAAATTTAAAAATATTATGGCGTATACAGAAGAAGAGCTGAAAAAAGAATTAGAAACCAAAGAATATGAATATGGTTTTTATACTGATATAGAGTCAGATACATTCCCTATCGGATTAAATGAAGATATTGTTCGTGCTATTTCTAAAAAGAAAAACGAACCACAGTGGATGACTGATTGGCGTATTGAGGCTTACCGAGTTTGGGAAAAAATGGAAGAACCAGAATGGGCTAATGTTCATTATGAGAAACCAGACTTTCAAGCTATTTCATATTATTCTGCTCCTAAAAAAAATGATCCTAATAAATCGTTAGATGATGTAGATCCTGAGTTATTAGAGATGTACAAGAAATTAGGAATTTCTGTTGATGAACAAAAGAAATTACAAAATGTTGCGGTTGATATTGTAGTAGATTCAGTATCTGTTGCTACAACTTTTAAAAAGACGTTAGGTGAAAAAGGAATTATTTTTATGCCAATATCTGAAGCTATTCAAGAGCATCCAGAATTGGTTAAAAAATACATAGGTTCTATTGTACCAACTACTGATAATTTTTATGCAGCACTAAATTCAGCTGTTTTTACAGATGGTAGTTTTTGTTACATTCCAAAAGGTGTTCGTTGCCCAATGGAATTATCAACATATTTTAGAATTAACCAAGCAGGTACAGGTCAATTCGAAAGAACTTTAGTAATTGCGGATGAAGGTAGTTATGTAAGTTATCTAGAGGGTTGTACTGCACCATCGCGTGACGAGAATCAATTGCATGCTGCTGTTGTAGAGCTTATCGCTTTAGATGATGCTGAAATTAAATATTCTACCGTGCAAAACTGGTTCCCTGGAAATAAAGAGGGTAAAGGTGGAGTTTACAATTTTGTAACTAAAAGAGCTTTGTGTGAGAAAAATGCAAAAGTATCTTGGACACAAGTAGAAACTGGTTCGGCAGTAACTTGGAAGTATCCTTCTTGTATTTTAAAAGGAGATAACTCTATCGGAGAATTTTATTCTATCGCAGTTACTAACAACTACCAACAGGCAGATACAGGTACAAAAATGATTCATTTGGGTAAAAATACCCGAAGTACAATTATATCAAAAGGTATTTCAGCAGGTAAATCTCAAAATAGTTATAGAGGTTTAGTTCAAATAAATAGTAGAGCAGACAATGCGCGTAACTTCTCGCAATGTGATTCTCTTTTAATGGGTAATGAATGTGGCGCACATACTTTCCCGTACATTGAAGTAAAAAACAAAAGTGCTCAAATAGAGCACGAGGCTACAACCAGTAAAATTGGTGAAGATCAATTGTTCTATTGTAATCAAAGAGGGATACCTACAGAAAAAGCGATTGCATTAATTGTAAATGGCTTTAGTAAAGAGGTATTAAATAAACTACCAATGGAATTTGCAGTAGAGGCACAAAAACTTTTGGAAATTAGTTTAGAAGGTTCAGTAGGATAAAAAAATAATTAGAAAAGATATTAAATCACAATCAGGATGTTACAAATAAAAAATCTACATGCAAGTGTAGAAGGTAAAGAAATCTTAAGAGGAATTAACTTAGAAGTTAAAGCAGGTGAAGTACATGCTATAATGGGGCCTAACGGTTCTGGTAAGAGTACGTTATCTTCTGTTATTGCTGGTAAAGAAGAGTTTGAGGTTACCGAAGGTCAGGTTATTTTAGAAGGTGAAGATTTAGAAGATGTTTCTCCTGAAGAAAGAGCCCATAAAGGTATTTTCTTATCTTTTCAATATCCAGTTGAAATTCCAGGTGTTTCTGTAACAAATTTCATGAAAACCGCTATTAACGAAGGTCGTAAGGGCAGAGGTTTAGATGATATGCCAGCAAAAGATATGCTGAAATTGATTCGTGAAAAGTCTGAAATGTTAGAAATTGATCGTAAATTTTTATCTCGTTCGTTAAACGAAGGTTTTTCAGGTGGAGAGAAAAAACGTAACGAAATTTTTCAAATGGCTATGTTAGAACCAAAATTAGCAATCTTAGATGAAACTGATTCTGGTTTAGATATTGATGCTCTTCGTATCGTATCTAACGGTGTTAATAAACTTAGAAGTAAAGATAATGCTGTAATTGTAATTACCCATTACCAAAGGTTGTTAGAGTATATAGTGCCTGACTTTGTTCACGTTTTACATAATGGTAAAATAGTTAAATCTGGAGGAAAAGAATTGGCTCTAGAATTAGAAGAAAAAGGGTACGATTGGCTTAAAAACGAACCAGTACTTTAAACAAATAGTAAATTAGTTGAGGATTTTTAATTTTTGACTTCACAATATTTAGACACATGAGTTTAAAAGATAAATTAGTTTCTTCTTTTATGGCATTCGAGAACAATATAGATGTAGAGCATCCTGTTCATGAAGTGCGTTTAGAAGCTTTGAAAAATTTTGAAACTAAAGGGTTTCCTACAAAAAAGGACGAAGCTTGGAAGTATACATCATTAAATAGTATTCAGAAAATAGATTTCAGTATTTTTCCTAAAGAAGCTGCTACTATTGAATATAAAGACGTAAAAAAGTATTTTATTAATGAGATAGATACTTATAAAATCGTTTTTATTGATGGTATTTATAGTTCTTATCTTTCTGAAACTACACATGATGGTGTAGATATTTGTTTAATGAGCTCTGCATTGTCAAAGCCAATGTACAAGCAAATTATAGATGTGTATTTTAATAAAATAGCATCTAAAGACGATTCTTTAACGACGTTGAATACAGCATTCAGTAGAGAGGGCGCTTACATTTATATTCCGAAAAATAAAATGCCTAAAAAGCCAATTGAAATACTTCATTTTGCTACAGGTAACGAGGCTTCTATTATGTTGCAACCTCGTAATTTAATTGTTGTTGAAGAAAATGCTGAGGTTCAAATATTAGAGCGTCACCAGAGCTTAACTACAAATGAAGTGTTGACGAATTCGGTGACTGAAATTTTTGCAGCAAAAAGTGCAATTGTAGATTACTATAAAATTCAGAATGATGCAGAAAATGCTTCATTGATAGATAATACATACGTTAACCAAAAAGGTAAGAGTCTTGTTAAAGTACATACATTTAGCTTTGGAGGTAAAATGACACGTAACAACTTAAACTTTTATCAGAATGGAGAATATATAGACTCTACGATGAAAGGAGTTACTATTTTAGGAGATAAGCAGCATGTAGATCACCATACTTTAGTACACCACATTGAGCCAAACTGTGAAAGCCACCAAGATTATAAAGGTATTTACGGAGAGAATTCTACAGGTGTTTTTAATGGTAAAATTATAGTAGAAAAGTTAGCTCAGAAAACGAACGCTTTTCAAAAAAATAATAACATTTTAATTAGTGATAAAGCTACGATCAACTCAAAACCTCAATTAGAGATTTTTGCTGATGATGTAAAATGTTCTCATGGTTGTACTATTGGCCAGTTAGATGAAGATGCTCTGTTTTACCTACAATCTAGAGGTATTCCTAAAAAAGAAGCAAGAGCGCTATTAATGTATGCTTTTGCTAATAACGTTTTAGAGAGTGTGCGCATACCAGAATTAAAAGTTAGAATTAATAAATTGATTGCTAAAAAATTAGGTGTAAACCTTGGTTTTGATTTGTAATTAAATTTATTATCATATATAATCCCTTAAGGCAAATTGCTTTAAGGGATTTTTTTTTCTACGCTAGATTAATACTTTTGTTTATAGCAATAAGTATTAGAGTAATTTTTAATTAGAACCCTTATCGACTTATAAAGGTTCTAAATTTTATTAATATCTAAGGCATAGTCGGTATCTTTGTAATTAATACTTTTACTATGATAAACGTTACTAAAATCCGTGAAGATTTCCCTATTCTTAAAAGAGAAGTAAACGGAAAACCTTTGGTTTATTTTGATAATGCAGCAACATCACAAACGCCGCAACAGGTTATTGATGTTATTGTAGATTATTATAGCAATTACAATGCAAATATACACCGAGGTGTACATTCGCTTTCGCAAGAGGCAACGGATAAATATGAGCAAGCTAGAATAAAAATTCAGAAGCATTTTAATGCAGCTAAAGCCCATGAAATTATATTTACATCAGGTACAACACATAGTATTAACCTAGTTGCAAACGGCTTTACGACATTGTTAAAAAAAGGAGATGAAATTATAGTTTCTGCTTTAGAACATCATTCAAACATTGTGCCTTGGCAAATGCTTTGTGAGAGAACAGGTGCTGTTTTAAAAGTTATACCAATGAATTTAAATGGAGAACTTGTGATGAGTTCTTATCATGATTTATTGTCAGATAAAACGAAACTTGTTTTTTGTAATCATGTATCAAACGCTTTAGGTACAGTAAATCCTATAGAAGAAATTATAAATGCAGCACATAAAGTAGGTGCGGCTGTTTTAATAGACGGAGCTCAGGCAGCACCACATATAAAAGCAGATGTACAGGCTTTAAATGCTGATTTCTATACGGTTTCAGCTCATAAAATTTGCGGACCAACAGGTGAAGGTATTTTATATGGAAGAGAAGAGTGGTTGAATAAACTTCCTCCATATCAAGGTGGTGGTGAAATGATTGCAGAAGTTACTTTCGAGAAAACTACTTACGCTGATTTACCTCATAAATTTGAAGCAGGTACACCTAATATTTGTGGGGGTATTGCTATGGCTGCTGGTTTAGATTATATGAACGCAATAGGTTTTGATGAAATTGCAGCATATGAACATGAGCTTTTAAAATATGCAACTCAAAAACTTCTTGAAATTGAAGGATTGAAAATTTATGGTACATCTGAAAATAAAACGGCAGTTATTTCTTTTAATTTAAATGGAATACACCCTTATGATATAGGTTCAATTTTAGATAAATTAGGAGTTGCAGTTCGTACAGGTCACCATTGTGCACAACCAATTATGGATTTCTTTAAAATTCCGGGAACGGTAAGAGCTAGCTTTAGCTTTTATAATACTAAAGAAGAAATTGATGTGATGGTTGCAGCTGTTAAAAAAGCAAAATCTATGTTAGAATAGATTCCTTGTCAAGCAAACCTGTTATCATTTTCTTAATCAAATAAATCAAATCGATACTTATTGTATTTTTGCATCGAAGTATAATTTATTTCAGAAAAACAAACTATGACTATTAAAGAAATACAAGCAGAAATTGTAGACGAATTTTCAATGTTTGAAGATTGGATGCAACGTTACGAATATATGATAGAGCTAGGGAAGTCACTTCCTTTAATAGACGAGCAATATAAAACTGACGATAATATTATAAAAGGATGTCAAAGTAAAGTTTGGGTTCATGCAGATTTAAATAATAAAAAATTAGCCTTTACAGCAGATAGTGATGCTATTATTACGAAAGGAATTATTGCAATTTTAATACGTGCTTTTAGCGATCAAAAACCACAAGATATTATTGATGCAGATACCGAATTTATTGATGAAATTGGGTTAAAAGAACACTTGTCTCCTACAAGAGCAAATGGGCTGGTAAGTATGATTAAGCAAATAAAATTATACGCGATTGCATACCAAACCCAAATAGGATAGGTAAAACAAACTTTTTATATTAAAAGTTTAAATAAAATTAAAAATACTATGAGCGAAGAAACTTTTGTAGATACTCAAGAACTAGGAGAAAAAATTGTAAATGTTTTAAAAACTATTTACGATCCAGAAATACCTGTTGATATATATGAATTAGGCCTTATTTATGATGTTTTTGTAAATGAAGATAATGAAGTAAAAATATTAATGACCTTAACATCTCCTAATTGCCCAGTTGCAGAGTCTTTACCAGCAGAGGTAGAAGAAAAGGTAAAGTCTTTAAATGAAGTAAAAGATGCAGAGGTTGAAATTACTTTTGATCCACCTTGGACACAAGAATTAATGAGTGAAGAGGCTAAGTTAGAATTAGGGATGCTTTAATTAGGCAATACCCTTCTCATATCTAATTAATAAGAGATTTTTTTCTTTTATAAGGCGTTAAAACGATGGATGAAATAGTAAACAGAGTATCAGAAAGTAAGTTAATTACTTTTGATTTAGAAGATTATTACCCAAAAGGTAATCGTGTTGTTATTGATGTAAAAGATTGGCTTTATGAAGGCTTTATTCTTAGGGAGAAAGAATTTAGATCGACTCTTGAAAGTCATGACTGGCTACAGTATAAAGATGCTTATATAGCGCTTGGGTGTTCTAGTGATGCTATAATACCTGGTTGGGCGTATATGCTTATGACGACTAAATTGCAAACAGTAGCTAAAAAGGTTATTGTAGGCAGTTTAGAAGATTTAGAAACATCACTATATCAAACAATTATTGAAAATTTAGACGTTACTGATTTTAAAGATAAACCTGTGATTATAAAGGGATGTAGTAAAAAACCAGTCCCAGCAAACGCATATGTATTTGCAACTGCAAAAATACAGGTTGTCGCTAAAAGTATAATGTATGGAGAAGCATGTTCTTCTGTGCCATTATATAAAAGAAAATGATTTTTTGAAATGTTTTTTCAACAACAATTATTACTTTTGCGCTTCAAAATTTTTAAACACTAAACATTAAACATTATGAAAAAATTAGTATTCACATTAGTAGCTACTTTTGCAATTGCAACTAGTTACGCACAAACAGTTACTGCTGATGAACTTAAGGCAGAACAAGCGCCTAAAAAAGAATCTATAGCAGCATTACAAGCTGAAGTTGATGCTTTACAAGCGAGAATTGATGCGATTCCTTCTTATGGATGGAAAAAAGGTGCTTTTGGTACTATCGGTGGTAGTATTTCTGGTTTTAACAACTGGTATGCACAAGGAACTCCAAACAACAACTCAGGTAACATTGGTTTTACAGTAAACGGTTTTGCAAATCTTAATCAAGAAAAATTCTTCTGGAGAAACTCTACTAATATTAACCTTGCGTGGGTAAAATTAGACGATAAAGATGATGCTAACGATAGCGATGATTTTGAAGCAACTACGGATGTTTTTACAATAACATCTTTATACGGTCGTAAGATAAGTGAAAAGTTTGCTATATCTGGTTTAGCAGAATACAGAACTACGTTATTAAATAACTTCAATAATCCAGGATACCTAGACCTAGGTGTTGGTGCTACTTGGACTCCTATTCAAGATTTAATAGTAGTTATTCACCCATTAAACTACAACTTTGTATTTAGTGATAACGATTCTGTTTTCGAATCTTCTTTAGGTGCTAAAATTGTTGCAGATTATACAAGACAATTAGGAGCTGTAAACTTTAAGACAAACTTATCTATGTTTCAAAGTTACGAAAGTGGTGATTTATCTAACTTAACTTGGACAAACTCTTTCGGTTATACATTGTGGAAAGGTATTGGAGTTGGTTTTGACTTTGGTTTAAGAAGTAACAAACAAGAAGCTTTAAACTATTCTTTAGCTCAAACTCCTGCTACAGCAACTTCATTTGACGATGTAGATAATAAATTACAAACATATTACATGGTTGGTTTAAACTATTCTTTCTAAGAATAATAAACTACCACATTGTAGTAATAAAAAACGCCCTTCTGTAATAGAAGGGCGTTTTTTGCTTTAAAGTAGGAAGGACTCAATAAGATTTGAATACTGTATAATCATTGTTAATCTAGTGTTTCGATTTGGGAATCTATTCACTCGTTTTGTATTTTTCGAAACCTTACTTATATGGGGTATAGCAATGTTGCTTAAATACTTTGTAAAGGTAAAGCGACTAAATCTTTTTCACCCTTTTTTTGTTGTGAAGCATTTCTATTTTGTTGTGTGTCTTATGAACGGTAGTTTATTTCCGACAAATAGTAAATTCAGGTATGTATTAAACAAAAAAAACTCTTAAGGGTTGACTTAAGAGTTTTAATAGGGTATTGTATAACCCAAAGTATTTTAAAGCTTTTCGTAGGTCAAGCGCACAATTTGGGGAAATAACACGCTTTAGGTTAATTATAATGAAACTTGGGGTGAACACTATCTTAAACTTACATCAAAGATAATACGTTTGTTAGTGTTTACTAAATTGTTGTTGCCAAGTCAGTAGTTTTTGTTGTGAAAAAACTAACGGTACTTTTTAATCGATTAACTACTTAATATCGAAAATAGTGAGTAGGAAAAAGATGACTAGTATTCATCTAAATGTTCTGGATACAGAAAATTATTATACGGAAAACGAGTTACATGAATGTCTCTTACCTCATCATAAACTCTTTTTCTAAATTCATCTAAATTTTCATTATTCAAAGCAGATATAAATAAAGCTCTATCTCCAACTTTACGCATCCAAGTGTGTCTCCATTCATCTAGCGTAAAATGTTTCTCTGTACGCTCAGTAATTAAATCATCTTCTTCAATAGTTTCATGATTGTATTGATCAATCTTATTAAAAACCATAATTACCTTTTTATCTGCGCTATCTATTTCACCTAAAATTTTATTAACTGAAGCAATATGCTCTTCAAATTGTGGGTGAGATATATCAACAATATGTAAAAGTAAATCAGCTTCACGAACCTCGTCTAAGGTACTTTTAAAGCTTTCTACCAACTGTGTTGGTAGTTTTCTAATAAAACCAACGGTATCTGTAAGTAAAAACGGCAAATTACCCAATACAACTTTACGAACAGTAGTATCTAAAGTTGCGAAAAGTTTGTCTTCAGCAAAAACTTCACTTTTACTAACGACATTCATTAGGGTAGATTTCCCAACATTGGTGTACCCTACTAAGGCAACTCTAACTAAGGCTCCTCTATTGCCTCTTTGCGTTTCCATTTGCCTGTCAATCTTAGTCAACTTTTTCTTTAGCAAAGCAATTCGGTCACGTACAATACGTCTATCTGTTTCAATTTCAGTTTCACCAGGACCACGCATTCCAATACCACCTTTTTGGCGCTCTAAGTGAGTCCATAAACCTGTTAACCTAGGTAAAAAGTATTCATATTGAGCTAGTTCAACTTGTGTTCTAGCAGAGCTAGTTTGTGCTCTTTGAGAAAATATATCTAGTATTAAAGTTGTTCTATCTAAAATTTTACAGTTTAACTGTTTTTCAATATTTCGTTGCTGACCAGGCGATAACTCATCATCGAAAATGACACAACCAATGTTGTGCTCTTCAATGTACATTTCAACATCTTTCATTTTACCACTACCTATATATGTTTTAGGGTTGGGTACATCAATTTTTTGTATGAAACGCTTAAAAACCTCGCCTCCTGCTGTATAGGTTAAGAATTCTAATTCATCTAGATATTCTTTTACTTTTACTTCCGATTGATCTCTAGTGATAACACCAATAAGGACCGTACGTTCGTAATCTATTTTTTTCTGTTCTAACATATAACAAATTAAAGTGCAAATCTAAGGAATACTACTGTAGCTATTTTGTATTTTTGGTAGCCAAGTTATAAAATATGTTTTTTTCTTATTTCAAAAAAAAGTCTAATAACAGCCTTTTTACAATAGCCTTTTACAATTTAGAAAATCTTTTCGACACAATCGACCATCCTAAGAAGTTAGATGGTGATTTTACACCGAACGGAAAGTTAAACTGGACTCCACAGCGGTATAAATCAAAATTAAATAAACTTGGTTCTACCATTGCAAAGATAGGGTTTAAAAAAGCAGGTAAAACACCTGCAATAATAGGAGTTTGTGAAGTAGAAAATAAAACTGTAGTTAAAGATTTGATAGCGAATGAAGCGCTTAAGAAAGCTAAGTATTCTTTTGTTCATTATGATTCGCCTGATGAGCGAGGTATAGGAAACGCACTTATTTATGATGATCGTTATTTTAAAGTAATTTCTTCAGAACCAATTCCTCTTCTTGTTTATAATTTAGATGGTAATCAAGACATGACACGCGATATACTTTATGTACACGGAGAACTAAATGGAGAGAAAGTACATGTTTTTGTAAACCACTGGCCATCAAAGAGAGATGGTGGTGCAGAGACAGAATATAAAAGAATAAAAGCTTCTGAAACCATATTAAATTATATGTCTAGTATTGAAGAAAATCATGCGAGTCCTAATTACATTATTATGGGCGACTTTAATGATGGTCCAAAATCAAAAAGTATAAAAAAATTAGTCAAAAGTAAAGGACTCTATAACCCTATGGAGAAGTTACTAACTCCGAAAAGAGGCAGTGCTAATTATAAATTCAATTGGATGCTTTTTGATCAAATTATTATATCTCATAGTTTTTTAAATTACGAAAAGAAAACCCATAGTTATGATACTTCAAATATATTCGATGAGCATTTTCTAACAGAATTTAAAGGTAAATTTAAAGGAAGCCCTTTTAGAACATATGTAGGTCGTAGATATTTAGGTGGTTATAGTGATCATTTCCCTGTTTACCTTCAATTAAAATTGAATAAATAAAAAATCGAATAAATAGGTTGTATTTTTTTTATTGAATAGGCTCTTCATTAAAACGATGATGGTATTTGTGTATTTCGTCGAAATTAACATGTTTTTTGTCGATGAATATTTTTGATTTGTGTAAGTTTGTAGTCCAAAACTTACCTATCAAAACCTATTATGTTCTACTATACAACTTTAAAACAGTATGTTTTTTTATGTCTTACACTATTTTTAGTAGTAGGATGTGTTAGCGTATCTAACGCGCAATCGAAACAACAGGTTAAAAAAATTCAATCAAAATATAAAGTAAATAACCTTCTTAAGGTTAGAGAGAATTTAAATTTTGAATTTATCCAAAAAGAAAAAAGCTTAGTAAACTTTGCTAAAGCTAATGGCTTAAAACTATCTGAAACTCTAGAAAACGGAAATGAAATTGCTTTAGTTGATATTGGCGAAGATGGTACTCCTATATATTACAGCACATTTAGAAACAGCTCAAGTGAAGTATCTAGAGCAAATGCATTGTATGAAGGTGGGTTGTTAGATTTAGGTATTAGTGGCGAGGGTATGCAAGTTGGGCTTTGGGATTCAGGATCTGCTTTATTAACGCATCAAGAATTTAATAATAGAGCACAAAATACAGATAGTGCAGAAGAAATTAGCTCACATGCAACTATGGTTTTAGGAGCTATGATATCTTCAGGAATTAAACAAAAAGCTAGAGGTGTTGCTTATAGCGCCACGGCAATTAGTAGCGATTGGAGAGGTGATAAAGTTGAGGTAGCTAATGCAGCAGCAAACGGCTTACTTTTATCTAACCACTCTTACGGTATTAGACCTGATTTTATTCCAGATTGGTATTTTGGTGCATACTTAAAAGTATCTCAAGATTGGGATAAGATTATGTATAACGCTCCTTATTACTTGATGGTTACTGCAGCAGGAAATTCTCAAAAACAAAATTTTAATGCGGCTCCAATTTATGGGAAAAGTACTGATGGTTTTGATTTATTACTTGGTTTTTCTACCTCTAAAAACGGAATAAATGTTGCAGGTGTAGATACAAGTGTTGATGTTCAAGGAAATTTAAAAAATGCACAAGTAGCAGCCTATAGTAGTCATGGGCCGACTGATGATGGTAGAATCAAGCCTGATATTGCGGGTTGTGGTGCTAATATTTTTTCAACAGAAGCGGCAAACGATAAAAGTTACGATACATATACAGGAACATCAATGGCAGCGCCAGGTATTACAAGTGCAATGTTATTGCTACAAGAGTATTATAACCGTTTAAATTCTAATTTTATGAGAGCCGCTACTTTAAAAGGTTTGGTTTTACATACAGCTGATGATGTAAGTGCTCCAGGGCCAGATTATAAAATGGGTTGGGGTGTTATGAATGCTAAAAATGCAGCCGAACTTATTGTTGCAACGGAGTATTCATCATTAATAATAGAAGAAGAGTTAAAAGATAATGAAACATATACTATTACAGTAGATGCGAAAGAAGGAGAAGCTTTAATAGCTTCGATATCTTGGACAGACCCTGCGGGAAATTTTATTAATAAAGGTCTTTTAAATAATACAACGGCAGCGTTAGTAAACGATTTAGATATTGTAGTTACTAAAAATGATGAGGTGTACTTGCCTTGGAAATTAAACCCATCAAATGTAAATGCTGATGCCGTAAAAGGTGATAATAAAGTAGACCCGTTTGAAAAGGTTGAAGTTGAAAATGCTGCAGGAACATATACTATAACGGTAAAACATAAAGGTGCAATTACAAACAACATTCAAGATTTTTCTTTAATTGTTTCAGGTGCAGCCATATCAAATTGTAAAGTAGAAACTCCTAAAGATTTTAGTACTGTGTCTCCTGAAGAAGATGCAATACAATTGAATTGGAACATTGCAGATGATGCTTTTTTTGAAGTACAGTATAAAGTAGAAAACACGGATGAATGGTCAACAGTTTTTGTTGATGCTAATGAAATTAAACTACAACACTTAACTAATGGTAATAAGTATGTGGTAAGAGTTAGAACAAATTGTACAGAAAATATTTTTTCAGACTTTTCTGAAGAGTTAGTTTTTGAGTTTAAAGGAGAAGATACTTTAGCTGTTTTTGAAACTGAAAAAGAAGAGCTTTCTATTATAGATGAAAAGTTAAAATTTACTGTTCACCCAAACCCAACAACAGATCAAATTAATATTGATGGGCAGTTAAGTAAAGAGGCTTATTACAGTATTGTTTCAAGTACAGGTACAATGCTTAAAAAAGGAAGAGCAGATTATAAGGCTATTAATGTAGATGATTTGTCTACAGGGTTTTATTCACTTACTATTTTTGATGACGGTGAGCAGCAATCAATGAAGTTTATCAAAAACTAAAACAATTATTTAGATTCATTTTTTTTGATTGTTTTAATATTCTGTTTTTCTAATTCTGTCAACATGTTTTCTACAGATTTATATTGTGGTTTATACCATTTAGTTTTTGAAAAGTAAGTATCCATTTTTTCTCCTTTTGAGAAAACGTAACCATAACGCGCATAAATTTCATTACGCATAAGTTGTAATTCTGAAGATGTATATTTCTTTAAATCTTCTAATTTTAGTAATTGAGTTGATGCTTGAGTATAATTTCCAAGCTCGTAATGTATGTTTATAGGGTAGTTTACTGTACCTATTTCATAACCATTATAGCTAGGTTCATCCATCCATGGTTTATCAATCTTCAGACCTGATATAGGTTCTTTGCCGTTATCATAAACTACAAATTCGCCATTGTAACTATCAGAGAAAAATTTAGAACCCTCAATTCGAATATTTTGTAGGTTTATATGTTCTGGAATCCAACCTGTAGAATTTTCATTCCAATGTCCAGTTCTTATTTGTCCATAAACAGTGCTATCGACAACTATTAAAATAAAATCTGATTCCCCTTCCGATTCTCCAAAATGATAAACACTTTCGTAATCTTTTATATTTTCAACATTCCATGGCGACACCTTAGATTCGTCAATTTCAGACCAACCGATACGTTGTGAGTTTATTGTGTTACTTGATAGTATGCCAATTAAAATAGTAAATAAAACTTTAAGCTTCTGATTATACATTTTTAACCTCATCATCTTTTAATAAATCATCGTTCCTTAATCGTAAAAAAACTTGAGCAGTAGTTATAACATCTAGCTCACAATATTTTACTATTCTTTCAATATTATTATCGTTATAAAATACTTGCCTAACCATGCTGCCATCAATATCTCCTTTAGGTGATGGTATTCCAAGCACGTTTGCCATTAGTTTTAATGATGTAAAATGCTTGTAGTCTCCAAACTTCCATAATTCCATTGTGTCTATATGCGATATTTCCCATGGCTTCTTTCCAAATAAATTAAGTTTAGAAGGTAAGTCAATGCGGTTTATAAGCATTCTGCGAGCTATGTAAGGAAAATCAAACTCCTTAGCGTTGTGGCCACACAAAACATACTTAGGGTGGTTAAAATGACCGTCTAGTAAATTTTTAAACTCTTTTAATAATTTACTCTCTTCACCATGAAAAGTTGTAACTCTAAAACTGCGAGAATCTCCATTAATATTAAAATATCCAACAGAAATACAAACTATTTTACCAAACTCGGCCCAAATACCTGCACGTTCGTAAAACTCTTCTGAAGTAAATTCATCTTTTCTCTGATATTGCGATTTGTGGTCCCAAAGCTCTTTTTTATCATCACTTAAATTTTGATAATTTTCTTCTTCAGGTACGGTTTCAATATCTAAAAATAAAATATGCTCAAGGTTTGTTTTTTGTAACATGATTACTGTTTTTTTATGAAAAGAAAAGCTTGAATATGAGTCAATTCTATAATATTTACTTCAGTATTGAAACTCAAATTTGAAAATATCATTTTTGCAGATAATTCTTCAGAAGTCACTTCAATCGTTAAATCTTCTTTACTTGCCTCGTTTAAATTAGTACTAAACTTTGAGAGCTCTTTTAGCTTATCAAGCAAAGGAATTTCAATTTTCACAGTAGTATCGTTCTTTAAGCGAATTGAAATTTCTTTTTCAGTCATATTTAAATTAACAATAAGGTCATTACTTGTAATTTCTCTTTCAGAGTTAAAATACTCAAGGTAGATAAACTCATCGAAATTAGAAATATCTTCAACATGTTTTAAGTTACTAGAATTGTTTAGGTAGTAATATTTAGTGTTATTGTTAGATTTATTTATTGAGGTAGAGTCTAATTTAATGGCTAAAGTTTCCCAAATTTTATAATTATCTAAGCTCCCATGTTCTGATTTTTCATTTATAGGCTCTTCTCTATAATTTTCAAGAGTAAGGTTAGTTGTTTTATCTAAAATAGAAACTGATTTTTTTTTCTCTAAATATTTTAAAATAGATTTTAACCTATCTAACTCATCATAAGTAGCAGTATTATTATCTTCTTTAATTTTAAAAAATAGATTTTCAAATTGTCTTGCTTGGCTATTGTTTGATACTGAAAACGCGCCCCATAACCCAAAAGATGATAATATAGCAATGCAAAATAAAGATATTGGTATAACTTTTAAAGCCTTTGTTTTACTAAACAATATGTATAGTATAATTCCAATATTCCAAAATGCAAAAGCTAAAATAAAATAGCGATTTTCTGTAATACCATAATCATTAACTCTTCTGAAAATAGCTACAAATAATAATATATTTAAGGGGATTAACAATAAATAAAACCATGGTTGAAATTTGTTAATCGTCCATGATTTAATATTTTTTTGAAATGGATTTATCATAACCTGAATTACATAGCCTAAAATAGAAAGTGCAATTACTAAATATGAAACCCAACCTTTAGGAAGCTCCCACTGTATTAAAATTTTTAATGTGTATGCATACAAGATTATAATGTATAATAGTACTAACGGAATTAGTATATATTTCACCAAAACTTCAAGTGCTTTTTCAAACTCGATTTCTGTGTTTTTAAATATGTTTTTAGGAAAATCAGATAGGTATATCCAAGTATTAACAACCCCTAAACAAAACACAAATAATTGGCCATAACGTTTTCCTCTAATTGTTATTTCAAAAAGAGCATCTATCGCGACTAAAGCTAAACTCAACCCTAAATAAAGAATGAAGGAAAAAAACAAGCTTCTAATAATCGCAATTGCAGTAAGCCGTAAGTAATTCCAATAGGCATTTTTGTCCCATTTGGTAATGAATGGAGAGAAAAGAGTAAATAAATGCCCGCCAATTAAATAGAGGAAAAAACGAAATATGTATTCTATATTTTGATTGTAATTTTCAAAACTAGGAATGTATAAATAGAAAAGAAAGAGCAGACCTAACATAATCAATTTTAAAAATTGCCATTTTTTAGGGTTCTTAAATTGCTCTATAAAAAACTGTACTCCTATAAGCCAGCTAACACCAAGTAACAATGTTAATGAAAGATTATAATTAGAATCAAAAGGGTTGCTATTATTTTGTTCAAATTGATAAATGAAAAATAACGATCCGAAAACAGACCAAAGTATGGTTATAGGAAATCTTTTAAATGCATTTTGAGCCTTATCTGTTATATCAGAAAGTGATGGTAGTTTCATAGTTGAATTATAGCTAAATATAACTCAAATTTATAAATATTGTAGTGTCAAAACCACACTGTATTCCGTGAAATTGTGATTATAAGTAGTGTCTAGTCTAAAAATGCAGAACAAACTGGCTAGTTTGTTTTAAGTCTATTGTACAAGTATGGTTTTATAATATTTAACTTTTAGAGTCGAAAAAACATCGGTAAAATACTAAGAAATAGAATAATTATTAGTGATTAATATTTTTACAAACTAACTAGTTTGTGAAATTTAAAATAAGGAAGCTTGCTTGTATGGGCTTTCGTGCTCTAAAAGCCATTGTTTGCGATGCAAACCACCGGCATAACCTGTTAATGAACCGTCGCTGCCAATTACACGATGGCAAGGCACGATAATCCAAAGTGGATTTCTTCCGTTTGCAGATGCAACAGCTCGTATTGCTTTAACATCGCCTAAGTTTTTTGATAGCTGTAAATATGATGTGGTTTTCCCAAATGGAATGTCTGATAAAGCATTCCAAACCTTTTTCTGGAAATCAGTTCCTTCAGGGTTTAGCTCTAAATCAAACGTTTGTCTCGTTCCTTCAAAATATTCTCTAATCTGATATACAGCATCTTCTAAAACTTCAGGAATTACAGTCGTAATTTCTTCATTACTTTCTAAAACAGAAAATACTGAAAGACCATTTTCATCGCCTATAATTTTTGCGACACCTAAGGGTGTGTTTATGAAAACAGTTTCTTCCATTTTTACTTAGGCTTTTGTTCAATTACACCACTTTCTTTGGCTCTGTTTTCCCAGTTTTTACGAGCTAATACTTGTAAGTCAGCAATATTATCACTTTCGTCCATTATTTCAAGCCCTAATAGGGTTTCAATAACATCTTCCATAGTAACTAAACCGCTAACAGAACCATATTCATCAACAACTAAAGCAATTTGTTCTCTTTTTGAAATTAGGGTGTCAAAAAGTTGAGGTATTGGAGTATTTCTATTTGTGATTAAAAGTTCTCTTTTTATTTCAGATAGCGGAGTTTCGCCATTTTTATTTATAATCTCTTCAAGAATAATATCTTTAAGTACAAATCCAGTGATATTATCTACTTTATCACTATAAATTGGAATTCTCGAAAAATGTAGTTTAGGGTTTTCTTTAAAAAACTCTAAAATTGTTTTTTTATCAGAGGCTATTTTTACAACAGCTCTAGGCGTCATAATATCTTTAACCAATACCTGGTCAAACTTTAGTAAATTTTTAATGATAGTAGATTCTGATTTTTGAAAAACACCTTCTTCATGTGCAATATCAGTCATAGCAGTAAAATCTTCTCTACTTAAAACACTCCCATGGTGTCCTTTTCCTCCAACTAATTTTGTAAAAAGTTGTAAAATCCAAAGTAATCCGGTCCATTTTAAACCAAGAACCATAATTTTCAGTGTCTTAGCTGTAAAATTTGCCAATTGTCTCCAATACGTAGCACCAATAGTTTTAGGTATAATTTCAGAAGCAATCAAAATTAAAATTGTCATTACTGTAGATACTACACCCACCATTAAATCTTCAGAAAAACTAATGCCTAAAATTGTTTGTTGATTTGTACCATACATTTCAGCATAGGCTACTTTTGCCTGTACACCAACCAAAATAGCACCAACAGTATGCGCAACAGTATTAATAGTAAGTATGGCAATTAAAGGTTTGTCTACATCATTTTTTAACTCTTCGAGTGTTGCAGCGTATGTTTTTCCTTCTTTTTTCTTCACATTCACAAAAGTTGGAGAAATACTCAAAAGAACAGCTTCAAGAATGGAGCATAAAAAAGAGAAGAAGATTGATATAAGAGCGTAAAAAATAAGAAGACCCATAGATTGAATTTAAAAGACTAAGATACCAATAATTTGATGAGATTTTAATCTATTCGATTGGTTTAATGACTTTGTAAAAGATTTTTTGAATTTAATTTTACTTTAAAAAAGCAGCATTTTATAAATTATAGAAGTTATAATTTATAAAATGCTTTGATTTTTTTAGCCTAAAATTCGAACAACGTCTTTAGCAAAATAACTTGCAATAACACTTGCTCCAGCTCTTTTTATTGCTGTAAGTTGCTCCATAACTACGGCGTCATGGTCAACCCATCCTTTTTCAGCAGCTGCTTTAACCATAGCATATTCTCCACTTACTTGATATACTGCAACGGGTACATCTACTTCGTTTTTTATTTCGCGAACAATATCTAAATAGCATAAACCAGGTTTCACCATAACAATATCGGCGCCTTCATCAATATCCATATTAGTTTCTCTAATAGCTTCAAATCTATTAGAATAATCCATCTGATAAGTTTTCTTGTCTTTCGGTATATTATCCTGATCTACAGGAGCAGAGTCCAAAGCATCGCGAAAGGGACCATAAAAAGCACTAGCATATTTTGCACTGTAACTCATTATGCCAGTATCAATAAAACCTTCATCTTCTAATGCTTCTCTGATGGTCATAATACGGCCATCCATCATATCGCTTGGTGCAACAAAATCAGCGCCAGCTTCAGCATGAGAAACACTCATTTCAGCTAAAAGCTCAGTAGTTTCATCATTAAGTATTTGTCCGTTTTCAACAATACCATCATGGCCATAAATAGAATAAGGATCAAATGCTACATCTGTCATAACAACCATACCTGGGCAAGCATTCTTAACTGTCTTAATAGCGCGTTGCATTAAGCCTTTTGGGTTAACTACTTCTTTGCCTTTATTGTCTTTTAAGTTATCAGGTACCTTTACAAATAGCAAAACAGAGCGTAGCCCCATTTTCCAAAGCTCTTTAGCTTCTTTTTCTAAATTATCTAAACTCAGCCTGTAATAATTAGGCATAGAAGCTATTTCTTCTTTTATACCTTTTCCTTCTACAACAAAAAGAGGTACTAAAAAATCATTAGGAGAAATAATTGTTTCTCTAATTAAGCTACGAATAACTTCATTTTTACGGAGTCTTCTGTTTCTTATCAATGGGAACATATTAGTGGTGTTAATATTTATAACAAAGATATAGTATCAAAAATAAAAGGACGATTAGTTAGATTTAAAATAAGTTACTTAATATTGTAACAATAGTCAGAATAATACTACTCGTATAGGTATTAAATAACCACCATTAAAATAATTATTATGCTTTCCATTCAAAATTTAAATAAAACGTATCCAAATGGTACAAAGGCTTTAAATAATGTGAATCTAGAAATAGAAAAAGGCATGTTCGGTCTTCTTGGGCCTAATGGCGCTGGAAAATCAACACTAATGAGAACTATTTCAACGCTTCAGTTAGCAGACAGTGGCATTATTAATTTCGATGGAATAGATGTTTTTAATCAACCAGAAGAGTTAAGAAAAGTGTTAGGGTATTTACCACAAGATTTTGGTGTTTATCCAAAAGTTTCTGCAGAGATGATGTTAAATCATATCGCAAAAATTAAAGGTATTCTTAATGCTAATGACCGTAAGGCATATGTTGCTGATCTTTTAAATAAAGTAAACCTATATAAATTCAGAAAAAGAAATTTAGGTGATTATTCTGGCGGTATGCGTCAACGTTTTGGTATAGCCCAAGCCCTTATTGGTAACCCGAAATTAATTATTGTTGATGAGCCTACAGCTGGTTTAGATCCTTTAGAACGTAATAGATTTCATAATTTATTGAGCGAGTTAGGTGAGGAAGCGGTCGTGATTTTGTCAACTCATATTGTTGATGATGTCGTTAATTTATGTGCCAATATGGCTATTTTTAATCAAGGTTCTGTAAATATACAAGGCCACCCGTTAGAGTTAGCCAATTCACTTAATGACAAAGTATATCGTAAAAAAATTGATAAAAGCGAGGTAGAGCATTACCAGTCTGAATATATGGTTTTGTCTAGTTATTTAAGAAGCGGTAATATGAATGTTAATGTTTTCAGTGATTCACACCCAGGTGATGGTTTTGAAATTATAAATAATGATTTAGAAGATTTCTATTTCTATAGTATCAACCAATCTGAAACGTTGTAATTATGAAAGAAATATTCTTATTTGAACTAAAGTATAGGTTAAGAAGGCCTGTGACATACATTTACATTTTTGCAATGTTTATTATTCCATTGCTAATATCGCTTTTCATGACAGAGTCAGTAACAGCACAATTTGTTAACAGTCCAAACTCTATTAGAGGTGTTTTGGGTGGCCTGTCTACAATTTGCCTGTTTTTTTATGCGTCAATTATGGGTGTTGCAGTTTATAGAGATGAAGACCATAATACAGCACAAACATATTTTACATTTCCGATTACCGAAAAAGATTATATTATAGGACGTTTTTTTGGCAGTTTTACCATTTTAATTTTGATCAATATAGGTGCTGTACTAGGTACTATGGTAGGATTTGGAATTGGTGCAATTTGGAACAGACCTGAGTTTGGTACTTATACGGATTTTAATTTTTGGTCTTACTTTCTTCCGTTCTTATATTTTATGATGATAAACGCTTTTTTTATAGGTAGTTTATTTTTTAGTTTGATGACATTTTTCAAGAAAATGTCAATTTTGTATCTAGGCGGAATCGTTATTCTAATTCTTACAATTTTATCGGGTCAGCTTCTATCAAATTTAGATTATGATTGGTTAAGTATTTATGTTGATCCATTTGGAGAATTAACTAATGAATATTTAACAAAGTATTTTTCAATTGATGAGTTAAACACAAACCAACTTTCATTAACGGGTAAGTTTGCAATAAATAGGTTGCTATGGTTGGGTTTAGGAGTGCTAATTTTTTTAATTACACTTTTTAAATTTTCATATGATAGTTTTTTAAATACATCTAAACAGAAGAGTGTAAAAGAAGATAAAGGAAAATACATTCAATCAACAACAAGCTCTACAGTATCTCAAGTTTTTAATTCAAATTCACAATTAAAAAATCTTTTATCCTTAAGTAAAATAGAGTTTTTATCAATAGTTAAAGAAACTGTTTTTGTGGTTTTAATTATTATTGGTGTAATAGTAGCAAGTTTAATTACTTATTTTAATACGCAACTGCAGGGTACTCCTTCTTTACCTTTAACACGGTACATGGTTAGCAATATATCAGGTGGTTTATCTATATTATCGACTATTATTTTAATTATATATTCTGGCGAAGCAGTACATAGGACAAGAAAAAACAAAACATTCGAATTTTATGATGCATTACCTGTAAGCGATTTTACATTATATTTTTCTAAAATCATTTCTTTAGTTGGTGTTGCATTTGTTTTAACACTATTAAATATCTTGATCGGTATATTATATCAAACATTTAATGGCTATTTTAATTATGATTTAGGAATGTATGTGATTGGTAACTTTACAGTGGCTTTTCCGAGTTATATAATTGTACTACTTTTTTCATTTTTCATTCATGTTTTACTTAATAATAAATTTTTAGCTCACTTTGTTGTGGCTATCTTTTATTTGGGTTTACCGATATTATTAGGGTTAGCATTTAAAAGTTCAAATCCACTTTTAATTTTAGGCCGAACAGTTGATGGTTTTGTAAGTGATTTAAATGGTTTTGGTCATTATATAAAAGGCACATTTTGGATGAATCTCTATTGGATATTGTTTGCTTTAATATTTGCAGTAATTGGCAAGATTTTTTGGAACCGTGGTTTTCAGGCTTCAACTAAAGAACGTTTTGAATTAGCAAAAAAACGTTTTGTAGGAAAAACAATTGCATATACATTATTTTCAATTTTGGCATTTGCCTCTGTAGGAGCTTACAGTTATTATAATTTAAAAGTTTTAAACAAATTAGAAGATGGTGATTATAGTGAAAAACTTGCGGCAGATGCAGAAAAAAAATATGGAAAATATATTGATAAACCTCACATTCAAGTTTTAGATTTAAAAGCTTTCATTGATATTTTTCCAGAAGATAGAAGCGTAAATGCAAGAGGAGAATTTAAGGTTGCTAATAAGTTTGATGTGCCTTTAGATACGTTATTAATGGAAGTTAAATTTCCAATTTATGATACTAGAATTTCGAAAGTAGTTTATAACGGTATAGAGCTAAAGCCATTTTTGTCAGACGACGACTATCGAATGTATATATATAAATTACCTCATACATTACAACCTAAAGATACTGCAGACTTGGTAATAGAAACTGAAGTTAAAACCCATGGTTTTACGGTAGATAGAGAAACTCAAGTTTTAGATAATGGATCATTTTTTACAGATGCAATCTTTCCATCTTTTCATTACGAGCGAGCTTTAAGTGAAAACGGTGTCCGAAAAAAATATAATTTAGAAGAGTTGGATTTTTTAAATGCACCTCGAACAGATAGTTTGGCGCTTAAAAAGAATCTTTTTAATGAAGATGGAGACTATATAACTTTTGAAGCTACTGTAAGTACTAAAAAAGGACAAACGGCTTTAGCACCAGGTGTTTTACAAAAAAAATGGGAAGAAAATGGACGTGATTATTTTCATTATAAGTTAAAGGGAAAAAGTGATTATTTTTTCAGTTTTGTTTCTGCCGAATATGATATTGAAAGAGCTACTTGGATAGCTGAAAGTGGGAAGAAAGTTAATATTGAAATTTACCATTCTGCAAAGCATAAAAGAAACCTTGAACATTTTATAAAAGGAGTTAAAGTAGCATTAGATTATAATTCTAAAAATTATTTTGAATACCCTTATTCTGTAATTAGAGTTATTGAATTTCCTGCACATACAAATTTTGCACAATCTTTCGCTACTACAATTCCATATTCTGAAGATTTTGGTTTTGTTGCTGATTTTTCAAAGATTGAAAGTTATAATTATGCATTTAGGGTAACTTCTCATGAAGTTGCACATCAATGGTGGGGTCATATTGTAACACCAAGTAAAACAACGGGCGGAAATATTATATCTGAAACCTTAGCGGAATATGCATCTTTAATGACCATGAAACAGGAGTATGGTGAAAACGGGATTAAAGCATTCTTAAAAAACTCTTTGGATTCATATCTGAGAAGTAGACAGTATAGTTTTAAACCAGAACGCTCGTTAATGGATATAGAAACTGGTCGGTATATTTTGTATGAAAAAGGTTCAATGATTATGTATGACTTACAAGATGTAATTGGAGAAAGTATTGTTAATAATGGACTCCGAAATTTTTTAGAAGAATTTAAGTATAACGAAAAAGGTTACTATGCAACATCTGAAGATTTATATAAAGCAATATATGCAGTTACTCCAGACTCATTAAAATACAAAGTTAATGATGGTTTTAAAGAAATTGTACTTTACGAAAACAGAGTCTTAGATGCAAAAACCAAAAAGTTAGAGAATAATAAATGGGAAACAACATTTAAGCTAAACTCTAAAAAAATATATTACGATAATAAAGGCAAAGAGAAAAATGTAGATGAAGCAACTAATTTGGTTGATATTGGCTTATTTGGCGAAGACATCATTAATGACGATGGTATTGCTATCAAAAACCCTTTTTATTTTAAATTAAAGTGGCTTAAACCAGGTGATAATACATTTACTATTGTAACAGATGAAAAGCCTTTAAAAGCGGGAATAGATCCTTACAATAAGCTAATAGATCGTAACTCTGATGATAACTTAAAACCAGTTGAAGAATAAGATTATTTAAAATAAAAGAAAAAGCGATAAATGACATTATCGCTTTTTCTTTTAAGTTTTTTTTAAACTTAAAATTTATATAAAATACTTAAAGTATCTGAAATGCAGTATTTTGTGTGATATATTAAAAATTATATACCGATTGATATTTTATTTAAATTTATGTAATTGTAAATTAATTTTAATTAGCTAAACCAACATACATCCAATTACCATTATCTTTTTCAAATGCAGATTTTTCGTGTATTATTTCCACATTTCCATTTTCGAAATAATACGCATTAAAAGTTACAGTTCCTTCAGTATCACTTTTAAATCCTTTCGTTTTATTTAAAATTTCTAAACGAATCCAGTTTACGGATTTTGCCCAATTTTCAATACTATTTTTCTCTTTTATAGGGCGAGTTTTTTGGTGATGACTATTCATTAAATAATCACCATTTGCCATTGTAAATGCAGTATATCTAGAACGCATTAATTGCTCAGCAGTTTCAACTAATGTTATGTTATCGTGTGCTACTTTACAACAATCGGTATATTTTATATTCGATCCGCATGGGCAATTCATTGAGTTATAATTTTAAGGGTATTTAATTTTTTATATTTAACAGAAAAAAGCAGCTATCATATTATTGTTATTTAGTGAGTGATTCACCAAATAAGCGTTTAAATTTTTTGGGTAACTCAGCTTCTAATATTATTTTTTTTTGGGTAACTGGGTGTGTAAATTGTAATTTACTAGCATGAAGGTATAAGCCGTTTCCTTTAGCAATTAAGTCTTCAATCCCATAATCAATATCACCAAAAATTGGTGTTCCTATACTAGCTAAGTGTTTTCTTAATTGGTGTCTTCTTCCTGTCTTAGGGTTTAATTCTATTAAGTTTAAAAAATTATACCGATCAGATTTTAAGCTTATTAATAGCTTATATTCTGAGATGGATTCTTTATCATCAATTGGTGTGTTTATTATTCCTTCAGACATCATTTTACCTTGTGTAACAGCAATATATTTTTTTTGTATTTGTTTATACTCAAACATATGCTTTAATGCGATAACGCAACTAGCTGTTTTTCCTATAATTAATAAGCCCGTGGTGGGGTAATCTAATCTGTGAACTGGTAAAGGATTAAGTAAAGCATCAGGTTCTTCACTTTTCGATAAATTAAAAGGTAATGAATTTTCTAAAGTTTGAAACTTGTTACCACTAACCAACAATCCTGCAGGTTTGTATACTACTGCTAGATAATTATCCTCATAAACAATGTCAAGAGAAAGTTTAAAAACTGGCTTGGTGTCTATTAATCCAAATAATTCAATTTTTTCTCCTCCATTTAGTAAAGTCGCTGTTTGAGCTATATTACCATTTACTTTTACGTATTTTTTTTTAATGGCTTTTTTTATACCAGCACGGCTAGGTATGCTAACAAAAATTGTTCGCGCATAGTCAGATAACCTGATTGGTATATTTTGTATTGGAACAATATGTGTTTCTTTTAGTCTGATATAGTAGGTTTTAAACCCAGTCTTTAGGTGTCTCTAAGACTTTAATTAGTTTTTCTTCTTCACTACCTTCTTTTGGATGATGATCATATACCCATTGTACTTGCGGAGGAAGACTCATTAAAATACTTTCAATCCTTCCGTTAGTTTTTAGGCCAAATAAAGTTCCTTTATCATGTACTAAATTAAACTCAACATAACGACCACGACGAATTTCTTGCCATTTTTTTTGTTCAGTAGTAAACTCAATGACTTTTCGTTTTTCAACAATTGGCACATAGGCTTCTAAAAAGCTGTTTCCTACTTCTGTAACAAAATTGTACCAATCTTGCATTTTCATCTCGTTAGTGGCTTTGCAGTAGTCAAAAAAGAGTCCTCCTAAGCCACGAGCTTCATTACGGTGTGCATTCCAAAAATACGTGTCACATTTTTTCTTATATGTTTTATGAAATTCTGAACTATGTAAATCACACGCTTTTTTACATATTGAGTGAAAATGTATAGCATCATCATCAAATAAATAATAAGGAGTTAAATCTTGTCCTCCGCCAAACCATTGATCTACAATGTTTCCTTCTTTATCATACATTTCAAAATATCTCCAATTGGCATGAACTGTTGGTACCATTGGATTTTTAGGGTGTAGTACTAAGCTCAATCCACATGCAAAAAAATCAGCATCTTTTACGCCAAAGTAATTTTGCATACTTTCAGGTAGTGCTCCATGAACACCAGAGATATTTACGCCACCTTTTTCAAAAACAGCCCCGTTTTCTATAACACGAGTTCTTCCTCCACCACCTTCAGGTCGTTTCCAAATATCTTCTTTAAATTTAGCTTCACCATCAACTTCTTCTAATTTAGCTGTAATAGTGTCTTGTAATTTTTGAATGTATGCGTAAAATTTATCTTTCATGATATAATTCATAAAGCTCCATATCTAGAGGTTCTTCATTAGGTGGAGTATGTTCTTTTAATAATGTTTTTGACCATTTGTAGCCACAATTTTTAGCAACAACAACACTGCCTAAATTAGTTTTGTGAGCTATAATTTCTAACGTGTTAAGGTGCATTTCATTAAAAGCCCAATCAGAAATATACTGAACGGTTTTTGTTGTAATGCCTTTTCCTTCATATTGATAACCTATACAATACGCTAGTTCTCCAGTTTTTTTATTCCAATCTATTTTTTTTAAATATATAAGGCCAATTATAGATCTGTCTTCTTTTTCTTTTAAAGTAAATAGAAACTCAATTTTATTTTCATATTGCTTCACTTTTTGAGTGACAAAAATCTCTGAAAGTGCAGGTGTTAAGTTTGATTCAAGTGTTGTTGGAAAATAACGTTTTAATCGATCTGAATTTGACACTGCAAAATTGCAAATACGCCAGCCATCTTTTTTCGAAATGCCTTCAATTGTAAATGATTCGTTATCGAGCATTGTATTTAATGATTTTTAGTAAAGACTATAAATGTATGTTTGCTACGCTTCTATAGTTTTTTCTTCTAATTGCTTATTTTGTATTATACCAATTGTTTTAATTGATGCTGCTGTAACTGATAGCGGTAAAACTAAAATTATACCTATAAATGGTATGAATAAAAATAACATAAAAATTATTCCATTACCAATAGCGATGCCTTTATTTTTTCGAACAAACTCAATACTATCTTTAAAGTTAAAATGCCTTTCTAATGTATAATCCATACTACCAAACCCAGCATAATAAGCTTGTAAAAGAAATAAAACAATTGCTGAAAATATATTTATAACAGGTATTAACTTAAGTAATAGTAAAGGGACTGTGTATAAAAGTTCTTTACCTAAATTTCGAACATTTATCCGTATGCCTCGCCAGAGCTGATCTTTGAAGGATGTTTTTTTGTGCTCATGATTTTCTACCCCTGTTAAATGAGCTTCAATTTTTTCTGATACAGGACTCATAAATGGCGCTGATAACGCCATTACAATGTGTTTGTATAGAATAAAGCCAATAACAAGTATTATTAAGGCACTAAATAAAGTAGATATTGAGGCAAATGTTTCTTTGCCAAAATCCCAAGTCCATAATGTTGCTATAAAACTACCAAAACTACTAGATAATTTCCATGCTGTTATGCTTATTAGGGTGGCTGTTAGTAAACTAATAACCATCGGTATAAAAAAATATTTCCATAGTTTAAGCTCTTTCATTAGCTTAAAAGTGCCAGAATATGATTTTATACCTAATAGAATATTTTTAAACATGTGTTTACTTTTAAAGATATAATACTATTCTCTTTCAATTATTTAATTGAAAGAGAATGCTTATCCTTTATACTCCTTAACAGCGTCTATAAATGCTTTTGCGTTTTCAACAGGTATATTTGGTAGAATTCCATGACCTAAATTTACCACATATTTATCTTTGCCAAATTCGTTTATCATCTGCGTAACCATACGTTTAATGTCTGCTGGTGGAGATAATAAACGTGCAGGATCAAAATTACCTTGTAATGTAATGTTTCCACCTGTTAAATAGCGAGCATTACGAGCAGAGCATGTCCAATCAACACCTAAAGCTGATGCTCCTGATTTTGCCATGTCACCTAAAGCGAACCAGCATCCTTTACCAAAAACGATAACAGGAGTTTCATCTTTTAAAGCATCAATTATTTGTTGAATATATTTCCAAGAAAACTCAGCATAATCTGTTGGGGAAAGCATTCCTCCCCATGAATCAAAAACTTGAACAGCATTTACACCAGCTTTTACTTTAGCTTTTAAATATGCTATAGTTGTATCTGTAATTTTTTGAAGTAATTGATGCGCAGCCATGGGTTGTGTAAAACAAAATTCTTTTGCTTTGTCAAATGTTTTGCTTCCTTGCCCTTGTACACAATAGCAAAGTATAGTCCATGGAGAACCCGCAAAACCAATTAAAGGAACTTCATCATTCAATTTTTCCTTTGTTGCTTTTATGGCTTTCATTACATAATCTAATTCCACATTTACATCAGGAACTAGTACGTTATCTACATCTTTTTGAGTACGAATTGGATTTGGTAAATAAGGACCAAAATCGGGTTTCATTTGTACTTCAATATTCATTGCCTGAGGAATGACTAAAATATCAGAAAATAAAATAGCAGCATCCATACCATATCGACGAATAGGTTGAACCGTAATTTCAGAAGCTAACTCTGGAGTTTGGCATCTAGTAAAGAAATCATATTCTTTTTTGATTTCCATAAATTCAGGTAAATACCTGCCTGCTTGGCGCATCATCCATACTGGTGGACGCTCAACAGTTTCTCCTTTTAATGCTCTTAAGAATAAATCGTTCTTTAACATATGTAATATATATTAGCTATTATATTTTTCGTTTACCAATTTTATCACACTTTCTACAGTTGGCATTTTTGAAATGCGAACGTCTTTAAAGTGTTTTTTAGCTTCTTCAGCTGTTGTTTCTCCTATGCAATATGCGATAATCTCTTTTGTGTTTTTCTGTATAAAACTTTGCACATTTGATGGGCTATAAAAAAGAACTCCTTCTACTGTTGCTTCAACCTCTATAGGTGATTGCTTCGTAGCATATGCTTCAATTTCGTTTAATGTAATTTTATTCTCTGATAAAATATCTGGTAACTCATCTAATCTAATGTCGCTACAAAAATAAGTAGCTTCAGTACCTTCTATATGATCAATTAAGTATGTAGCAAGGTCTTTAGCGGTAGCAGCAAAATGTGTTACTTTTCCGATTCTTTTTTCTATTAATCGTTTTGTTTTTCGACCTACACAATAGATATTTTTGAATTGTAACTCATCAGGACTAATGCTTGCTAATATTGATTCAACAGCATTTTGACTTGTGATAATTACGTTTTCTATTTTAGATTTTAAAACTAATCTAGGAATACGGTTTAAGCTAACTTGAATAAAATCTTCAGATGAAACAGAAGCTTTGTCAACAAAAAGAGCGACCTGATCAGGAGTCAATTTTTTAGTTGAAAATAATGTGTTTTGTATTTCTGTTCCAGAAATTTCACTCATTAAAAGTTTACCACCTCGACTAAAAATACGTTCAGCACATGCTTCTGCAAGCTTCTCATGCGCACCTACTTTAGATGTGAATTCAACTTCAATTCTTTTTTTGCCGTTAATACTTAACAACACGCCTTTAAGGGTTACGTTGTTATCTTTAATGTAGGCTAAAGCCCCTATTGGAGCAGTGCAACCACCTTCAAGTAAGTTTAAAAATTTACGCTCTATAGTTGTGCAAATTTCTGTATCGGTGTGGTTTAGCTCGGCACAGGCTTTTCTTGAAAATTCGTCATCTTCTAAGGCAACGATCATAATTGCGCCTTGTGCAGGAGCTGGTACCATCCAAGCTAATCCAATTGTGTCTTCAAATTCTAAACCAACACGTTCTAAACCAGCGGCAGCGAAAATTGCACCATTCCAATCATTGTTTTCAAATTTTTCTGCACGTGTTTGTACATTACCTCTTAAATCTACAACAGTATGGGTAGGGTATCTATTTAACCATTGTGCTTTTCTACGAAGGCTGCCTGTTGCAATTGTTGCGTTTGGTTGTGATAAAAACTCTTCATTATCTTTAAATGCAAGAATATCCATATAGTTCCCACGCTTTAGAACTGAAGCTTGAACAATACCTTTTGGTAAAACAGTTGGCACATCTTTCATAGAATGTACAGCAATGTCAATTTCACCTTTAAGCATAGCAATATCAAGGGTTTTTGTAAAAACACCAGTAATACCAAGTTCATGTAAAGGTTTGTCTAAAACAAGATCTCCCATTGATTTGACAGGAACTAATACCGATTGGTATCCTTGCTCTGATAATTGTTTTTTTACGGTATTTGCTTGCCATAGCGCTAATTCGCTATCACGTGTTCCAATACGGATTACTTTACTCATTTAGTCTCTAATTCTAATTGAAACACTTTTTGAATTAATGCAAGACTGTTGTCTGCATCAGTGTCTTCGCCTTTCAAGTGATTTGCGAATTGTTTAGTTATTTTTTGAATAATTCGCTCAGTAACAATATCTGCTTGAGCTGAATTAAAATCGGTAAGTTTTTTACTTTGAAAGTCGAGTTCTTCGTCTTTCATAGTTTTTAATTTTTTCTTTAAAGCCTTTATAACAGGAGCGAATTTTCTAGTTTCCAACCACTGAATAAATTCATTTTTTATATGCTCGTTAATTGCTTCGGCTTCAGGGATAAATTGCTTTCTTTTTTCTAAAGTTTCATCTGTTATTTGCGATAACTGGTCTAAATGCACCACGGTTACATTTGGTAAATTTGCAACATCATCTGAAACATTTTTAGGAATAGATAAATCTAATATTAAAAGCGGCTTTTTTGTATAGATTAATTCTTTTGATATGGTTGGAGATTGCGCTCCAGTTGCAACAATAAGCACATCGGTATTGCGAATTTCTGCTTGTAAATCACCATAGTCTTTTACGACTAGGTTAAATTTTCCAGCAATTTTTTCAGCTTTATCCTTTGTTCTATTTATAAGTGTAATGTGTGAATTATTGGTGTGTTTAATTAAATTCTCACATGTGTTTCTTCCTATTTTTCCTGTTCCGAAAAGTAAAATGTTTTTATCTGAAATATCAGTAACATTTTTAAAAATATATTGAACAGAAGCAAAAGCTACAGATGTAGCACCAGAAGATATTTCAGTATCATTCTTAATTCTTTTACTCGCTTGAATTACAGAGTTGCAAAGTCTTTCTAAAAAAGGATTTGCAAGTTGGTGTTTTTTTGAACGCGTAAAGCTTTGACGTAATTGGCTAATAATTTCAAAATCACCCAATATTTGACTGTCTAAACCAGTTCCAACTCTAAACAAATGACTTATAGCATCATTGTTTTTGTATACATAAGCAACTTCTTGAAATTCTTCAACAGTACCAATAGTATTATCACATAAAAGTTTGATTAACTGAAAAGGGTGTTGAGCAAAACCGTGTAATTCAGTACGATTACAAGTAGAAGTAACTAGTAAGCCATCAAGGCCTTGATCCTTAGCTTGAATAAGCAAAGTTTCCATGGTCGCTTCTTCTAAGCTGAATTTTCCTCGAACTTCTGCATCTGCCTTTTTGTAATTAAGACCTATGGTATAAAACGAGTTGTGTTTCGAAATGTGGTAATCTTTCATCTAATTTGAACAATCGAGCACAAAAATAGAATCACTAAACCGATAAAAATAACGCTAGAGGAACAATAAGTAACGATTCAAGTTTTTTTCTCTTTATTTGATTACTAATATACTTAAATATCTTAATTTTGTAGGAATTGTAAGGCTTTCTAATTAATTTATTTAGAATGTTTCTAAATAAATTAATCGTTAAACTGTGAATTATGGAAGATAAAAGTACCGCTAAAGGTTCATTTGAAGAAGTTTTAATTGATGAAGGTTTTTTTGTTTTGAAAATTCAGAACGATGATGCTCATACTCAAAAAGTTAGCAGAGAAATAGATAGCTCTTTTATTCAATTTCATTTTTGTTTAAAAGGTAGTGCTAAGTTTATTTTTAATGATGGTAGGTATGCATTAGAAGTTTCAGAAGAAAATTCTCTTTTATTGTATAATACTCAAATAGATTTACCTTTAAATCTGGAGTTAAACCCTAACTCATGGTTAGTTTCAGTAGTAATGACGATCAGAAAATTTCATTCTCTATTTTCTAGAGAAGCTGATTACATTCCTTTTTTAAGTAAAGATAACAAGGATAAAAAATATTATAGCCAAGAAGGAGTTAGCCCTGCAATCGCTGTTATTTTAAGTCAGATGATGAATTATAACTTGCACCCATCAATTAAAGAGTTGTATATAAAGGGGAAAGTTTATGAGCTTATTTCTCTTTATTTTAATAAAAGTACAGATGCTGATATTGAACAATGTCCTTTTTTAGTTGATGAAGACAATGTGAGAAGAATTAGAAAGGCAAAAGAGATTATGATTTCGCGTATGGCTGAGCCTCCTACTTTAAATGAGCTATCTGATGAGATAGGCTTATCATTGAAAAAATTAAAAGAAGGCTTTAAGCAAATTTATGGAGACTCTGTTTTTAGTTTTTTATTTGATTATAAGATGGATTACGCCCGAAAAATGTTAGAAAGTGGGCAACATAATGTTAATGAGGTTGGTTTGAAAGTAGGGTATAGTACCGCAAGTCATTTTATAGCCGCTTTTAAGAAAAAGTACGGTACTACTCCTAAAAAATATTTAATGTCATTAGCAGGTTCTTAATTTTTTAAGATTATTTTAATGAATTAGAACATATTTGTTCTGCAGAATTGACGATATTTAGCATTTATTATATAATTTAAAAATTATGAAATTAGTTTATAAAGGCACATTTTTATTACTTTTTATTACTTTTTTGTCTTCATGTGCAGGCACTAAAGTAGATCAGCAAGTTGTTTTAAATCATCCTGAACCTTTGCGTATCTCCAAATCTAAATTAGAAGCTGTAAAGCCAAAAGTTTTAGTATTTTCAAAAACTGCTGGCTATAGACATGAGGCAATAGAAAAAGGAATATCAACAATCAGACAACTAGGAATTCAAGATAATTTTGAGGTTTCTCAGACAGAAGATTCTCTTCAATTTAATGCAGAAAATCTAAAAAAATACCAATTAGTTTTATTTTTAAGTACAACACAAGATGTATTAGGGCATGAACAGCAAGAAGCTTTCGAATCTTATATTCAGAATGGTGGGAGTTTCATGGGTGTACATGCTGCCACAGATACGGAATACGAATGGTCTTGGTATGGAGAATTAGTTGGAGCATATTTTTTAAACCATCCTGAGCAGCAAGATGCTAGAATTAATGTTTTAGATAATAATCATGAATCTACATCACATTTATCTGATACTTGGATGCATTATGATGAATGGTACAATTTCAAAAATATCAATCCAGATATTAATGTTGTATTAGAGTTAGATGAGTCTAGTTATATAGGTGGTAAAAATGGAGATAATCATCCAATAGCTTGGTACCATGAATTTGATGGTGGTAGATCTTTTTATACAGGATTAGGTCATACAAAAGAGTCTTATGATGACACTAATTTTAGAAAGCATTTATTGGGTGGAATCAATTGGTGTTTGAAGAGGTAGATTTTAAATTTTAAAAAAAGATAATTTCAAAAAGAGCAATATAGGTGTTAAAGTGGTCTTGCTACCATTATACCTGTATTGCTCTTTATTTTTTTTAAATAATCAACTAAAGGTACTTTAGAAAGTTTAACCTCACCTGTTGTTGAAGCGTGAAGCAAATGTATACGTCCATCTTTTTCTCTACTAGCAATACCAGTATGTGTTATGTCTAAGCCCTTTATAGATGTCGTTAGTGCTATAATGTCTCCTGATTGCATAAGTTGTTCATTTGCTGCAATCTGATCTTGTGGTAGTATGCAAATTTCTTTAGTGTTTAAATAGTTTTCAGACTCCTTTATCTTTTCGAAATTTGCATCGTTATCTTTTAAAAAAGGATATAAATCTCTATGCGTAGTCATGAAATTTATGGGTTTAGTGCTAATAGAACCTCCTATTTCTGAGGTAATATCAGTAACTAATTTTTTAGATTCATTATTTGCAATCCATTCAGAAAAGTAGTGTAATCGAGATGGGTAACCATTTAGGTTTCCATCTTTATACCGAATGGTTTTTAGAGTTTCTGTAAAAGTATCAAAATCAGTTTTTTCTTCTTTTAAAAGTAGTGTAAATGCCAAAACATTCTCTACAAAAGTAGTGCAATCTAACCCATGTAAGTTTATTACCAACGATTCTGTTTCACTTACTTCTAACGTTTGAGCAACATAAGGTGTGCCTAAAAATGTTTTGCCTACAGCAACCATGGTTTCGCCTAAATTAGTGGTTTGAATTTTGCTTAAAGAAGTGATTTTTTCATTAAATGCTTCTTTATCTTGAACAGAGCAAACTATGTTTTGCGAAAAACATGAAAATGCAATTAAACTTATAAGTGTGGTAAAAAATATCCTCATTGCTATTACTAAGGTTTTAGCATTACTGCTTTAATTTGTTTTACGATATCTAAATGGTCTAAGCCAAATTCTTTCCAAGCTAGCCCAATCTCTTTCATATCAAAATGTTTTATAATAGTACCGTAAGTCATTTTTTTACCATCAACTTCAGGGTATCCAATAACATAAATACTATCAGCAAGTTCTACAGCTAAGTCAATATCATGTGTAGAGTATATGATGGTATTAAACTCATGACTGTTTGTAATTAATTTAAATGCTTTTTTTACATCTTCAATATTACCAACATCTAAACCAGAAAAAGGTTCATCTAAAACCATGTAGTGACCTGAAGAAAAAATCTGCTCAATAATAGCAGTTCTTTGTCTTTGCCCTCCAGAAAGTTCACATGGGTATTGGTCTTTTGCGGCTTCTAAACCCCAATCTTTTAGGTATCGTATAATTTGTTTATGTTTAGCTTCTTTCGGTATTTCTTTTTTGCGAAGAGCAAAAAGTAGCGCCTCGTAAACTGTTTTGTTTCTGAATAGCGTGTATTTTTGATCTACAAACCCTATATCACCTTCATAAACTTCTTTAGCGTCATTTCTAGCATCAGTAGTACTAGTATTTGCAATCAACACTTTACCGGTTGTTGGTTTTACTAAACCAGTAAGCGCTCTAAAAAATGTAGATTTTCCTGTTCCTGAGCGTCCTACAACAGCTATAACTTGTCCTGTAGTTTCATTATCTCTAATAACATCTTTTTCTACAAGGTTAATATCTTTAATTATTGTTTTATCACCATAGGCAACGCTAAGGTTTTCAACATAGAGTAATGTATTTTCGCTAGTATAATTCATCTGCTATATTTTTGAGTATCTGAAAAAGCTTTTTCTTAGGTAGTCTAAGACAAAGTCAATAAAAAGGCCAACTAATAGAATTACAATTTGCAATGCAATTATTCTACCATGATTCATGAATTTATCAGAGTTTTTAATTAAAAACCCTAATCCACCAGCTGCTACTAAAATAGATTCAACCGTAACAAGCATCATCCAAACAATAGCTAAATTTTGGCGAATTACATCAATTACATAATCAATACGACCTTTGATTACTACTTCCCATAAAACTTCCCATCTATTACACCCAAGTGATCTAGCGTGGTCAAATTCTTCTTGAGATATTGAGTTTACCATACTTAAAAGAGATGTAGTTAGGTAGGTACTCATAAAAACTACTAAAACCCAAATTTGCATTGTTCTTGCATCACTAATTAAAATTGCTAAATAAAATGTAATACCTGTTAGTGGCAAATATCTTAATTTACTTAAAGCTCTGGCTACAGGGTTAATTAATGGTATTGTAGATAAATAGCTAAATGTTAAAGATATAATTATAGCAATAATAATTGCAGAAAAGCATAGCAATAAAGAGCTGCCTATGTGAACAACAAGGCCTTCGTTATAAAGTTCAATAAAACCTTGTAACACTTGCTGAGGAGAGGGAAAAAGGTGTGTTTCTCCCATGCTTGATACAAACCAAATTCCGAATACAGCAATAATCCATCCAAGCATTATTAATAGCTTGGTGTTTTTGCCAATATTTTCAAAAGGAGTAAATATGTTTTTCATATTAAGTAAGAGTTAATCTAAAAAAACAAAGCCGCACCAAAATGATATTTAAGATTGGAGCGGCTCAGTTTATTCTAAAATTGATTTTTTATTTTAAAAGCACAATAACTACTCTTCGGTTTTTGGCTCTACCGTTGTTGGTTGTATTGCTTGCAATAGGCTCATCTTCACCTTTTCCAATAACAGTTTGAAAACGAGATTGAGGAATTCCTTTACTTCTTAAGAAGTTAACTACAGCTTGAGCTCTTTTTTGAGACAAATCGTAATTAGTATTACTTGATCCAGTATCATCTGTATGCCCTTCTAAGCTTAACTTAGTATCTTCAGCCTGAATTAGTAGGTTGTATATAGATTCTAATGTGCTTTGTGAAGAACTTGAAATGTTTGCACTACCAGTATCAAAACTAATATTCCATTCTCCTGATGCCATTACCTCACTTGCTTCTTTACTATAATCAGCTTTGTAAGCTGTACCAGATTCAATATCATTAATGTTTTTTATAAAGTATAAGTTTACAGCTTCATCATAAGGCACTATACGCTTAACAAACTCGTTAAATCCGAAAGGGTTAAGTTCTTTAAGGTAGCTTGAAACTTGGTTGTAAACAGCTTTATATCTGTTGGTACCATCAGTAATACCGTAATACTGCATAACATCAGAATAATTGAAAACTCTTGAACCTCCCATGTTGTAGTCAATTCCGTTTTTGCTTCCTTTCTGACCTTTAAACATATCATACCAGTACTTAGCGCTTTCTAAGTCATAAGTTTCAGCTACTGCTTCTGAAGCTCTTATTTGCCACTCATCATACTGTTTCATTTGGTTTGAAGCAGTTAAAGCAGATTTAAGAATATTACTTACAATTTGTGGGTGTTGAACAGACCATTCTTTTACAGCAATTACAGTAGTTGCCATTTGGTTGTTAAATTCTTTTGTTGAAGCAACATCAGTGAAACCACTTAAAGCATCAAAAACCATTTTATCACCTGGAGTCCAAGTTGCACAACCGTCAATTTTTTTATTGATTGTTTTACCAGTTAATTTACCATTTTTAACTTCTTTTAAAGGAACTGTCCATCCCGATTTTTGAGACTTAATTAACTCTTCAGCAGATTTGATGTAATCATCATCTTGAGAAGGGTAGAAGTTCACTGCATCAGGATCGTATGTGTTAGAATCTGGATTTACTTTAAGTCCGTTTGCGAAAGCATAGTTAAGCGCAGTAACCCAATCTCCATCACCTAAAACAGTAGAAATTAAAGCACCTTTCATGCTCTTTGGATCAACTTTCCAGCTTGGTGGGCCAATTAATTTATCTTCACCATAACTAATACCTACAGCACCAACTACTTGTACGTGGTATTTGTCTTTACCAAACTTGTCGTCTAAAGCTTGTTGCATTGTACTAATGTAAAATGGAGCACCATCGCCCATCATTATAATAGCAAAAGCACTTTTGTCAGCATCTGGATATTCTTCACCACGGTCAAATTCTTCAACAAATTTCATTTGCATATTACGAAGCTCCGAAAGCCAATCTTGACGAATTATTTCAAGATTAACACCGTTTTGCTCCATTAAAGAGCCTTTAGTTGTTTTAGGGCCTCCATTTGCAACAATTATTCCTGATTGCGCATTCCAAGCATAAGCAGCAATACGAACTAGTGGTTTATTATTAACCTCATTCGATGTGCTAGTTGAAGGTAATGGTAACTTATCAGAAGTAATAACATTATTAACTTCGTTTTTATCAACATTTATACCATCTAGTACTTTTGCCTCACCAACTCTTAGGCCAGGTGCAAAGTAATAAACAGCAGTAAGTATAGCACTTAATAAGACGACTACAATTAACAACTCTGATAAGGTGGTCAGCTTTTTTGTTCGTAAAATTTTACCCATTTTTATTCTATTTATAGTTTATAATTAGTCAAACATTTTTCCAAATCCACCACTCTCTTGCTTATCTTCATTTGTAAGCTTGTAGTTAGGGTTGTTGTATTTTCCTGAATCAGGAATAAAATCTTTACCAGTTTTAATTTTATCAGCTAGCGTATCTAATTGAGAATATAACTCATCACTATCAACATCATATTTACTAGTTAACATATCTATATCAGATAAATTTTCTTGTGTTCTGGCAATGTCCATAGCAATAGTTTCGGTAATTACATCTAAAGCATATTCTAACTCCCAATCTTTTGTAAAATGCATAGCAGATTTAGCTCCTTCCGTTGCTTCTCTGGCAGATTTTGCAAAAGCATATTCTTTTTCTAGCATTTGTATGGTAACCTCAAAATCAGATATTTTAATATCGATAGCAGTACCTGCTAGAGTAAGTTTGCGATCTAATTTTCCCATAACATTAGCACGACTACCATATTTTTGAATAAAGCTTTTGCTTTGTTCTAATTGGTGCGTTACACGCTGAGATTCAGATAATTTCTTAGCTAATTTACTATGGTTCTCAACATACTCATCGGTATCTCTTCCTGCAGAGCCTTTCTCTGCGACGATGCGCTCCATTTCTGATTTAATTTTTTGTGCTTGCTTTTGTAGCATTAACACACGTTCTTGATATTCTCCAGCTTCTTTTTCAGCTTTATAAGATTCAGATTCCATGTTGCTTTTTAAAGCTTTGATTTTTGCTTTTGAGCCCTTAAAAACATTTCTGTTTTTAATCATTTTTTCTTTTTGCTCCTGTAACTCTCCAAAAGGATCATGTTTGATTAGAGATTTATGTAAACTTCTAGTCAATCTTCTTAATCCTTTAAATATAACCGGAAGCATCATAATTAAAAATATGATGAAAATGCCAACTCCTGCTAAAGCAATAACTTGCCCTAAGGCTGTAAAAAGTGGAGGTAAAATATAAACCCAAGCTCCATAACCTACAGCAGCAAAAAGGGCTAATTTTATCACTGTATTTAAACCTTTTTCACCATTTCTCCAGTTGTTTGGGTTTAAAGATATCTCACCCTTTTCGTCGTCAAAATGTTTTAAAATAGGTAAATCTAGTACATGACTTTTAGATTCTTCAATATTCATTTGGATGGTTGTTTATTATAGGTTTTGTTTAATACCGTCTACTACGACAGTAATGGTCTCAAGAATTTTATTTTTAGCGATGTTATTAGCAACTATTTTTTGTTCTATATCTGCTGTTTCAGATAATAGACCACTATCAATAGAGTTTAGCTGATTCTTCTTCTCACTAATTTTAGTCTGTAAAGTTAAAATTTGTTTTTCTAACTCAGATATTTCAGATGATAATATCTTTTTTTGACTTATTTGATTCGTCTGTATTTCTTCTCTTTTAGAGCTTCCTTTAGATTGGTACGACTCATGTACATTATTAATTTCTTTAATGTAAAATTCAGCACCATCTAAAAGTGATTTTTTCGAAACTTTAGAATCAACACTTTGAGCCATAGTTATGGCCATTTTATAAACACTAGCATCGTTTGAACCTACAGCTTTAATAGCTTTAAAGAATTCGTAAAAATCATATCCAGGTAAATTCAATGATTCAAAACCAGATTCATACATTTCTATAACATTGTTTAAAATGGAGTTATCTAAGCTAGAGGCTTCAACTTTAGTGTTTAGAGGTGGTGGAGTATCAGGAAATTTAGTGCTTGAACTTGTTACCTCTTTAGGGAAATCAGTTTTACTTGGGGCCGAAGTCTTTGTGTCTTCGGTTTGATTTACGTTATCATTTACAAATAGAGATTTCCAATTAAATTTTTCTTCTGCCATTTCAAGCTTTTTTTGATTTGTATCTTTTATTCAGAATAAAAGACTATAAATTTAGTTAATTTTAACGATTATATCCTGTATGTTTTCTTTTTATCGATATGTAACATACTTAATTATATGTATATAATATTCAGTATTTGTTACAATGACTGTTTTTTATTTTACAAATTTTGCCCATGCTACTCTAAGTATAACCAGAATTACACCAAAAACTAATAGTAATTGAGTAAAGCCTCCTAAGATTAATACACCAAAATGAGACCTTTGTAAAATAAATAGAATAAAAAAAGCAATGCTTATCATTACCATTAAGCTAGACAGTTTTGTAAAGCCGGGCAATCTAGACATTTTCACTTTTTTATTTAAAATGATTATTACAGAAACCATTGCTATTATTGGCAAAAAGTAAGTTACAAGACTTAACTCTAGTATGTTTTGTCTTAAAAAAAGTATGTTGTAAAGCAATAAAAAGAACGCTAATAAACCAGGTATACAAACCCCATATACTATAGCAGACATAATATATTTTATAGAATTTACATTTTTAGGTTTAAGTATTAAGTTGCAAATTACAGCTAAAATTAAAGCTATAGCAAAGTAATAGAGCACATAAGTGCGGTTTGTGTTAAACCAAAGTATTAAATCTTGGATACTCATAAATTTTTAATTTTCTTGGTCTTCAAAAACGCAAATTTCTTTTACTGTTTTTAATATTTCAGGAATATCTTCTTCGGTAATCGTAATTAAAATTTCTTCAGTAATGTTTGTAATAGAAACAACTCTATTGGCTTGTCTTTCAATTATTTTCTCAAAAAGGTTTCGCATTGTTCTTGCATTACCAAAACCTTTATGGCGTTTATCATAAACTCTAGTTATAATTTCAAAAAGCTTTTCTTGTGCATCATCTGTTAAGGTAAAATCTGATTTTTCAGAAATTAATTTAAAGATGTCTAATAAAGCTTCTGGTTTATAGTGATTGAAATTAAGATATCTATTAAACCTAGATTGTAAACCAGGGTTCGATTCTATAAAAATCTCCATCTCATCAGGATATCCCGCAACTACCACCACTAGCTTTTCTCTTAAATCTTCCATCCTTTTTAAGATGATTTCAATGGCTTCAGACCCAAAATCATTTAATCCGCCAGAAGAAAGCGAATATGCTTCATCAATAAATAAAACACCATCAGTAGCGGCAGTTATAATTTCGTCTGCCTTAATAGCTGTTTGGCCTACATAACCTGCAACCATACCAGATCTATCAGTTTCTACCAAATGTCCTCTTTTTAAATAGCCTAAGTGTTTAAATATTCGACCGAGCATTCGAGCAACTGTAGTTTTTCCTGTCCCCGGAGGACCCATGAAAACAAAATGAAGCGAGGTCTGGTTTGTTTTTAAACCTTTTTCTTCTCTTAATTTTTGAACCTTTAAAAAATTGATAAGATCGTTTACATTGCTTTTTATATCTTCTAAACCAATCAATTCGTTTAATTCCTGTAAAACTTTTTCTAGAGTATCATTTTGTGGAACTTCATTGTAAATGGAGTTCTCAATACTAATTTTAGGATTGTTTATTTTTTCTGAAATAGATTTAAGTGTTTCTTCTTCATTTAATGCAACAACGCCATCAGCTTGAGCCATTAAAAGAGCAATTCTATTTAAAAAAGATGCAATTGCCTCAAATTCATTACTATTTATTTTTGATAAGATTAATGTTGAAAGATATTCTGGTTTAAGCTCGTTTTTAGGTTGAAAAAAAGAAAGCTCTTGAATTAAGTCAACGTTTTTATCAAACTGATTTGATAAAGGTATTTTAGTTAGTTTTTCTATATCAAAAGTTTTAGAAAGGTCTTTGCCTTGCAATTTTTCATATAAATAGATAAGGATAAACTTTACCTTGGCTGGTATTCTTGATTTAGAATTGTGCAGTAAAGCAAAGGTGTTGTAAACCTTAACAAGGTCTTTCAGTAATAAATGTTCAAACTTATACCGTGTTGTTTTATATTCAGAATCGGTAATTGTTTTTATAGCAGACTTAAACTTGTCATCATTATTTAATGATAAACAAATGCTCAAAGCTTTGTTGCCCTCTTTTCTTAATAAGTCAATAAAGGCAGAGGTTATTTTTTGGTCGTTATGGTTGTTGTTTATACTCATGTATAATTTTCTGATGTGAGTTATAAATATAGTTTAATAGTCATAATAATTATAAAAATCGACTTGGTTTGGTCTGTAAATTTCAGCACGGGGTCTATCTTTTAAAATAAACTCTTCTATAACTAAATTTAAAGCTTCTTCATCTGTTTCAGTATCTTCTATTCTAATACCTGAATTTTGATATAAAGGTTTGTCTTTTAAACCACCTTCAGACAGGTAAACAGCAAGATACATTGAAAAATTTTTATCATAATCATCATTTTTCCTGTATTTGAAAGCATAAGCTGTATAGTCTTTGTTTTCAAATTTGATATTTCTTTCAGTTATAAAAAGAATAGAATCAATATTTTTTTTATAATTTTTATTGCTAAAAAGTTGTGCTTCGGCAAGTAATTTTTGCGTCTTATATTCAGGCGGAAAAAAATTGAGCTTATCTACTTTTTTAAGCTTTGTAAAAAGTAAATTTCTACTATTTATATTTTTTGCTAAACTCGTTATCTCTTTAGTTTTCGGTTTACTAGTGGTACCGGCTAGTAAAGCTATTTTTGTAGTTTGTAAATCTGCATTTTTTATTAAATCTAACCTGTCAAAAAATAATTGTACTTCTTTTTCTTTTATAAATGGGTGTAATAATTGAATGTAATCTTCTAATACAGATGTTTGTTTAAAGGGGATAAAGTCGTTATAATATGAGTTTTCTTCATAGTAATTAGTTGTTTTGCCAAGTTCTCTTTTTAATTGAATTTTGGCATCGTTCAACATCTGTTTTCTATATTTTTTATAAGTCTTAGCCTTAATGTAGTCTTTAGATTTGAGTTTGGCTAAAAGAGAGAATATGGGAGATTTATACTCTTCAATAGTACTAAAGTCTAATATTTCAGGATATAGTTTTTTTGCAAGAGGAAGACTGTCAACATAGGGTTTGAAAATTTTATAAATCTCATAATTGCTAGAAACCAAAGGCAAATCTTTAGACATAAGGTTTAGTAACTCGACAACAGACTCTTGAGTTTTTTTGTTAGAAACTGCTTGTAGAATTTTAGTTTGTGATGACGAGTTGTTATATGATTCTTGATAAAAATCAGAATAGAAATTAGTAGTTTTAGAATCATCAATCATTGCTAAACGTTGAATCAAGTATGATTGTATGTTTTTTTGATTCTCTTTAAACTGAAATTCAGAAACATAGAACTTTAAAGAATCAATGTCTTTTTTCTTAAAATTGATGAGTTGATATCCATTTAATATAATTGAATCATTATTTCGTAGTGCTTTAAAAAAAATTGAGGTCTTATCTTTTAATATGTTTTTCCCGATAATTGTATCAGTGGGTTTAAAATTATCAAAAAATTCAGAAACAAATTTACTTGGCTTTTTAATGGTATCTATAACAGCTTTAATTTCGTAAAGTAAACCGCCTTTCGATATATTTTTAATTAAAATTCCTCGTGTACTTGCTGTATCAGTTAGAGTTAGTACTAACTCATTATTTCCATCATTAGAAACTTGTTTTGTTTCATTGCTGATGATATATTTTTTATTTACATAAAGCATTTTTCTCAAGGTCCATACAGAGTCTATATCTGTGAACATTAAAAGATCATGCGATTTGTTTACTTGTACGGCAATAGCTTCATTATTTTTATTCTGATAGATAGTTTTTTTGCTAAAAGCATTATAATCTTTTATCTCCTTTTTATTATAGCCATTACTGTTTACAACAAATTTTGGAGGTTTAACAGGTGATACTGTAGTAAAAAACAAAGCGGTATCTTTTACCTTTTTAAACTCTTCGGTATAAATAGGTTTTTTTACTTTAAAAGAATCGAAATAACGTTTAGAATCTTCTGTGTTACTAGTCACTATTCCTAGTAAATAATAATTTTCGCCATCAATTTCAGTAAATAAATGTAATTTTTTATTAGTTAAACTATCTATTGTAGCTGAAGATGATAAGCTATTTGTTTTAAACGAATTATATTTTTCTTTAAGTTTTAAATCTTGATAAAATCTTTTTTGTATTTGCTTTAATTCGAATGTGTCTTTTTCTATAAAATCATAATCATGTAGAGTAATTTTCTTTAAAAACCGATAAGTATTATTTATAGAATCAAAGCCTTGGATTAATCTTGTTCCGTTCCTGTTTGTGTTTGTAAATGTGTAGTTTGAAGGCATTTCTACCGAAAAATCCTTGTAGACAGAAGAAACAATTTTAGGCTTATTTTCTAATTTTTTAAAACGTATACTATTAAAAACAGTATCAGAAAATTGTTTTACATATGTGCCATTACCACCCATTTTAAAAATTATAATTTCTAACGGAGTGATGAATATTTGATAACGTTGGGACTCACCATTTTTCAAAATATTCTTAATATCTAAACCCTTATATCCATTTCTTTCAATTTTATTTTTTTCTACTATTTTACCAGGTATGTTTTCAAATAACAAGTTGTCTATATCATCAATCGTATATGGCTGCCCTTTTCTTAAATATGAAAATGTAGGTATTCTATTAGCTGTAAAAAAGCTACCATTAGCCAAGTCTGGCGATATGTAAAATGTATTAGAAAACTCGGCAACTGGGTATAATTTATTTGGTAATAGTAGTGAAAAAGTATTATCATCTACGGATTGTATTTGATAGCTATTATCTTTAATTTTTTCTTCAAATTGTTCTTTAAGTTTAATCCCTTTTTTAGAGGCTTTAGACTGTAAAGCTTTAACGGTGTATCCTTTTTGTCTTAATAAAGATATTACACCTTTTTTGCCAGGCAAGTGTGCTGCTCCGATACCTGTAAAAACTTTAGATTTTTGAATTATAGAATCTAACATGGTAACCATGTTTTTGTTACGTACATATAGCATATTTTTTAAATAATGCTCTGTATACATACCTTGATCGATAGAATCTAACAGGTTTATATTTCGTTCTCTGTATGCGTCTTGTAAAAGTTGAAGAGCACCTTGTTGTTGCATTTTTTTCTGCAACCATTCAGCAGGCTTTTCTTTTGTGCTATTAAAACTAGCTCTACCTACAAGCGTTGTAGATTCTTCTAAGTCTTCTAAAGCAACTATGGGTTTTAGATATTTAGAACCCGCTTGATAAATAAACATATCTAAATAGGTGTCTTCTTCAAAATTTTGAGAATATTCATCTGTACGGTACAGAATATTATTAATCATCTGATCTTCTAAACCTAAATACGCTGCAATTTCCTCTTTTTTAGGGTTAGACATGGTAAAAGGCCGTGTGTAAAAGCCTGTTGTTATAAAGCTTTCGCCATAACCAAAACCCATATTATCTTCATTATCTAGCCATGTATTAGGATCTGATTCTAGTGCGACAACCTCGCTTTTGTTTAAAGCTTCATAAAAAACATCATCTAACCGAAAAGCTATTTTTTTACTAACATGCATTGTCCCGTATAAATACGAGGTTTTAGAAAGCCCATTGCCTGATATTTCCCAAAGCAAACTATTCTGTTCTTGAGCGTTTATTTGTCCAAAAAACAATAAAAAAATAAATGTGATTAATAATCGAATTGGCATATTTTGGTCAAATAGTATTTTTTATGCATAAATAACTAATAATACTAACGTTAGTTATTCTGTTGTATTTTTAAGGGCATCTAAATTTTTAATATTTACCCGTGTTCGAGCAATACTTTCAGGGTAATTTTCTTGTAAAAATGTAATTAATTTTTCTCTTACATGCACTCTTAAATCCCATGCAGTGGGCGAGTCTACGGCGCTAACTAAAGCTCTAATTTCAACACTATTTGGTTGAGAGTTTGTTACTTGTAAATTGTTAACTTCTCCATCCCATAAATCGCAATCTTCTAAAATTTTTGTTAGTTCTTTTCTTATTTCATCAAATGGAACATTGTAATCTGTGTATAAAAAAACAGTTCCTAATATATCAGAAGATGTTTTCGTCCAGTTCTGAAAAGGTTTTTCAATAAAATAAGTAGTAGGTAAAATTAGGCGTCTTTTATCCCAAATATTAACAACAACATACGTAAGTGTAATTTCTTCAATTTTTCCCCATTCACCTTCAACCACAACAACATCATCAATTTTTATTGGTTGTGATATGGCAATTTGTATTCCTGCGAGTATACTACCAATCA